>JANSXW010000070.1 GCA_024742755.1 bacterium | reverse complement strand
TTTCCTTGGCGCCGTTTTACAAAATGACCCGGCGACGATGCGGGAACTGGCCAATGCCGATTATATTCAGCACAACCCGTTTATCCCGACCGGGCTCGAGCCTTTCATCCAAATGCTGCCGGTCCTGCAGGAAAACGGCACTACTGCCGAAAATATCCGGATGTTCCAGGACGGCAATTACGTATTCATGCATAACATCTGGCGGAATGCCAAGCCCTTTGGAGCAGACGAGATGGTCTCCTTTGATATCATCCGGCTGGATAACAATGGTAAAGTAGCTGAGCACTGGGATGCGATGACCCCATTAGTTACAGAAACGGCCAGCGGAAGGACGCAAACGGACGGCCCAACAACGGTTGAGGATTTGGATAAAACCGAAGCAAACAAAGCCCTGGCAGTATCCCTCGTTGAAGATGTATTGATGGGCAAAAATCCAAACAAAATTACGGACTACATCAGTGCTGAAACTTACCATCAGCATAACCCAGACATCAAAGACGGATTGCAGGGTATTGTAGAAGCAGTCGAATATCTAACTTCCCGGAATAACATGTTTCAGTACACCAAAATACACAAAGTACTGGGTGAAGGAAATTTTGTTTTGACAGTAAGTGAGGGCCAATGGAATAACACCAGCAATGTCTTCTATGACTTATTCCGAATTGAGAACGATAAAGTCGTTGAGCACTGGGATGTTATTCAGCCCATCCCCACTGAGGGTTTGGCAAATGACAATGGCATGTTTGGATTTTAACTCAATCAATGTATTACCGCTTAATATTTCTGAATCATGAAGCATATAATTTTTATTAAATCAATTTTAGTATCAGGTGTTTTGCTTAGTCTTTTTGCTTGCAATAAAGATGACGACCCAACACCAACAGACCTCGCTCAAAAGGAGAAAGTTACAGCCTTTTTAGAAGCTGTAAACGAACGTGATGTAGCTACGATAGAAGACTTAGTAACGGAAGATTATATCCAGCATAATCCATTTATTCCTACAGGAAGAGACCCTTTCATTGATCTTTTGACAACAGTACTGGAGCAAAATGGAACACAGGTTCAAAATATCCGCATGCTTGAAGATGACAATTTTGTCGCTATGCACAATCTATGGATCAATGCTGCACCTTTTGGAGCCGATACGGTAGTTACTTTTGATCTACTTCGCTTTGACGATAATGGGAAAATAGCTGAGCACTGGGACGCTATACAACCGTGGGAAAGTCAGACCGTCAATGGCAATACTATGATTGATGGCCCCACCGAAATCACCAATCTGAGCGAAACAGAAGCGAATAAAGCTTTAGCAGTTTCAATAGTCCAGGATGTTTTAATGGGGCAAAACCCAGATAATATCGCCAACTATATCGCTGAAGACTATGTGCAGCATAACCCCGGCATTGACAATGGCTTGCAAGGGATACAAGATGCTGTTGCCTTTCTTATTTCTATAGACAACATGTTTCAATACAATACCATTCACAAAGTGATGGGTGAGGGGAACTTTGTTTTGACCATAAGCGAAGGAACTTGGAATGATACTTCTAATGCATTTTACGATTTGTTTAGAATGGAAAATGGAAAAGCCGTGGAGCATTGGGATGTCATTCAACCTGTACCAACCGAAGGCCTGGCGAATGACAATGGCATGTTTGGAGGACTTTAAAATAAGTAGATCATGAAGAAAGCATTAATAATAAATGCCCATCAGGAATATCCATTTGCTAAAGGCGAATTGAACAGAGAACTCGCTAAAAGGATTGGCGAGTATCTTCAAAGTGTTGGTTACGAAGTAAAAAACACCACTATGAAAGATGATTGGGATGCAAATGAGGAGGTCGATAAGCATATCTGGGCAGATGTGGTCATTTTGCAATCTCCTACCAACTGGATGGGGCTGCCCTGGAGCTTCAAGAAATACATGGATGAAGTTTACACCGCAGGCATGTTTGGTAAAATGAGTCAGAATGATGGTAGAACGGCAGAAGCACCAAAGAGGAATTATGGAGGTGGCGGATTGATGCAGGACACCCGATACATGCTTTCACTGACATTCAATGCACCCGAAGAGGCTTTTGATGATGATCATGAATTCCTTTTTGCGGGCAAATCCGTTGATGACTTATACTTTCCACAGCACATGAATTTTAAGTTTTTCGGCATGAAACCCATCCCTACTTTTGCCTGCTTCGATGTCATGAAAAATCCAAATATTGAAAGCGACTTTGAGCGACTTCAAAAGCATCTTGAGGAAAATTTTCGTTAATCAGTCTTAGCGTTTGCAAATAACAAGCTTATTTAAAATCACAAGAGTTTCGGTTCTTGTGATTTTTTAGTTTTACCTTTCTCAAATGGTATACAATGGTCCGATAGCGTCAGTAGCCCAAACCTCTTCAACGTCAGTATGTTTATGGCCCATTTTGGAGGAATGGCAGAAACCGGTCCGTAATCCACTTAGGAACAAAGTGCTTCAGGAAAACGAAGTTTTCTCTTGGTTATCAATCCTGTTGCCCAGCTTTGTAGGCGGCTATAATTTGCTCCACTTCCTCAACGGTCAATTCAGTGATATCTGCAATATCGGTTAGCGGAAACCCCTTCTCATGAGTACGGATCACAACCAAGCGCTTTTCTTGTTCAATGCCCTGCTCCCTTACTTCTTGCAAAATAGCTTCTTCTAATCCCATAGCATGGTCAATTTTCAGCGTCACTATTTAGGTGGGATGCAATGATGCGCTCCACTTCATCTAATGATAAGTCGACGACCTTTGCAACCAACTCTAAGTCAATTCCATTTTCATATCCCCTGATAACCGCAAGCTTCTTCTCCTGATCGATGCCTTGCTCACGCATTTCCTGCAAAATAGCTTCCTCTAATCCCATAGCTTTCCTTGATTTCGTAATTTTCTGAACCTCATCTTCAAATTTAAGCTTATTCTTCGTTTCCCAATCGCTCCAAAACAAAATTTAGACTGGCATTCTCCCCACTCCTGTATTCTTCAAAGGTGGGTATCACTTCATAATGAGGGATGACCCCTCTGCCAAAGGGGAGCTTGGGCTTCACATTCATCACAAATTGCAAAGCCGGGACAGACACCTTAATCTTTGAATTCGGCAGCACCAATGCCCGGCCGTAGCCGCTTGTATTTCCGTAATAGCCCCCCCCTGTTTCCTGCCCTACAAAAGTGGCTAAGCCCTGACTGTACATCATATTGCTGAATTCGCTACCGCCGGAATAGGTGACCGGGCTGATCAGGACGTAGGTTTTGCCCCTGAACTTGTAATCCGGCTCCTTCTTATAGACCATCAGACCCTTGCCGGGCGACGCTCTCCTTTCCAGAGCACCATCCTCCATTTTCCGGTTGGTGAAAAGCCTTTCAAAAAAGCCGAAAGCTTTTAGTGTGATCGGTGGGTCTGTTCCGTTATCCAAAACTGCCTTTGGGGCCTTTGCCCTCACTTTTTTGTATTTCTGATAGTTGTCGCCGAAGTAGGAATACAGCAACCCTTCATTCCCTTCCGACCCGCCGGTATTTTTGCTGACATCCACAATGAGGGTTTGAATGCCCTTTTCGTGTATGGATTTAAAACTGTTCCTCAGGAAGACCCTCAGCTTCTTTTCGGTTGTATATGCTCTTATTTCACCATTGCCAAAGGTATGAATGCCCAGGTAGGCGACGGAATCATTGAGTATTTTGTATTCCAGCACCTTATCCTCCGCACTTTTGGGCTTCCCGTATCTGGCATTCAGGTGCCGGGCAATCGCTTCCAAATTTAGAGGTTGGAGGGTTACGGGCTCGCTAATGCCCCGGAACTTTATTTCAAACTGATCCACCTGCCCGTAGTAGTAAAAGTGGTATACGGAAAAGCTCAACCCTTCCAAATCGCTGTATTTGACCGCTTTGATATACCCGTCGGAAGCAAAGAGCTGCCCTATCTTGCCCACTATGCCCGCCGGCGTTGCTCCGTTGATGGATTCGATTTGTTTGCCTTCGAGCGCAAAGCCATCAAAGTCTGAGCCATTTTTCACGCAGTAGAGTTTTTTACCCAGGAAAACTACCCTCAAAGGCAGGAATTTTGCTTCGCTATATATTTTTTCCTTCACGTCCGCAGGGCGGTAGATATCCGTATGGTCTTCCCGGGAGAGGGCAACCAACGGCGCTATGAGCTTGTGAAACTCAAGCACGTTCAAGTCTCCCGTTATCTGCTTCCTGACAGCAGCGAAGGCCCTGTCCACGCTGTCTTTGGGCGTGTACCAATACATGCCGGAGTGGAATTTGTCCAGGCCCTGGTACAGTATTTCGAGATCATCCAATAACTGCTCTTTCTTAATCTTGGGGAAGTCCCCGAAGTTTTGGGCACCCGCCACTTGGAGTGCGGCACAACAGATGATTAGGGCTTTTATGCTACTTTTCATTGGTGCCTGCTGGTTTAGCTACGAATCAGGAATATACGTATTTCCCTCTGGCAAATATACTCGTCACGAAGTGGTTTGGGCGAACCTGTGCTGACATCCACAGGATCGTCAGTAGCTAAACCACGACGACCGAGTAAATGCTGACCTGTTGGAGGTATGGCCCGACCAAACCAAAACAGCGTCAGTATAGCAAGTTGATCAATTGATCTTTTGTTTTTTGTCAGCTTTTTCTGATCCGGCAGTATCAGGCAACCCCAATCCGACGCTGCCCGTTGTGTCCCCCTCGCTCTTGAGCCAAATTATCCGGCTGCATTTTCAGGAGCTACTTTACGGACTTCCTGCCTGGCCCGTTTCCATTACTTCTATGAGTAAACTTTTGGTGCTTCCTGTTTGAGGACGGTTTCCGTTTCCGTATCCCATATCAACAGGCCTTCTGTATCTGCCTTGAGTTTATCCTTTATTGTGCCATCGGCACCCCAAACTGCGGATTGGCCTGCACTTTGAAAATCATCACAGTGTCCGATGCTGTTCGTCAGCAGCACGGAGACTGAAAACTTTGCGGCGATTTCGCGATAGTGGTCAAACGCCTTTTCTATTCCTTTTTGTGGTTTGGCTACACTTGCCAGATAAATATCGGAACCCAGTGCCTGAATGTGTTTTGCGTGTTCTTTTTGCAAAGACTCATAGCAAATGGCGGGCAGCACCTTCTTGTCCCCGATCGTCAGAAGCAGTGGTTCTTGCCCCTCCACGAAAAAGGGTTTTTCATCGCGGTGCAGTATTTGTTTGGAGTAGACGGTTCGGCCCTGATGGGGCTGGAAAACAATCATGCTTATGTGTATGCCCCGGCCTGATTTTGTCGGCGCTCCCAGCCCGATAGTGATACCGCTCCGATCACTGATTTTTTGAAACTCCTCCACGCGAAAATCATCTTGGCCTATGGCCAACTCCCGGGCCAACTTAGGTTCGTAAGCGGTAAGCGACAACTCGGGGAAGGCAATGAAGTCTGCCTGCTGCGCAATTGCCCGCTCAATCCAGGTTTTATGGAGGCCAATGTTCCCCTGAATGTCCCCTGCAGCGGGTTGTATTTGTGCTATGCTTATTTTCATTTTGTTTTGTCTACCGTTTTCTAACTGCTATGGCACACCAGATCGCTTGTACTTCGCTTCTTGCTTCTGTGTAGCAATTCCGCTTCCCCGAACCTGCTTCGTTGCTCCACTGCGAGTTCGAGCACCGCTGCATCATGTCTTTTTTGCTCCGGTCCGGCGCCCTGTAACGGCTTTCCTGCTCGTGCTGCGTCAGCAGGATGTATTCGATGGCTTGAAGGGGTTATTTATTTACCGCCCTGGAAGAACGATAAAACCCCGTCAGCAATTCACTTACGAGCGCATCCAAATCGACATCCGCTGAGCTGAGCCACTGCTCTACTTCCTCATCCACATTTAATTGAATGTGAAGATTGCGCTTGTCATGCGCCATATCGGACTCAATAGGGACCCACTCCCCGTCAAAATCTTCATCGTCGGCGATATTAGCGTCATCGTAGTAGATATACCGACGATAAAGTGGTTTGTCTAAACAAACCAACTTGATGTCGGCATAAACGCTGAAAAGTGGTCACCGACGATAAATGTCGGTGACCACTTTGTTAAGCGTATACAAGCTTCCGGAACGTCCACTCCTACAGCACCAAGCTTGATCGCATCCGTTGCCTCCACCCGGTCGGAATCCGAAAACCCGACGGTGTAGCTGCTGTCTAGATTGCCGTCTTCCAGTAATTGGAGGGCCTCAGGAAGACGGATTTTTCTTTTGGTCATATGCCTCATCTTGTTTGCTTAAACTGTTTGCAATGTAACGTTCCCGCTCATCTTTTCGGTTTTGGGTGTTTACTTAAGCCGCTTTGGATATCTACACATTATTTCCTGATGATCCCTTTCTATAGAGTGGCGCAGTATATCAGGTTTGTAAGATATTGAAAAACCGGGTCTGACGCAAATAAATTGAATTATTTTGTTTTGATCTGTTTTGGAAAGCGGCACCGCAGAAGGATCGGTAACTCTGGAATTTGCACATAGTCCGGCTAAAGTGGATCAAAGAAATCTTTTACAATCTCTTTGACTTTGTATTGAAGCCACTACCACATAACCTTCGGTACAACTCTCGCCGTCGGTCGCATCTCGCTGATGCAAAGATAAGGGCATTGCTCATTCATTCAATAACCGGTCTGTAGAGATTCCGAATAATGGGGGGCAAACCACTCTTCGGTCGGCACGGCGCATGCACGATCCGTTAAGCGTACATGTTTGAGAGCTGAGTTAAATCAAAAGGGGAATCAATACTCCTTAAATATAAACATTCAGTTGCAGAATATCTTCGATCAGACTGTCTGAGATATGTTTTTTTACAGGAACATTAGGCATATGCTTTCCTTTTTTCATTATTAGATCTATCTGTTGCAGCATAATATTGTTGAGTATAGTATCCACGCTGCCATTATAGGCTGTGTTTTCGATTAGGCTATTGTATTTGCTTTCATCATCGGAGAATAACTGCTTGTCTACCTGTGTGTCTTCGATGATTAGATTAGAATCCGATTTTAAAAAGTGCTCGTACAGTTTTTCTACCCTAAGCAGCGCTATATCTTTTATTTCAAAGTACGAGCTAAGGGCTTTCATAGCAGAGAGTATTTTGTATTGTTCGCTATTTCTGGCGATATACTCATTGTACCAATGTACGCCGAGGCTGCCGCTCACGAACCCAATTATGAATCCAATATCCCAGCCCGGAGGTTTGCTGTTCAATTCTTTTTTCCTTATAGCTATGATCGCACTTTGAAGGGCTTCCTTTAAGTCTTCTACTAAGCGCTGCTCGTTTTTGATATGGATTTTTTGATTGGGCATAGCTATTGCATTCCAGTCCCGGAACATATTGAATGCTGAAGCTAAAGTTGACGCGTCTAAAGGAGATAAGTCGATGCTATCCATTTAGTCTCATTTTTTAGGGTGCCTTCTCCCAAAAGCCAAATAAGCAACTGTCAGGATAGCTCCCTGTTGAGGGCATTCCAGAGGCTGCCATGCTGTATCATGAACGGAAGATACGGACAAATCAAAATAGAAACAAATAGATTGATTTTTTTGTTTTATTTTCGCTGGAGGACGAGCTTTTTTTACGTTTGAGGAGTAGTGTTGGCTTTGTATGGGGGGATCGATTAGCTCTAACGTTTCAAGGCTGGGGCATGCAAAAAATTAACGCTGTTGGCGCAACCGAATTTTGGGCAATACAACTCTTACCTCTTGACCGGTTTCTTGATCTTTCCAAACCACGATATACTGAGCATGAATTTGCTCTAATTGATAATTCTTATCTAGGTATTGCTGTAATTTAGCCGAAAAAGCTTGGGATAACTTTAAGATGTCCTTCCCGCTGGAAGTTTGGAAAAAGGCAGGGTTCTCACGATGAGGTACAAGCCTCTGGCCAGACTGTAATTCCTTGATATTTCGAATTACGTGCTTTCTTTTAAAATAGCCCAACCATACATCTGTCATGCCGCATTGCAATATTAACAGGCTTGGTGATGGCCATGCTCTTTTATCTTCTCTATACTCAAGATTTGCGATCCCTGCTATCGGAAATGAGATGGAGTTTGTGTGAATAAAAAGGTTTTCTTTTGCCCGTGATACAGCAACATAAAGCACCCGTTTTTTCTCCTCTGAAGTGAGAGGGTAGCGATTCAATAAAAGGAAAACGTTGTCAAACTCTTTCCCTTTTGCTTTATGCATAGTTGATACGAGAATAACTTCTTTTTCCGGAAAGTAAAAGTCTTCAATCCGGCACTCCCGCAGGTAGCTCAGCCATTTGCTTTTAAACTTCTTTGGGTTAACCCTTTCGAAATGATCTATTACCCGATTTACCAGATCAAGGTTATTGGAGCGGGAAAATTCAGTTTCGAGATTCGCTTTCGTATGCCGCCAAGCCTCCTCAGTGATCAAGCCTGACCCGTCTTTTATAGTAGCAAGCGTTTTGTGAGTGAACCAACGAATTTCGAGTAGGTCATGTAAAGAAAAGCCTTCTTTATGCACAATTAGCCGAGCAGGAAACCCTTCTTGCTTGAGCAAAGTCGTCATCAAAATAGCCTCTTCATTGGAATAAGTCAGCACGCAAGTTGTCCCCGATAATTGAATGTTTTTGATATGTTCCAGAAGGGGAAGGATGAGCTGGTCATGGTGATGGTAGACGATTTCAATCTTTCCATTTTCCTGCCTATGGGCTACCAGGGTGATGCCCTCCTTTATTCTTGCTGAAGTAATCTGGCCGAGGTAGCGATTACTGAAACCTAATAGGTTTTTGCGGGCACGATAATTTGTGGTCAGATAGTATATCTTAGAGGTATCCCGCTTTGCAAATGCCCGCATATATTTGATACTAGCACCTCGGAATTCGTAAATGTTTTGGTCATCATCACCTACAGCGATAATTCGAATATTGCCTGCCATCTCCGCAATGGCCTCAATAAATTCATATTCGAGCTGGCTAACGTCTTGAAATTCGTCAATAACCATCACACTTTTGCTGAGTATTCGCTCAGGCGATACTTCGCGACTTTTGATGGCTTCAGTCATCTGTTTTAAAATGTCTTCAGAACGCTCCAGGTCACCCATTCTGCCTTGCAACTGAAAGGCAAAGCCATGATAAGTGAAGATGTCAATATCATAAGCGACCCTTCCTACCAGTTTTCGAAGCCGTGTCTTAAATTCTAGCGCTGCCGGACGAGAGAACGTGAGCATTAAAAATTGCTCAGGCTTAATATCCTCTAACAGCAGCAAGTGAGCAACTTTGTGTACCAAAACTCGGGTTTTTCCGCTGCCCGGACCTGCTGCAACAAGGATGTTTTGACTCTTATTGTCCTTGACTACCTCAAGCTGTTCCGGAGAAAGATCTTTAATGATCTGCTCAAATTGTTCTTCCGTAATGGCTTGTCTGATTTTAGTACGGCGTCCCGGAAAGTATTTTCCGAGGAAGTCATTATAATCGAGTACAAAGTAATCGTCAACAAATTGTAATGCTTCTTCCTGTTGCCGTAGTTGTATCTTAGCGTATTCGCCTACAATATGAATCTGTTCGGTCTTTGATTGGTAAAAACGGCCAAGTTGCGCAAAATCATCCAGTGTATATTTCTTCCGATTATTCTCTTGGCGACGGATGATTTTCATTGGGTTATAGAGGACTAACAAGCCACTCTTCAGCTCCATTACATTAAGCCGATGCAGGTATAGCAATAGGTACTCGTATTCCCGAATGGTTTTGGTTTCGCCCAATAGCGCATTCACTTTTTCTTGTATTTCTAGTGTGGAAAACTCAATGAGTTTTTTGTCACTAAAATCTGGGTCCGTTTTTGCTTTGGGGAGGTAATCTCGTTCAAATACGGCTAAGCAAAAGCTTCCCATCTTCTTGCGCTGCTTTATTTCCCTTTCAAAGAGGTCACGGCGTTTCCTCAGTTTGACCTGATATTGCTCCGTAGTCCGGTCTATGCGCTCTTTGTAGATTGAGTTGCTGACGCTCCAAAAATTCAGAACCGTTTTAATGATATGTAGAGCTCCCTCTAAACCTGCTTCAATGAGGTTCTCATTCAGTTCACGCAGATAAAACCTCCTTACTCGTTCATCATCGCGTGAGAAAAGCAAATCGAAAAGCTTTGCCTCAATTTCTGAGGCTTGTTGGAAAACAGAGGTAGAGTTGCGCTTGCCTTTTACAGTAAAATAGTACGCAGTGAGATCCTTATCATTGCTTAATATACCGAGCTGCTTGAACAATGTGAGATGCCGAGAAATTTCGTTTCTATCTATTCCCAGTGCTTCTGCCATACTATCTACACGGGTGTCTTCTTCTACACGCGCCCTTGAAATAAGTGAGCTAAAAACCCGTTTTGCCTGCTCAATATCCTGGTCGCTTTCAAATAAATCCGGGCGGCCATCAATCCGCTGATTGGCTTGCTCTACATTTTTTACTACTATACTTGTAGCATAAGTGCGGGGTGCGTTTTCTTCTCGTCTTACATACCCAGATTCTTCTAATGCGGAGATAGCTGTTTTTACTCTGGTTTCCAGCTGATACATTTCCGAGTCCCATCCGGCAGCTTTGGCTATTTCCAACGCTGACTTTGCAAAAGTCTTCTTTCTGAATTGCTTTATACCTTGCCAAATTTGATTAATCTCTTTGAAGTTAAGCTTAGAGATATTAAGCAGGTTGAAGTGTCCACTTAAATCATTTTCGTCAAAAAGGATAAAGCATTTGGCTCTCAGTGCTGGGTTTCGCCCTGCTCTTCCTGATTCTTGCATGTAATTTTCCAGAGAGTCAGAAATTTGGTAGTGAACAACCATCTTTACGTTGTCCTTATCCACGCCCATACCGAAAGCTGAGGTAGCCACGACGATTTCCAACGCGCTATCCGTTTCCATAAAATCGTCCTGAATCTTTTTCTTGGTGTCTCGCTCCAGCTGTCCGTGATAAGCTTTGGCAGGCAAACCGTTGGCCTGCAGCGCTTTCGCTAATTCTTCTGCGGTTTTTACCCGAGACACGTAGACAATTTTAGGGCCCTCTTCAGATTGAAGCAATTCAATCAGCCGCTCCAGCTTTTCCTGTTTACCCTTGACGGGAAATACAAAGTATTGCAGGTTGTCGCGCTTAGCACTAGTCTGGAAGATTTCTAGTTCGAGCTGAAGGTGCTCGTCAAAGTAGTCTTGAATGTCTTCGACTACCGCCGGTTTAGCGGTAGCGGTAAAACAAGATACCGGAATGTTTCTGGTTAGGTTTTTCCTTTTTTGCAGCTTTTTAATGAACCTGCCGATGTAGAGGTAATCTACTCGGAAATCCTGACCCCAAGCGGACAGACAGTGCGCTTCATCAATAACGAATCGGCTGATGGACCGGCCTATAAGTAAGTCAGTTATCGATTTTGCACGTAAGGACTCAGGTGAAATATAAAGAAGGTTAGCCCCGCCCTGAGCCACTCGTTCAATCGCTTCTGTCCGCTCAAGAGGAGACAACATGCCATTGATCGTTACTGCTGCCGTTATTCCATGGCGCTTTTCCAAAACATCTACCTGGTCTTTCATTAAAGACTGAAGAGGGGAAATAACCACAGTCAGCGATCGGTTGGCTTCTCCTTGGATCAGAGCGGGCAACTGGAACGTCAGGGATTTGCCCCCACCAGTGGGAAAAATTGCTACAAAAGATTTGTCCGCTAAGGCTGCCTCTACTACCTTTTCTTGTAAAGGTTGTCCTTCATCGTCGCCAAAATGGCGAAAGCCGGGAAACCCAAACCACTTTTTTAGAGCAGATGTAGGCTGGAGGTTTTGACAATACTCACACTTGCCCTTTCCATCGCATTGAATGCGTAGCCGATTGATTACTTGCATCACAACTGGAAAGCGGTGCAAAACCCATGCTGGCGGTAAAGATTCCGGATCCTTGGTCGTGATCAAGGCTATAGCGTACGCGAGCTCAATTGGGTGACGCTCGATTAGTTCTACCAAATTGGCTCGGCCACAAATTAAAGAGCCATAATGATTTTGGAGTAGAGCTATTAAGCCTTCCCTGTCTATTCTATCAGGAGCCCTTTGGGGAATAGCTAATTTAAAGAAGCCGTCAAAGCCTTGGTGTCCTTCAAGCAAATTGAAGTATAGGACTTTCCGCTCACTCGGCAGCTGCTGATAAGCATCCAACAAATCTATCAGTAACTTTTTTGTTAGCTTGGCGTCAGCCAATGGGTTGTTTAGTTCTTCCCCATTAAGATGGTAATCCTTGACTAATTGATGATAAGGCTTTCTAGGAAATAAAATTGCAGACCAATAAAGCGTGTCAATTGCAGGCTTCTCAAAAAACGGAATGGAGTCGAGCTGCTTTTTCAAAATTGGAAGATCATGGTCAATAATGTTATGACCACATATCAGACTTGCGCTTTTTGCGAATTCGACAAAGCGCTCCACTGATTTTTTCCGGAATTGATCGCCTTGCAAAATTGCTCCTATATCCAGAATGTGCTTTGTTTTCTTATGCACCTCCAGGTCAAAAAACAATATGTCGGAGGTTTCTACCATCCTGCTATTTAAGTTTATTCGACAGGCATAGGCCTGGTCTATTTTAAACGACAATTAATTAAATAGCCCGTCAGTTATTATGACGAGTACATATCGGCTTTGCGCGCCCGGGTTAATGTCTTTTCCTTCTTTATACACACCAGTTACCCCTGAATGGAATCAGAAAGGCTACTTTGTAAGGCTGAGGAAGAATCTACCTAAACCTCCCCACAAAACTCACCGCCTCCGTCTCACAAATAGCATCCAGCCGCCCCTTCGATTTAAACATCTTCGGCCGCTTATCAAACTCAAACAGCCGGTACAAGTGATAATTGGACTCCCTTTTTTCCGAGCACTTCAACTCATTCCGGGTGAAGTAAATCGGAGTATACTTTCCAAGTTTAGTCGTCTTCACTTCAATGTAGCGATCCGTTCCGTTCAAGTTTTTCGAAAGGATGTCAAAGCCTGCGCCGTCGCCTTGTTCTTTAGATATCCATTCGACGGAATCTGCAAGAGCCACTTTATCCGCTTGGATCAGCCTCCAGCGTTCGTATTGCAGGACCAGTTCTTCTCCCTGGTCCCCAAGTAGCTTGTTGGCTTGTTCTTTAGCCAGGTAGTCAACTTTTGCAATGCGCGGTCTATAATCTACTGCTGGTTCCTTTGCCTGGACCAACTGGGGGATTGGCTCCAGCCATTTAGCAAAATCTACCTTTGGCGGTTGCTCTATTGTCGCGTCAATGAAGTGCTCAAAGTTGACTTGCCAAAAGTCATTTTCATCCAGATACTGCACGATGACCGGGACTAATAATTTCTGGTAGTTCCACCTGGGCTTATACCCGGCAATTGGCGGTATCTTAAGGTCCAGTAGCACCGCAGTGATGTTCTGGTGCTTAAATTCTATAGACCCATCGGATCTACCATCAAGCTTTTTTTGCAATGCCCTCCTGTGCTCAGATTTCTTGTATGGAATACGCCTGATTTCTTTCGAAAGCATATCGAAATAATCTTTGACGGTTTCCCCTACTTCGTATTCTGACCAATTTCGGCTCATTTACTTTTGTTATCCTGCATTGTATGGAGCTTCCACTAAGGAAAGGTACCTCTTGATACCAACTTTTTTACTACCAATACTTCATGCTTTGTAACCGCTGCTGTATTAAGATCAACAAAATATAAATTTTTTACGAATCAATACTCCCTCCTCCCCGGCACCACCCCACGCACACCGCCCCGCGGGTTCCCCACATCTCCCTTATATCGTGGGATCACATGGATGTGCGCATGAAAAACCGTCTGCCCGGCCGCAGCATGGACGTTGATGCCCACATTAAAGCCATCGGGCTGGTATTCGTCCTGTAAAATGGACTGGACGCGGTTGGCCAGGAGCCAGCAGGCTTGTTGCTCTTTGACGGGCAGCTCAAAGTAGTCCGCGCAGTGGCGCTTGGGCAGAATGAGGGCATGGCCTTCGGATACCGGGTACTTGTCATATATGGCGTAGGCAGTGGCGCTCTCCGTGATAGGCCGGCGCTGCTTAGAGGGCGTGCAGAAAACGCAGCCGTTCCATTCCTGCGTAAGCGGGTAGTGCTGGTACTCGTAGATTTCGCAGAAGTCGTTGCAGAGTACGCTCTGAAAGGGCAGGGTGACGTTGCACTGGAAGGTCGGTTTTTTATGCACGCGGTGGGTGCGGAAACCTTCGTAGCGCACATCCCGCCGTACGGCGAAGTAGGCTTTGCCGCCAAACTTCAGTAACTCAGAAACTTGCATCAAAACCTCAGCTTGCTGTTCAGGGAACAAAACATTCAGAACATACCCGCAGAAAATGGTATCGAATGGCCCGGCGGGCATGTCGGGCGCATAGTGCGGATCGTAGCCGGTGACCTCAAAGCCTTTCTGCTGCAAATAGCGCACATCAGCCCCGTAGCCGCAGCCATAATCAAGTACCCGACCCTGCACCTTGCCCCGCTCTGCCAACCACCGCAATGGGAAGGAAGCCCGGTCGCGCTCTTTGGCTGTTAGGTGGGCGTTCGGGTTTTGTTTTAGCCATTCCATGGTTCGAAGCCTCTTTCGTCAATTAAATGCTGGCAGCTCCTCTTCAGCTGCTCGAATGAAATGTGCTGCCAGTCGGTTCCCCCGTAAACGCCAAGCAGGCTCTTTTTTACTTCCCGCATGAAAATCTCCGGTTCTGATTTATAAAGGAAGGTCCAATAATGAAAGATGATCTCCCGGCTTGCTTCCAGTCTTTCTCCGGAAGGCACTTTGTCGCTTTTTTGGCCATTGACGGTCTTGCTGGCAGGCAGCAAATTCCACAAGTCATTGTTTTTCCAGACCGAAAAAGGGACAACATGGTCCAGATTGAGCCCTGATTTAGTCGCGATGCGCTTATTGGACCACACGCAGCGCAAAGTGCCCTGGTGCTTAAGCATGTTGGCAAATAGTTGCTGCGACAGACGTACCTCCCGGGCTTCCACCGGTGAAGTGGAAAGGATATCGAGCATTTTTGACACCGTCACATCGCTTTTGCCACGGGCTAAGTTGGCTGTAAACTCTGCCCATCGCTGGATGATGGAGCCTGTCCCGAGGATGTACGCCCCCATGACTTCGAAGAGCTCGTAATACGATTTTGGCAGGAAAAAACGGGCATACCGATCCAGTAAACTCAATGCGTCAACCGGACCATCTATGCGCTGCTTCTGCCTCCCTTTTTCATACTGAAAAACCCGGTAAAACTTTTCTTCCGGAGCAGAGGCCAGGGAATTGCCAAAATACTTCATTGGCATGGTCCGAATGAGATCAAAAGTATAATCTGACAGCGCCAGAAACGGGTCGCGAATGGGCTCCGGAATATGCCTTGACCGCAAATCAGTGAAGAATGCTTCATAACCGCCATTTGTGCTGTAATAACCGGTTACCGGACTGAATAACTGCCGAAATTTGATGGGTTTATCAATATCCTTGTCAGCGCTTACCTGAGGAATAAAAGTAGCATCCGAGAAAATCGGAAAGTAATACAGCAGCCATTTTTCCACAACGAGCCAACCGGGGATAGCTACCCGTTTTTCCTCAATTGTGATAAACGGAGATTGTTCGAGCACCACCTCGATCGCAGCCCGCAGCAAAGCAAACTTATAGCTTGCTGAGGTACTATCTCGTTCCAGTATTATGCTGAGCTCTTTGTATGTCGCGTTGGTGTTCATGCGCTTCATTTTTATAAAAAACAAGCCGCACACCCGACTCCCTCCGCATCCTCCACCCCGAGGATGTCAATCAGGCTGTCCGACTGTGCGTTATTCCGTTGGCGCTCCGTGCGCAGGTAGTGCTCCCGCTTGATGGCCTGCCGGCGCTCGGGCTGTGACAGTTCCTCCAGCGTTTCGCCCTGCTGCCAGGTGTAGCCGTCCTTTTCGTAGACCTGGGCTTTTGCGTACAGCTCCGGGTGGTTTTCGTACAACCATACCCATTCGATCTTTTGCTGGAAAAAGCAGAAAAAGCAACCGGAACGGCTGCGGGAGTAGTGCCCCGTTTTGATTTCACCCTCGATTTCCACCTGATATTCCCGCTTCTCGTAGTAGGCGGGGACACCCACGCCACTGTCGCGCAGAATGCGGAAGATGTCATCGCGCACCAATACCTCATCGTTATCGACAAGGGGGAAGTGGTCGACTTTTGACAGCGGATAGTCGGTCGTTTTGAGGAAGGCCAACACCACCCGGTTGAAGCCCTTGATGTCAAGGTCGAGCAGCAGGTCGAGTTTTTGGTCCTGAGTGAGGCGGGGAGAAACGGGCTCTTCCACGATCTCTATCAGCCGCTCAAGGTGCGGACTGTCCGCTACGTACTCCTCATACAAGCCTTTGATGAACGGCATCTGCGCATTGGACAGCACCTTCCGGACCACATCCTCGCTCCAGATATTCTTCCGGAAAGGAAAGATCGATTGAATATTCGGGCGCTTGGAAATATAGCCTTCGCGCTGCTCGTCCCCGCGTATGCCGACGTAGGAAATCACAGGGTCGTCTCCGGCAATGTACTGCTCGAAGGGATCAAGCTTTAGCTTTTTGGTACACCAACGCGCCATTGCGGAGGGCAGGTAGCCGCCGTAAACCTGCAGGAAGTGGTCGAAAGGGTCTTCAGGGCTGTCCTTTGCAGCTTCGAGCTTCACGATAGACTGCCCGAGGTAGACTTCCAGGTTTTTAATCAGCTCGTAGGTTTCGTTGAGCTCTTTACCGGTATCGCAGGTGTAGTACTCCACCGGAAGGTCCGGATGTTTATCCTTGAGGTAGATGGCGAGTGCTGCGCTGTCTTTACCGCCGGAAATGCCGAGAACGTGTTTTACAGGAGCCATTAGTAATGGTTTAGCTCCTAAGATAAGGTTTTTCTGTTAATACTTCCTGATTCAATCCCCACCCCTCCACATTAAACCCCGTCTCCCAGATATACTTCGGCGCTCTCGGCAGCGGCTGCCCGGTCCGCCGTTCATAGGCCGCTTCGGGGAGGCGCAGCAGGGCATCGAAGCAGAGCCTTTGCAAGCCGGCATCCCAACCGCCCATCATTCCATAGCAACAACGCAGGCGGCGATTGCGGAATCGCGGCCTGAGGGCGGGCGGCAACGCCAAAGCCGCCACCTGACTTGAAAGGCATTTGTCCCGAAAACCGTGTATATTGGCCCTGTCTGCCAGCCACCTGCTTTTTTGCAGGCCGTGGCTGCTCCAACCGAATAGATAACAAAACACATTACTGAGAAATGGTATCGGTCCAACGCAGCCCAGTCAACCAGGAGCACTTCCCGCAACAAACGCCGGTTGCCCAGGAACTGCATGCCTACGAGCATGTCCTTTACCACGTCCTGAGCTTAACAAGCAGTGACTTCTCCGCCCTGCAGTACTCCATTTTCCATGATGCGCTGGAAAGCTATCAGCTTTTTTTGTTTTACATCGAAAGCAAGCCGCAGCCCATACGCCCGCTGCGCAGCCGAAGAAAAATGCTTTACCGGGAGCTGAAATTGGGCCGGCTGAACCCGGAGGAGGTTTGGGAAGCGGAACTGAAAATCAGTGAGGGGCATTCCCTGCTGTGCGCGGCCATTGAGGGCAGCCGGGATAACATCCCCTACCTTGTTGAACGGCACCATCATGCCCGTTTTAATTTCGGCTGCATCCTGCCACAGGCGGCTGCCTTTTCTCCTGCCGGGCTGTTGGCAGAGCTCGCCGGTTACCTGCGCCCCCAGTCAAGGCTCACCCGGGTGGACACCCCAAAGCTGCTGCAATACGTTTCGGCAAAGCAGGCGCATCTTATACAGCTGCCTTCTCCTGCCAATGATGATTTGCGGCTCTCGCTTTTTTTCCGCCGGGAGGACACGGTGTTTTCGGCAATTGTCTCGTCTATCGACCAGGAATACAAATTGCCGGATTACAACTGAACGCATGGCCGGCACCGGCCAGCCTGTTCTTTTTAGCCCTCCACCTTATCTACCATAAAACTCAATCGCTGCAAATCCGCCGTGCGCTGCTCCACGATGGAGTCTTCGGCATCGAGCTGCTCGAGCCACGACTGTGCGCCGGTGAGCAGTTGCCGGATGGCAGCGGGCGTGGTGCGGCCTTTGCCCTGCAGGTAGAGCTGTAGTTCCACGGCGGCGAGCTGCAGGGCCACGGTGGCGGCTTCGAGGTAGAGGAAGCCTTCGCCTTCGTCCAGGTGCTGTTGCAGCAGGGGCAGGGCCGACCGGTAGTGTTCTCTCGACTGCTGCAGCGCGCCTTGTTCCTGATACAGCTCTCCGAGGTACTTGAGGTTGGATGCCAAAAACAGGGCTGCTTCGCTTTCGGGGAGCTGCTGCAGCAGGTCTGCCGCCCGGTGGTGGCACTCCAATGCCTCCTCCTCCCGGCCTTCATCCTGATGAATCAGCCCGCAGGCGCCGTACAGCCGGGCCAGGAAAACCGAAGGGCCTTCTTCCGAGGCTTCAAGTCCGTTGATAGCCTGATGGTAGTGGTGCAGGGCTTTCTCCATCTCAAACTGATCCTGATGCACTTTGCCGAGGTCGTAGTGCAGCGCCCACCGCTCCGCAGGGGGCAGGTCGGTGTTCAGGGCTTCCTGCAGCAGGGCCCGGGCCGCTTCAAACTGAAAGGCCTGCCGCAGCTGATAGGCTTCTTTGCGCACATTCGGGGTATCCGTATTCATGGTTGGTTATCGCTTTATACGCCATACGAAGTGGTTTGCTACGATGTAGCAAGCCACTTCTCAGCGTGATTGCTGACCTGTCTGCCGAAGTACCAACACGAAGGCAGGCATTCAGTAGGTTTGCGGCTCCGATCTTTATCGGAGACCACTTAATCGTCAGTATAATGCATGATCGGAGCTAAAATACAGACTTTTCGGGGGTAGCTCCCCTCGTTTTTCAAAAGCTACCATAATTTATTTACCTTTCCGCAATTACCAAATTTATTCGTTTCAGATATGAAAATTGACAAGAACAAGGTCGTAACCTTACATTATAAACTACAGGAAAAGAGCGCAGAGGGCGATTTGGTCGAAGAAACCTTCGGCAGTGAACCCCTCGTATTCCTGTACGGCGCGGGCGCGATGATCCCGAAGTTCGAACAGGAGCTTTCCGGTATGGAAAAGGGCGACACCTTTGCTTTTGGCATCCCGAGTGCAGATGCTTACGGCGACTACAACCCGGAGGCGATTGCGCCTATCCCTACGGAGGCTTTTGTGGTGGATGGACAGCTGGCGGAAGACCTCCTGCAGGTGGGCCGCGTCATCCCCATGCGCGACAATGAAGGCAATCAGCTGCTGGGCACCGTCATGGAAATTGGCGAGGAGCAGGTGAAAATGAATTTCAACCACCCTATGGCGGGCGTCGACCTGTACTTCTCCGGCCGTATTGAGGAGGTGCGCGATGCCACCAAGGAAGAAGTGGAGCACGGCCACGTGCATGGCAAAGGAGGCGTAGAGCATTAATGTATGCCACCAATCGTCACAGACCAAATGGGGCGCAAGGTGCAACTGCCGGCGCCCCCGCTGCGGATCGTTTCCCTCGTGCCTTCCCAAACGGAGCTGCTGTCTGCACTGAACCTGAATGAGGCGGTGGTGGGCATCACCAAGTTTTGTGTGCACCCGGAGGAATGGTTCCGCAGCAAAACCCGGGTGGGCGGCACCAAGGAAGTCAAAATGGACGTCATCGCCGGCCTTTCCCCCAACCTCATCATTGGCAACAAGGAAGAGAACAGCCCGGAGGACATCCGCGCCCTGGAAAAGGACTACCCGGTATGGATGAGCGATATTGAAGACCTGGAGGATGCCCTGGAAATGATCCGCACCATCGGGTTGCTCACGGACCGCCAACCGGCAGCAGAGGAGCTGGCCGGGCGCATACACGGGGCTTTCATTGCTCTTGGGCAGGATGTACAGCGCCTGCCGCCGGTGAGCGCCGCCTACCTGATTTGGCGCAAGCCCTATATGGTGGCTGCCCGGGAGACGTTTATCGATGAAATGCTGCAGCGGGCGGGCTTCCGCAATGTCTTTGCGCGGGAGCGCCGCTATCCGGAGGTCTCCCTTGAGGCCATCGCCAACCGCGAGCCGGCCGTCATCCTGCTGTCTTCCGAGCCCTACCCGTTTAAGGAAAAACACATCGCAGAAATACAGGCGGCCTGCCCGACATCCGACATTCAGCTGATCGACGGGGAGCTTTTCTCCTGGTACGGCAGCCGCTTGCTGCACAGCCCGGACTACTTCAGGGCGCTGAGGGGGCGTTAATGTCCATTTCACGGCAATGTGGTTGAGCAGAATCCGTTATCTTTGTGGTGCGGGCGTGCATTGCCCTGCACATGACTCAAAGACAGACGGCCCATGAAATACTTGTACTTTATCCTTGCCTTCAGCCTGTTCAGCCTGACGGCTCAGGCGCAGCCGGTGGATGCCCAAAGCGGTAAGATCGAAAATCAGCGCCTGGTCCAACTCAGGGAGGGCGCGGCACTGCAGCCTTTGCTCAAACGCGCCAATGCGGCATTTGAGGGTGCAGTTTTCCAAAAGAGAACCGTAGCCCGCAGCCTGAATGTCCACCTGCTGGAGTTCGACCCTGCCCGCTGCCCGGCGGATGTGCTGTCGCAATGGCTGGAGGCTCAACCCGAAGTCCTTTATCAGCATGCCAACTACAAAGTGGATTTCCGGACCACCCCCAATGACCCTGATTATGATTTGCAGTGGGGGGCCGGGCGCATCGGGCTGCCGGAGGTATGGAATTTCGGGCAGGGGGGCGTCACCACAAATGGGGACACCATCGTCATTGCGATTATTGACAGCGGCTTTGACCTTTCTCATGAAGACATCACTGGCAATATCTGGACCAACCCGCATGAAATCCCTGGCGATGGCATTGACAACGACAACAACGGGTACACCGATGACATCAATGGGTGGGATTTCCGGGGCAACAGCCCTGACATTGCCTACGACGATCACGGGCTGCGCGTCTCAGGGATACTGGCAGCGACGGCGAACAACGACAAAGGGATAGCCGGGGTGTGCTGGAATTCAAAAATCATGTACCTGAGCATTGGTTCTGTGGCTGGCATCGTTTCTGCCTACGAGTATGTGCTCGAGCAACGGCTGCGCTATAACGAAACCCTGGGCGCGGAAGGGGCTTTCGTGGTGGCTACCAATGCTTCCTTTGGGCTGGTAGATCCGTTTTTCTGTTCGGAATACCCCATTTGGGGCAATATGTATGACCTGCTGGGCGAAGCGGGCGTCCTGACGGGTGCGGGCACCGCCAATAAAGACCTGAACGTTGATGTGGTGGGCGATATGCCGACCTCCTGCGAGAGCGACTTCATCATAACGGTGCTTAACAGCACAGAAGACGAGGAGCGCTTCACCCGCTCCGGCTATGGAAAGGTGGCGATCGACATGGCTGCGCCGGGCGAGGGCTCTTACACGGTAGCGCCGTTCAACCGGTATGCTTTATTTGGCGGCAACTCGGCGGCGGCGCCCCATCTTACCGGTGCGATTGGCCTGCTGTACAGTATGCCCTGCGAGTTTTTGGCTACGGATGCGCTGACCAAGCCCCGGGAGACGGCTTTGTTCATCCGGTCTATCCTCGAAGAGAGCGTGGACCGCTTCCCGGCTTATGCAGACATCACAGCCACGGGCGGCCGACTGAATGTGCGCGGTGCCATGAACCTGCTGAGCGATGCCTGCGGGGGCTCTACGGGCGACCTCGGGCTGCTCAACATCTACCCCAATCCGGCACGGGACCAACTCACCATTCAGTATGAAACGCCGGACTTTGAGGTATACGAATTCCGCATCTACAATGCCCTGGGACAGCTGGTGTACCGCAATAATGATACGCCGGCACGCTTCCGCGAAAAGCAGCTGCAGGTGGATGTCAGCCGTTGGCAGGCCGGGATGTACGTGGTGGAAGTCTTCAGGGGGGATCGTGTGGAGACGAAGCCGGTTATTATTCTGCAGTATTAGGTCGACCGAAACACCTCCCCCCGCAAGTTGCCATACGCATCAAAGCTGCGCCCCAGGCTGAAAGCCACCCCCAGCACCACACTCAGCGCGATGCAGACAAAAATCACAATCATAATCGCCAGCTGATAACGGATGGCCGTATCCGGCGTCGCCCCACCGATGATCTGCCCGGTCATCATACCCGGCAGAAAGACCACCCCCATCGTCGCCATACTCGCAACAGAAGGGTTCAGCGCCGCCTGCAGGCTGTTGCGGAAAAAAGGGTTCAGCGCCTCCCAGCGAGACGCCCCCGCAGCCAGGTAATACCGGTAAGCCTCCTGCTGATCCTGCAGGCGCTGGTAAAAATCAGAAAGCCCTACCACAATCCCCTTGAGGGCATTGCCCAGCAGCATCCCCCCGATGATGATCAGGTACTGAGCCGAAAAGATGTCCGATACCGGCAGGATCAGCACATTGAAAAACAGCAGCACCGCAAGCCCGCTGACCAGCAGCGCCAGAAAGACCGGCCCAAAAAAGACACGCAGCCGGAGGGCACTGTTCTGAACCGCCGAACCCGCAGCAAAGCCCACCATCGCCACCACCCAGAGCAAATTCAGCCACATATTGTCCCAGCGGAACCAATAGATCAGCAGCACGCCGACCAGAGTCAGCTGCACCGTCATGCGCACCACCGCCACGGCCATCCGCCGGAGCATGCCCAAACGGAAGTACCAGATCAGGCCTGCCGGAAGGAGCAGCAGGGCGTAAAAGGCGGCCATCGCCCACAGGGATATGGGTACAGATTGGTCCATCAGGAATGCGTTGAGGTGAGGTCCAGGGTTTGATCGGCCCGCCAGCCCGGGTCATGGGCGACGATGATCACTGTTTTGTCTTTCAGGCTGGAAATGTAATCCATCATCTGCACTTTGCGCTCCGCGTCTACTGCCGAGGTGGCTTCATCCAGCAGCAATAGCGGGCGGTCCTGCAGCAGGGCGCTGATGAGGGCCAGGCGTTGCTGCTCGCCCCCGGAAAGTTCCCGGACCGGCTGTTCCAGTTGCCCGGGCTGCAGCCCAAAGCGGCCGAAATAGCCCCGTATCTTTTCTTCTGAAAAATCTGCCTGCTGATTGGCCTCAAACTGATGGACCTGTTCGAGCAATTGCCGGGCGGTCCCTTCCACCCTTGGCAGCTGTTGCGGCACATAGCCTATCGACTGCCGGAGTGCCCAGACGGTTTGTGCATTCAGCGGCTTTCCACTCATGTGGATGCGCCCTTTCTCCGGTACACAAAACCCGAGCAGCAAACGGAGCAGCGTAGTCTTGCCACTCCCGGAAGGCCCCTGAATCAGCAGTTGGGAATTGGCTGCAAGGTGGAGGGAAAAATCATCAAACACCCTCTTCTGACCAAAGCGGACCGTGATGTGCTCCAGCCGGACTTCCATAAGCGGTTATTGCTGACTGGCCGTAAGAGAAGTGGAGCGGGCAATGGCTTTCAGGGCTTCCTTCACCATCGCATCCTCCATATTCCATACCTTGTAGTAGCCCTCATCCTCGAAGAGCTGCTTGGCAATGCGGGCTTTGAGCATGTGCTTTGTGGCACGTTTGACCGGCTCGCTCAGCTCATCGGCAGAAAGCGGGTCGCCATGATCCTTAGCGTAAGCGATCAGCCCCTGCAACATAGCATCATCAACGGTGAAGGTGGCGATGAAACGGTCCAGCCCCTGTTCCGTCAGCACAGCGGGGTCTGCCGCTTCGCCCAGGTAGCGGAAGACAAACTGTGGCACATACTGCCGCAGCGTCAGGTAGTCCTCGTCCAGGCTGAGGGTATCAATGGGCACAAATACATCCGGCATAATGCCGCCGCCGCCGTAGACGATCCGCCCGTTGTCGGTGTAGTACTCGGTGGAATCCTGTATCAGCATGTTTCTGGCGGCTTCCATCTCGCCGGTCTCGTAGCGGTCGTACATCTCGTGCTCGTAAGCCTCGGGGTCATCGTAGGGCTTTTGGATGGAACGGCCCGAAGGCGTATAGTAGCGGGCAACGGTAAGGCGCAGGGCGGCTCCGTCCCGAAGCTTGTACTGTTCCTGCACCAGCCCTTTCCCAAAGGAACGCCGGCCAATGATAACCCCCCGGTCGTGATCCTGAATTGCCCCTGCCACGATCTCGCTGGCCGAGGCGGAGCCCTCATCAATCAAAACCACGATGTCCTCCACATCAAAGAAGTTGCGCCCGGTGGAGGTGTACTCACTGCGGCTGACGGCATCGCCTTCGGTGTAGACCAGGAGTTTGTCTTTTTCTTTGAACAGCTGACTGAGCATATTGGTCGCCTGCTGCAGGTAGCCACCGGGGTTGTGCCGGAGGTCAAGCACGAGGTCTTCCATGCCCTGATTTTCCACCAGCTCTTCCAGTGCCTTCATGAATTCTTCGTAAGTCGTTGCGCTGAAGCGGTTGACCTTGATGTAGCCGGTATTGGCGTCCAGCATATAGGCCACATCCACGCTGTTCATGGGGATTTCATCCCGCGTCACGGTGAACTGCCGCAACTTGGTTTCCCTGCCCCGCAGGATACCGATTTTCACGTCTGTCCCCTTTTCACCCCTCAGCATTTGGATGATGTCATCGGAGTCCATGCCTACCCCGGCGATGGTGGAATCGGCAATTTGCACAATGCGGTCGCCGGAGAGGATGCCTGCCGTTTCGGAGGGCCCGCCGGCAAGGGGCGTCACCACCACGATGGTGTCGTCCAGGACCATAAATTCCACGCCGATGCCATCGAAGTTGCCTTTGAGCTGTTCGTTGACCGCCTGTAGTTCTTCGGCGGAGATGTAGTTGGAGTGAGGATCGAGGCGGGAGAGAAGGTCGTCAATGACTTCCTGCGTGAGGGCTTCCTTGTCTACTGCGTCTACGTACTTGGCTTCCACGTAGCGCAGGATTTCCTCTACCTTGCCCTGCCCGATGCCTTCGGGGCCGGGGGCTTCCTGCTCCACCACGAGCTTCGGCATATTGGACTGCATGCGCATGCCCAGCAGCATACCGGTGACTAGCACAATGGCGAATAACAGAGGGAGCCAGATACTGAGTTTATTCGGAGCAGAAGGTCGATCTTGATGCATGTTCGGGACAGGGTGTATTGATTTCGCAAAATAAAGTCAATGCAATGGCTTTAGCAGACCGGGGCGGTAGTTGGCAAATTACCAGGTTAATACAAAAATAGGGGATTTAATGTTGCTCAAATCCGCTAGTTTTTGCGTCGGCGCATTTCCGCACGGCGCATGGGCATCTGATCAATACGCCCAAAGAGCTCCTGCATAGGCATGGCTGCTTTCCGCTCTGTTTTGACGGTGCCATCTTTGCTAATCAGCACAAATTTTAATCCTTCTTCCGGTACCGGCCCGTATTTATGGATAAGCAACCTGAGCGTTTCCGGAGGCAGGGGCACACCCCCGGGCCCGGTGCCGGCATCCGGAAAAATCTGGTATAAAACCAGGTCGCGGTCTGTGACTTCTTCGGGCTGAGCCGTCCAAAGGTCAAGTTGCTGCCGAAACGCAGCCTCTTCGGCATCCGGGGAGAGCAGCAGAACCACCCGGTGCTGCCACAAATGAGACTGCAGCGGTTGGGCATTTAAAAATTGAGCAGATACCATAGCACCAATGAACCAAACGAACTTCTTCATAATTCCCGCTTTACTTAAAAAGACAGCATTCGTTTTCTGAAAAATCAGAATTTCCTGCCAGTCAAGGCAATAACTGAAGGTCCGCAATTGTTTACTAAAACGTCTCAAATCCCTTTCACCCATGAAGAACTTCCTCCTCCTCTCCGCCCTTTTTGCCGTACAGGCTACCCCCGCACAGGAACGTTTCGTCAGCCACGACCTCGAAGGCTACTACGACTGGTTCCACGAGCAGTCGCAGGTGGCCGACCACTACGAATCGAATACGACGCTTTATACCTTCACCGCCGACACTAAAGTACACGATGGCCCCTGCCGGGATGCGGAAGTACTGACTACTCTGCCGATGGCTTTTCCGGTAACGAACCTTGGCTACAATGACGACTACTTCCTCCCGGAAGACGAGCTTAACGGATACGGTGATTTCTGGTATCAGGTGACAGGCCGGGATGCCAACGGAAAGCCCTTCCGGGGCTACGTCTGGGGTGCCGACATTGCCAAAAGCTACACCCGCACCGACCTGAACAAAGACCAAGCGCCTGAGTACCTCTTGCTGGGCATCTCCACGCACAAGCGGAAGCAACTCAGAGACATCAACGGTGAACTGCGCCTGGTGCAGGATGGCAAGCTGCTGACGGCCAGCACGGTGCCCGGGCTCTGCCTGTTTGAGGACTGCGCTTCGAGCTCCCTCCTCCGGGTCATCAACACCCCACAGGGCTTTCCGGTTATCGAAGCCAGCACTATGACAGTAGGCTGCTGGGCGGGCATTGAAAAAGCCTTTTACTTCTACGATGGCGCCAATTTCAACCGTGTCTATCAGGCGGAGTACACTACCGACCACGAAATTGCCAGCGAGTCTTTCATCGTCAATCAGGGCACTTCCGCACAGGTCTGCACGTACAGCCACGAAGGGAAAGACTATGCCCCGGTCTGGAAATGCCGCCCCCTGGAGAGCGGTAACGACCGTGCAGAAATGGTCATGGAGTCTTCCTCTAATGCCCATGCAAAGTAACTGCCCGGGCTTAGTTAATGAAAGATATGCCGGTGATGATAGAGCTTGAGCCTATCAGAATCGCTTATGATACGGAGAAGCAAGATTTTGACAACTGGAAAACCATCCATGTGGATGGAGAGGTAAGCTTTGACCAAAAATGTCGCAATGGACAGCTACGAAAAGTACGACGTACGATAGGCCAATTTGCTTCCATGTAAAAGAATAGCGCACTAGTGGTCTGTCAAGTGTTAATTTATGGGTTGAGTGGGAGCGAATTTTGAGGCTAATCAAGGCGGATAGCCTGTCCCGCAACATTTGCGGGATTCCCGCGCATAGCAGCGCTACGTAAGGGGTTATCCAACGAAGAGTAGCCTCAAAAGTCGCCGCAGGCAACCCCTAGTTTTAGCCTTGACAGACCACTAGAGTTATTCCTGGCCCGCGAAAAGCTGATCGCCCCGACTTGGGGTCAGATCAGCTTTTTGTGTATATCAAATGACGTAAGTTTATCCCTTTTGCAGGCTACAGCTACTCAAATTACCTTATTTTCAGCCCATTATTAACCTTGTGAAACGGAAATATGAAAAAATGCTTACCCCTGTTGCTGGCCCTGGTACTTCCGGTACTGCTTGCCGGTCAGCAGCTCGATCATGTCCTTGGAGAAGCCCTCATCAGGCTGGAGCCAAAAGCCAGCATTCAAAACCTAACCGGCCGCCTGCAGACCTTCAACGGGCGGTCTACCAACTTCAAAGTCATAGAGGAAGTCGTGCCCTACATGCGCATCTGGCGTGTGGGGTTTGACCATACGGCGGTATCGGAGATCGACTTCCTGGCCCACCTCAACCGCATGCCGGGCATATCGGCCGCTCAGTTCAACCACCTCGTGGAGCTGCGGAGCACCGTCCCGGACGACCCGGAATTCCAAAATCAGTGGCAGTACATCAATGGCGGACTGGGCAACTGCGTGGAAGGTGCAGATATTGATGCGGACCTGGCCTGGGACATCACCACCGGCGGCACCAATGCCCTGGGCGATGACATCGTGGTCTGCATCGTGGACGACGGGCTCGACCCCAATCATCAGGACTTTGGCGACAACGTCTGGGTCAACGTAGCGGAGATTCCCGGCAACGGCATTGACGATGACAACAACGGCTTTATTGATGACTACGCAGGCTGGAATACCGGCTCGGATGATGATGATATTGATGCGTTCAATGGCCACGGCACGCCTGTAGCGGGCATCGTAGGTGCGCAGGGCAACAACGGCATCGGTGTGGCGGGTGTCAACTGGGATGTCAAGCTCATGATCGTGGTAGGCGGCTCCGGCATTGAGTCGGAGGTACTGGAGGCTTACAGCTTCCCCCTCGCCCATCGCATGCGCTACAACGAAACCGGCGGAGCGGAAGGCTCCTTCGTAGTGGCTACCAACTCTTCCTGGGGCGTCAACTTCGGGCAGCCGGAAGATGCGCCGCTGTGGTGTGCCTTCTACGACACCCTTGGCGTGCATGGTATCCTCAATGCCGGTGCCACCATCAACGGAGAGCAAAATGTGGATGAAGTAGGCGACCTCCCCACCGCCTGCAGCAGTGACTTCATGATCAGCGTGACCAACCTCAACTGTACCGGCAATAAAGTCAATGGCGCAGGATTTGGTATAGAGACAATAGACCTCGGTGCGCCCGGGCAGGGCACCTGGACGGCCGCGGAGGGCAATACCTACAGTGGATTTGGCGGGACTTCCGGTGCCACACCTCACGTCGCAGGGGCGATCGCCCTGCTCTACTCCGCTCCCTGCCCCCAGCTTACACAGTTATCGCTTGAGGCGCCGGCAGAAGCAGCACTGCTGGTCCGGCAGGCCCTCTTTGACGGGGTCAAGCCCAATCCAAGCCTCGACAGCATCACGGTGACCGGCGGCACGCTCAACCTTTACAACAGCTTGCAAATGCTGCTCCAAAACTGCGGCCCCTGCCCGGGCGCATTCGAACTGGAAGCTACGGCAGTAACCGACAGCAGCGCGACCATCAGCTGGATCTCCACAGACTCCACTTTGCAATCCAGCTTCTACTGGCGCGAAAGCGGAGACACCACCTGGCAGATTATTCCGGACACCATGGCCCCGGTTGAGCTGAACGGCTTACTGTCTTGCAGCGCTTATGAGTTTGCCGTGGAAGAAACCTGTGCAGACACCACCGTTTTCTCCACCATCGCCACCTTCCTGACCGATGGCTGCTGTGATGCGCCTCAGGACTTGTTCGCTGAGTCCACGGTAGACAGTACCGTTCTGTCCTGGCGCCCGGTATCAGCCGCAACCGCCTATCAGGTCACGGTCATCTGCCCAATGGATACCCTGACTTACGACAGCGTGCTCACCAATGCCTTAACCGTGACCGGGCTCGACTCCTGTCAGACCTGTATAGCGAATATCCAAAGCCTGTGCAACGACGGCCTGTTGCCCGATTCCCTTGGCACGGACCTCCTCTTTGACGTACCGGGCTGTGGCAATTGCATTGATCTCGACTACTGCCTGGTCAATGGAAGCACGGAGTATGAATTCATCAATGCCATCTCCATCAATGACCTTGAGAACACCTCAGGCAACGATGATGGCTACGGAGATTACACAGGCCTGAGCACCAGCCTGGAAACTGGCGCAGGCTACACTCTGACCATTACACCGGGCTGGGTGACCGATACCTATTCAGAGAACTACTGGGTCCTCATCGACCTTAATCAGGATGGCACCTTCGACCTGAGCACCGAAGTGGTCGGCAGTGTAACCGATTCAGAGGAGACAAGTATCGAAATCCCGATCTTCATCCCGGATGATGCCCTGACCGGCAGCACAAGGATGCGGGTAGCGATGGCTTTTCAGGAGGAGCAGTTGCCGGAATGCGACAACAACATTGAGGGCGAAACGGAAGACTACTGTCTGGAGATCACCGATGAGGTGCCCCCCTGCCCTGTACCGGCGGCTGTCACCACCGACTCTGTTAGCTATCAGGATGCCCGCCTCAGCTGGGAAGGCAGCAGCGATAACTATAATCTGCGCTTCCGCCCGGAAGGGGCTGCGGAGTGGTTCAGCATAGAGGGCGTTGGTGCCCCAATGCTTATCCTGCAGGGATTGGAGGTTTGCACCGATTATGAAGTGCAGGTGTCCGGCTTTTGCGGTGATTTCCCAAGCGCATGGTCGGAGACTTTCCTGTTCTCCACCCTCTGCAATCCGGCATGCGACAGTGATGCAACGATGCTTTCCGCAAGTGCCCTCACAGATACGACTGCGATGCTGAGCTGGCAGGCGCCCGATGCCGCCCTGAGCTACGAGTTGCAGGTGCGCAGAAGCGGCACAACGGCCTGGGATACCTACCCAACGGAAGATCAGGTGCTTCAACTGGAGAACCTCGATTCCTGCTCGGTCTACGATGCCCGAATCTGGGTCACCTGCGAGGGCGTCAACAACATCAGTCAGCCCTCCGCAATTATGAACTTCGAGACGACCTGCCTGACCGGGACCGAAAACCTGGCCCGCCAACTTCGCCTGGAAGTCGCGCCCAACCCTTTTCGGGAAAGCCTCGGCATACAACTGGAACTGGAGCGGGCGCAAACGGTACAATACCTGCTTTACAATGCCGCCGGCCAACTGCTCCTGCAGCAGGAGGAGGCACTGGCACAAGGCGTTCAGCAAAGCAGCCTGTCCACCGCTGCACTCCCGGCCGGGCTGTACTGGCTAAGCGTGCGTACAGAACGCGGCGTCGCTACGGTTAAGGTGATTAAGCAATAACCCGTTTGACGGACTGACCTGCAGCGGCCGGCATTTCCAATGGAGATGCCGGCCGTTTTATTATAACCTCATTTGATAGTACTAACAGAACTAAATCACCATTAAATGCGTATTGATAGTATTAAATGATACTATCATGCAGCACAAGTATTTTGAGCCTACCGCAGAAATCGTCAACCTTTCTACAGACATAGGGCATCTGTTAGGGGTGATCGACGGCTCACAGCTCCGTAAGCCTCAGCCCACCCTTCGCAAGCGCAACAAGATCAAAACCATCCGCGCCTCCCTCGCTATCGAAGGCAATACGCTGACGGAAGCACAGGTCACTGCCATCCTGGACAATAAACCCGTCATCGGTCCGCAGAAAGATATCTTGGAGGTCAGGAATGCCATCAAAGCCTATGAAAGCCTCCCCGGTTTCAACCCTTACGCTGAGTTGGATTATCTCAGGGCTCATCAGATGCTCATGGAAGGCCTCGTGGATAAACCAGGTCAATACCGAACTGAGGGCGTTGGAGTATTTCAGGGCAATCAGGTGGCTCATCTCGCGCCTCCCGCCTGGAATGTCCCTCATTTGATGAGTCAACTCTTTGCGTATTTGCTGTCGGGCAC
>JANSXW010000217.1 GCA_024742755.1 bacterium | reverse complement strand
GCTTCTGGAAATTTAGGATACTCATATATTTGACCTTCGTTCTTTAAATGGAAGAATAAAACGGGTGCAGAAACGGTTGCCTATGTACGCCTAAAAAGCACCCTCCTTGCGGAAGGCACTTTTTAGTATTTTCGTACATGTTGCTGCGCTTAGCCCGCCTGCAGACGGGACAGTTGCAGCAGTATATTACTTAGAGTACAGTTCTACGATCAACTGCTCGTTGATCTTCTCTGGTATCTGCTCACGCTCTGGGTATTCGAGGAATTTGCCCTGCATGGTATCAGGGTTGAACTCCAGCCATGCGAATTTGCGGATATCAGATTTTGCAGCTACGGCATCTCTAACGACCTCCATGCCCTGAGACTTACCACGTACGGCAACGATGTCGCCGGGGCGCAGTGAACAGGATGGGATGTTAGTGATCACACCATTCACGGTAATGTGGCGGTGTGTAACGAGCTGACGGGCAGCGCGACGGGTTGGAGCAAGGCCTAAACGGAAAACCGTGTTGTCCAGACGAGCTTCCAACAGGCGGAGCAATTCCTCACCTGTTACGCCTGAACCACTGTTGGCTCTTTCGAAAAGGTTGCGGAACTGACGCTCCAGTACGCCGTAGGTGTACTTTGCTTTCTGCTTTTCCATGAGCTGCAGGGCGTAGTCGGACTTCTGCTTGCGCCGACGGCCGTTACCATGCTGCCCCGGAGGATATTTCTTGCGTTCGAATGATTTATCGGCACCGTAGATCGGCTCACCGAGCGCTCTTGCTTTTTTTGTCTTTGGACCAGTATATCTCGCCATCAGAATAAACTATTTTCGATTGATTAAACCCTTCTGCGCTTGGGAGGACGGCAGCCGTTGTGTGGTACAGGCGTAACGTCTTTGATGCGGGTTACTTTAATACCTGCCACGTCGATGGCCCGGATGGCAGCCTCACGGCCGGAACCAGGTCCTTTGACGAATACCTCAACGGAACGGAGCCCTGCATCATAAGCGGTGCGGGACGCATCTGCGGCCGCTACCTGCGCAGCATAAGGCGTATTTTTCTTAGAGCCGCGGAAGCCAGCTTTACCTGCAGAAGCCCAGGAGATCACCTGACCACGCTTGTTGGTCAGCGAGATGATGATGTTGTTGAAGGAAGCCTGAATGTACGCCATTCCTTCTGCCTCCACTTTCATGTTCCGCTTCTTAGTCTTCTTTGCGGCTGATTTTCCTTTTCCCTTTGCCATTGGAAATTAATTTAACAAGGTTTCGTATCTACAGCGGATGCACTGCTGCGCTGAGCAGCCATCATGTGCCTTGACGAAAATGATTACTTAGTTACCTTCTTCTTGTTCGCAACAGTCTTACGCTTACCTTTACGGGTACGGGCATTGGTCTGTGTACGCTGTCCACGAAGGGGCAAGCCTTTACGGTGGCGCAAACCACGGTAGCAACCAATATCCATCAAACGCTTGATGTTGGATTGTACCTCAGAACGCAGTTCACCTTCGACTGTGTGTTCGTCAGTGATAATGCTTGTGAGCGACCGAACGTTCTCATCGGTCCAGTCTTCCACTTTTACATTCTCATCGATACCTGCCTGCTCAAGGATCATCGCTGCTTTGGAGCGACCGATTCCGAAGATGTAAGTCAGGCTAATGACACCGCGCTTGTTACGAGGCAAATCGACACCTACAATACGAGCCATTTTACGCTATTTAAATTGATTCAGTTAATGCAGATCAGCGGGCTACGCTTAGCCTTGACGCTGCTTGAACTTAGGATTCTTCTTGTTGATAATGTAGATCTTGCCTTTACGGCGAACGATCTTACAATCGGCGGAGCGTTTCTTAACAGATGCTCTAACTTTCATGATGGTCGTTTTTCTGTTTAGACAGTAATATACAACACGGTCTTACTTGTAACGATAGGTGATCCGCCCACGGGACAGATCATAAGGGGACATCTCTACAGCCACCTTATCGCCAGGAAGGATGCGGATATAATTCATGCGCATCTTTCCAGAGATCGTCGCAACAATCTCATGATCGTTTTCCAGCCTTACCCGAAACATGGCGTTCGACAAAGCCTCTTCAATAATACCGTCTTGCTTAATTAAGTTCTTCTTAGACATACTCGAAATTTCGGTGTGCAAAGATAATCATTTTTATCTGACTTTCACGGTAATAGGCACAAAAAATCAAAATCCTCTTCTACACCGATCTTAAAAACTGGCCTTTCCAGGCTTATACCGCCTCGGAAATCACCCCTACAAATTGAACGTCGGGGTTCTTCTCTACGGCTTCTTCAATAATGCTATGGTCTGACAGGGGTTGCGGGCCTGTCTTTAACACTACGATAGAATGTTCATAGTGGGCCGAAGGTTTACGGTCTTTGGCGTAGATCGTCCAGCCATCCCGTTCGGTGCGGACTTCCTTGCGCCCCAGGTTGACCATTGGCTCAATTGCAATCACCAGGCCGTGCTTGAGTACCGGGCCGCGCCCGCGCTTGCCATAGTTGGGCACCTCCGGGGCTTCGTGCAGTTCACGCCCAATGCCATGCCCTACCAATTCGCGTACAATACCATATCCGTGCGCTCTCTCGGCATACTGCTGTACCGCAAAACCTATATCTCCAATGCGATTCCCTACGACGGCCGCATCAATTGCTTTGTAAAGGGAGGTGTTGGTCACCCGGCACAGTTCCATCACGGCTTCATCTACGGCTCCGATTGGAAACGTGTAGGCAGAATCGCCATGGAAGCCATTCAGGTGTACCCCACAATCAACAGACACAATATCTCCGTCCTGGAATACCTGATCTTTCGTGGGGATACCATGTACGACCTGCTCATTGACAGAAACGCACAAACTTCCGGGGAATCCCTGATACCCCTTGAATGAAGGGACACCACCATGATCCCGGATCAATTCCTCAGCAGCTTTGTCAATTTCAGCGCCAGTCATACCCGGGCGGAGCATACTGCCAACGTGGGCGAGCGCCATGCATACGACGCGGTTGCTCTCCCTTAGCAGTTCTATCTCTTCCTCTGTTTTGTAAAAAACCATTCTCGAGTCTTATATTATTCGGAACGATGCTGGTTTGCGGTGCGCTGTTTTCGCTTGTAAACCCTTGTTCCTTCTAGCACCATACCGCCGCAGAGCACATTAGACTCTGAGGCGGTACGGAACATATAATCTTCTTCAATCCTTTCCTTATCCGAAAAGACCAGATTTTCTGTGCGCAGGCAGTGCTTACATATTGGCACCAATGCCCTGCATACGGCTCCGGCCCTGAATTTTACCTGACTTCACCAGACCATCGTAGCGGCGCATGAGCAGGTGGCTTTCAATCTGCTGAAGGGTATCAAGTACCACCGCTACAAGGATCAGCAGCGAAGTACCACCGAAGAACATAGCGAAAGCGATGTTGACTCCGAATCCGGCTGCAAATGCAGGCAAGATAGAAATGATACCCAGGAAAATTGAACCCGGCAATGTAATACGGGTCGTCACCGCATCGATAAAGTCAGCCGTTGGCTTGCCCGGCTTGATGCCTGGGATAAAAGCGTTTTGGCGCTTCAGGTATTCTGCGTACTGCTGTGGGTTCACCAGCAGCGCCGTGTATACATAGGTAAACAGCACCACCAGAATAAAGTAGATAATGTTGTATGGTGCCGATGTAAAGTCATTCAATGCCCGTAGAATAGGGCTTGTCGCCAGATCACTACCCTCTCCTGCGAAGAACTGAGCCACCGTGGCTGGCAGGAACATCAATGCCTGTGCAAAGATGATCGGCATTACGCCCGAAGCATTCACCTTGAGGGGAATGTAGTCCCGTGCGCCCTGTGCCGGCATTTGGTTGGAACCACGTCCGACCATACGCTTGGCGAACTGAATCGGAATACGGCGAACACCCTGTACAATCAGGACTGTAGCCATGACGATTCCGAAAAGTGCAGCCATCTCGAGTACGAAGATGATCAGACCGTTGTTCTCCAGCTGAGACTGGAATTCAAAGACCAGTGCCTGAGGCAGTGTCGCGATAATTCCAATAGTAATCAAAAGGGAGATACCATTTCCGATACCACGGTCTGTAATACGCTCACCCAGCCACATAGAGAATACGGTACCTGTGGAAAGGATGATGATGTTGGAAATCCAGAATATACCGAGCGGAATAGTTGGATCAACCGCGCCAAGGCTGTTAATGTAAGTCAGGTAGCCACCACCCTGAACCAACGTAATTGCTACAGTCAGCAGACGGGTAATTTGGTTAAGCTTCTTACGGCCAGACTCCCCTTCTTTTTGCTGAAGGCGCTGAAAGTAAGGTACTGCAAAACCCAGCAGCTGAATGATGATCGATGCCGTGATGTAAGGCATGATACCGAGTGCAAAAATAGCGGCGTTATTGAAAGCGCCACCAGTAAATACGTTGATCAGCCCAAGCAGGTCGTTTGGCGAGTTGTTATTCTGGGTTGCATTGTCCAGCACTTCCGGAATGACACCTGGCAGCACGATATAAGAGCCAAAGCGGAAAACAAAGAGCATACCCAGGGTAAAGAGGATGCGGTTACGCAACTCTTTGATTTTCCAGATATTCTGTAAAGTAGTGATTAGCTTTTTCATCTGCGTAATTTTATAGCCTGTCTACCACGTTGAAGAGCGGCTATCAGCTCTTCTCAAAACCTCGTGGGACCGCAGCCCCAAAAAATAAAGCGCCGCTTAGCGCGGCACAATATAATTACTCAGCTACAGTAGCAGAGCCACCAGCTGCTTCGATAGCGGCTTTGGCCGACTTGGAGAAACCGTGCGCCACGACTTCGAACTTGCCTTTCAGCTCGCCGTTGCCCAGGATTTTGACCAAGTCATTTTTGCCAGCAGCACCCAGCTTGACCAAGGTTTCCAAATCGAACTTCTCAACCCCGTACTTTTCTGCCATCGCCTGAAGATTTTCCAGGTTGATTGCCGTGTAAGATTTACGGTTGTGGTTGTTGAAACCGATTTTTGGCAGGCGCATCTGAATTGGCATCTGACCACCTTCGAAGTTGCGCTTATTCTTGAAGCCGGAACGAGACTTAGCACCCTTGTGACCGCGGGTTGCGGTACGGCCATGCCCAGAACCAACGCCTCTGGCAATTCTTTTGCGCTTTTTGACTGCACCCTCGGCAGGCTTTAAGCTATGTAGTTCCATTGCGATTATCGTTTATTCCTTTTAAAGAATGGTCTGCAAAGATATCCGGTATTAACGGCTTTACAAACTTTTTCCTTAAGCTTAAAAAAAGTTTAGCCCGCAGGCTCGACTGTAACTAAGTGACTAACCTTGCTCACCATGCCCTTGATCTGGGGCGTTTCTTCAACAACAACACTCTGACGGATTTTTCTCAACCCCAGCGCCTGCATCGTTGCTTTTTGCTTCTTGGAGCGGTCAATAACACTTTTTACCTGAGTGATCTTGATCTTACTCATTGCTTCAGCTTTTAATTCTGCTTCGAACAGTACCTGTACTATTCAGTCCTGCCGCAGATGCGGATGATTTTATCCGTTGAAAAGTTTTTCCATTGAAATGTTACGCTGCTTGGCAATTGCCATTGGGCTGCGTAGCTTTTGCAGTGCATCGATCGTCGCCTTAACCACGTTGTGCGGGTTAGGAGAGCCCATGGACTTCGCCAGTACGTTGTGTACACCTGCGATTTCCAATACCGCACGCATTGCACCACCGGCAATTACACCGGTACCATCAGCAGCAGGCTTGATCAGCACGCGGCCGGCACCATACTTGCCTTTCTGTTCGTGAGGAATCGTACCGTTGTGCAGAGGCACCTGCACGAGGTTTTTCTTTGCGTCATCGACTGCTTTGGAAATTGCCTCAGACACATCGCGGGCTTTTCCCAAACCATGACCAACTGTACCGTTACCATCGCCTACGACAACGATAGCGGCAAAACTGAAGGTACGACCACCTTTGGTTACTTTTGCAACACGGTTGAGGTTGACCAGTTTTTCTTTCAGTTCGGTTTCAGCGGGCTTAACCCTGTTGGAACTTCTCTTTGCCATTACTTATGTTGTTGTAGATGATTATAATTGCAGACCACCTTCGCGTGCGCCTTCCGCCAGGGATTTCACACGACCGTGGTACAGGTAACCGCCGCGGTCAAAAACAGCTTTGTCGATATTGGCTGCTTTGGCACGCTCTGCCAACAGCTTACCTACTTCCTTAGACTGCTCAGACTTGTTAGTGTTTTTAGCTACGCTTTCCTCGCGTGAGCTTGCGGAAGCCAGGGTATGCCCCTGAATGTCATCAATGAGCTGTGCGTAGATATATTTGTTACTACGGTAGATGTTGAGACGTGGGCGCTCAGGCGTACCGGTAATTTTGTTCCGGATGCGCCAGTGGATGCGCTTGCGTCGATTACGCTTTGAAAATTGCATGATTCACTTAATTTTTGACCTTAGTGTGAGGAGCAGGCTCCAAACCCAAGATCCGACCTATTGATAAACAGTGAACGAATGTTCGGTTACTTGCCAGCAGACTTACCAGCTTTGCGGCGGATTTCCTCGCCGGCGAAGCGGATACCTTTACCTTTGTAAGGCTCAGGCTTACGGTAAGACCGGATTTTGTTGGCGACCTCCCCAAGCAGCTGCTTGTCATGAGACTCCAGGCGTACTACAGGTGCCTTACCTTTATCCATCGCTGTTGTCACTTTCACTTCATCAGGAAGTGCGAACATGATGGGGTGAGAATAGCCAATAGTAAGCTCCAGCAGTTGTCCTGTATTTGCAGCACGGTAACCTACACCTACCAACTCCAGCTCCTTGACGAAGCCTTCGGTAACGCCGGTTATCATATTTGCTACCAGGGAACGGCTCAGACCATGCATTGCACGGTGGCGCTTTTGCTCCGTTGGGCGCTTTACATTGATCTCGCCATCCTCAACAGCAATCTCCATTTCCGGATCAATTTGCTGAGTCAGCTCACCTTTAGGTCCTTTTACCGTTACCAGATTACCTTTGCTTACGTTAATCTCAACGCCACTTGGCAAACTGATCGGTGCTTTTCCTATCCTTGACATTTTTACTGTATTTTGGAACTTTCAAACAACGATGAAAGTGGCTTAGTAAACGTAGCAGAGCACCTCTCCACCTACATTCTCGGCACGGGCCTGCTTGTCGGTCATGACTCCCTTAGAGGTAGACACGATTGCGACACCCAATCCGTTAATGATCCTTGGGAGATCAGCGGCTTTGGAATACTTGCGGAGACCGCAGGTACTGATTCGTCCCAGCTTACGAATCACAGGCTGCTTGGTACGCGGATCGTACTTCAGTGCAATCCGGATAGAGCCCTGTCCGTTGAAGCCTTCTTCCTGGAACTTGTACTTGTGGATGAATCCCTGATTGTAGAGAATCTCCGTCATGCTCTTTTTCAGCTTGGACGCAGGGATATCAACGATACGGTGACCCGCCTGCTGAGCATTGCGGATACGCGTAAGATAATCTGCTATTGGATCTGATACTGCCATTTTATCCTGATTATAGAAG
>JANSXW010000147.1 GCA_024742755.1 bacterium | reverse complement strand
CGTACGGCTCGCTTCCAAATTCAAACTTTAGCAAAAAGAAAATGGAAAAGCCCACCTATAAAGATTTGTTGGATGCAGGTGTGCACTTTGGCCACCTCAAGAGAAAGTGGAACCCCAAGATGGCACCTAATATCTTCATGGAGCGCAAAGGGATTCATATCATTGACCTGAACCGCACCCTGGAAAGCCTGGAGCGCGCTGGCAATGCCGCCCGCCAAATGGCAAAGTCCGGTAAGAAGATTATGTTCGTTGCGACGAAGAAGCAGGCCCGCGAAATTGTTGCCAATGCAGCGCGCGAAGTTGGTATGCCTTTCGTGACGGACCGCTGGCTTGGTGGTATGATGACCAACTTCTCCACGATCCGCCGTTCGATCAAGAAGATGAACAACATCGACCGCATGTTCCAGGATGGTACGCTGGATAACGTAACCAAGAAGGAACGCCTCACCCTAACCCGCGAGCGCAATAAGCTGGAGCGCGTACTCGGTGGTATCGCCAACCTGAACCGCCTGCCCTCTGCCGTATTCATCGTGGACATTCACCACGAGCATATTGCTGTAGCGGAGTCGCACAAACTGGGACTGAAAACTTTCGGTATGGTGGACACCAACTCTGACCCTTCTCAGGTTGACTACGCCATCCCTGCCAACGATGATGCGTCCAAGTCGATCGCCATCATCACCAACTACATGGCAGAGTGCATCCGTCAGGGCCTGAGAGACCGGGAGTCTGCCAAATCAGAAAAGGAAGCAACTGCGAAGGGCTAAAGCTTTTGCGGTTCCTGGATTTTATTACCACACCATTACAATATAAGATATAATGAGTGCAAACATTTCTGCTGCCGATGTCAAAAAACTGCGCGAAATGACCGGCGCAGGTATGATGGACTGCAAAAAAGCGCTTAAGGAAGCTGAAGGCGACTTCGAAAAAGCCGTTGAGGTGCTTCGTAAGAAAGGCCAGAAGGTATCTGCCAAGCGTGCAGACCGTGATGCCAACGAAGGCGTTGTTGTTGCCCTGGTTTCTGATGATAAGACCAAAGGTGTTATCGTTAAGCTGAGCTGTGAGACTGACTTCGTAGCTAAAGGCGACGAGTTCATCAGCTTCACCAACAAAGCTGCCGAACTGGCACTGCAGCACTTCCCTGATACACTGGAAGACCTGCTCAAAGTTGACATGAACGGCCTTTCTCTGGGCGACCGCGTCACGGAGCTGGTTGGCAAGATCAACGAGAAGATTGAACTCGATACCTACGAAAAGCTGGAAGCAACTATGATCAGCCCGTACATCCACATGGGCAACAAGGCTGCTGTCCTCGTAGGCATGAACAAAGCCAGCGATGACATCTACGATGGTGGCCGCGACGTAGCTATGCAGGTAGCTGCCATGAAGCCGGTTGCTGTGGATAAGGATGGCGTAGACCAGTCTATCATCGACAAGGAGATCGAAATTGGTAAGGAGCAGGCGCGCCAGGAAGGCAAGCCCGAGCAAATTATCGAGAAGATCGCCATGGGTAAGCTCAACAAATTCTTCAAGGAAAACACCCTGCTTAATCAGCAGTTTGTTAAGGACAGCAACGAGACCGTGGCTTCCTTCCTGAAGAAGTTTGATAAGGAACTGACGGTTACAGACTTCAAGCATGTAACCCTCGGATAAAATTTTCGAAAGGCGGATTGGTTATCTAATCCGCCTTTTTTTATATCATTGACTAAGATTGGGTCTGCTATGCAACATGCGTAACAGACCTTCGTAGGATTACAGAAGCCTACTGCGACTTTAAGCTTCAACCTCAAACAACTGGAAATATGGCACAGCTCAAATACAACAGAATTCTGCTCAAACTGAGCGGGGAATCCCTGATGGGCGATCAGGGCTTTGGTATCGATTCCAAGATGCTTTCGCACTACGCGGAGCAGGTGAAGGAACTTCTTGAGCTGGGCGTGCAGGTAGCGATTGTTATCGGTGGTGGCAACATCTACCGCGGGCTGCAGGCCAATGAGTCAGGTATCGAACGGGTACAGGGCGACTACATGGGCATGATGGCTACCGTCATCAATGGCATGGCCCTCCAAAGCGCCCTTGAAAGGGTGGGGGTTTACACCCGATTGATTTCGGCCATTGAAATGAAGCAAATCGCCGAGCCTTACATTCGCCGCCGGGCCATCCGCCACCTCGAAAAAGGCCGGGTCGTGATCTTTTCTGCCGGTACAGGCAGCCCTTACTTCACCACCGATTCTGCGGCGGCTCTTCGCGCCAATGAGATCAATGCGGACGTCATCCTTAAAGGCACACGTGTGGACGGCATCTACAACGCTGACCCGGAAAAGGACGCCACCGCCACTAAGTTTGACAACCTCACTTTCGCCAAAGTCATCAGCATGGGGCTGAGTGTGATGGATATGACAGCCTTTACCCTTTGCCGGGAAAACAACCTGCCAATCATCGTATTCGACATCAACACCAAAAGCAACCTCAAAGATATCGTACTGGGCAAGCCTATTGGCACCCTCGTCGAAGGGTAAGCCGCTACTGCCCGCACCCAATAGGCGAGCCGTCCGGCAGCCGTGGCGCCTCTGGCAACTGATAGCCCGATGGTGCTTCCTTAAATTTACGGATTTCACCCAGCATGTAACTGAGATGAGCCCGCTCTGCCCGTTCGGGCCAGTCGGCCAACCGCTTCTCAAAGCCCAGCTCAAAGGTATCAACCTGATAGCGTGCGGCACCTGCCACCTGCGGGGCCACTTGATCGTCCCCTGCCAACCTTAACAAATGCAGCAGGAGCCGCTTATGCCCTGCCCGCGTGATGGCGCGTTCTGCCGGAGTATGAGCATCGTCCATCGTTTTCCACAAGGCTTCTACAAAACGGTCGAGGTGAAGGCTTTGCAAGTCGCCCTGTGCCTCCTGATTCACCATCCGGGCCAGGCGCTGTGGGTGCAGCATCAGGCCAAGCGTATGGTCAATTGCGGATTCTGCGGCAGCCATTGGGTCGAAAACAGTGCCGGTGTAGGGTTCAAAATATTCGCGGCCCCGGCTGTACCCCATCGGCTGCGGAGGAATGAGGCTGAGGATATCGGCCGGGATCACCAGCTCACTCGGCTTGACCGTTCTCAATAACGCAGTCATGGCGGCGCTTTGCTCCGGCTCCGGGACAGGCCGGATAACCGGCTGTCCGTCTCCCCGCAGTGCATAGGTGTAGTAATAGCCGCCCAGGAGCTTGCTACAGGCCGCAACCTGATACCGGTGCGATAGATAGAGCGGCGTCAGCACCCGCTCCAGTGTGGACATCGGCTGCCCTTCCGGAATATTGGCTTCTCCAAAGCGGCTCAGGGCTTCCCGCCGTAAATCCATGACGCGGTTGAGCTCCTCTGTTGCAGAAGTGCCATTATCCCACAAGTGAGCCAGTGGATGAGCTGTGCCGTCCGACCGCGCCCCATCGTCTGAAATGTAGTACAGCCCGGCTTCCACCCCTTCCATTAAGATGGCATTGAGCGCCTCCTTCTCCTCTGTTTCTTTTGAGAACTCCGTATACCCGTACCGGATCGCCAGCTTATCCCAGGCGCCTATGCCGGTGTCGTAGGCTTTTGAGAAATCAACGGTACCGCCTTGCCCCAATTGCAGGAGCGGATGCGGGTAGTCCATCACGGAAGCCCGGTTATTTATACTCGCAGCGAAGTTATGGGCCAGCCCAAGCGTGTGCCCTACTTCGTGGGCAGAAAGCTGCCTGAGCCGCGCCAGCGCCATTTCCTTCAGCCTCGGGTCCGCTGCCTCTCCGGATTCATAAGCTTCCACCATCCCCTGCGCGATCAGAAAATCCTGCCGCACGCGGAGCGAGCCCAAAAGCACATGCCCTTTGATGATTTCTCCGGTGCGTGGGTCGGCTACGGTGGTGCCATACGACCACCCGCGAGTGCTGCGGTGCACCCAGTTGATGATGTTGTAGCGTACATCCATGGGATCGGCGCCTTCCGGCAACACTTTGACCTGGAAGGCATCGATGAAACCTGCTGCCTCAAAGGCTTCGTTCCACCAGCGGGCTCCTTCCAATAGTGCAGAGCGGACGGGCTCCGGTACGCCGGGGTCGAGGTAATAGACGATGGGCTCAACCGGCCGGCTGCGTGTGGCTTCCGGATTGGCTTTCTCTAAGCGGTGGCGGTAAATCAGCCGTTGCGCCAAAGGTGCATCAATGGGTGCCGCGTAGTCCTGAAAAGTCAGTGGGAAGTAGCCCGAGCGAGGATCATAAGCCCGGGGCTCAAACTCATCATCCGGCAATTGCACAAGTGAATGGTGCATGCGGACCGAAAAGGAAGCGGGCGAAGGGGCAACCGATTTGAGCGCTTGGCCGCGTGGCGTGCCCGTAAAAGTGAGCAAGGCTTCAAACTCCGTATTTTCGGGAAAACTCCTGGTCCGGTCCAGCCAAAGAATACTGCGCGCTTCATCAAGTTTAAAATCTCCTTGCTTACGTTCCTTCAGCCGCTCTCCAACACCGTGGGCATCGCGCATGAGAAAGGGTGTCCAGTCTATCAGCACTTTCCCGTTTTCCTCCGCCTCGACTTTAAAACCCCAAAGCACGGACTGGGCAAATGCTTCTTCCACGGATTGCCGCTCCGGTAGATTTTGAGTGCGGGCGCGGAACTTCAGGTTGGGCTCCTGCAACAAGACCTTCTGCCCTTCTCTGATAAAACGGACCACTCTGGTGTCTCCGAGCTGATTGCGGTCGAGCCCGATGTCATTGGAGCCCAATCCGGCGGTCAGGCTGTTGATATAAAGCACCTCTTGTCCCATTTGCTCCACCTCCAGCCAGATTTTGCCCACCTCTTCATCGTAGTAGTAGGTAAAAAAGCCCCCATTGGACTGAAGCCCTTCTGTCTTTTCTTTGATAGTAGGTACTTGAGCATGCAGAAGCGTAGCCCAGCCCAGCAGGACAACGGGCAGCAGGTATTTTATCATTGCCTTTTTTCTTAAAAGTAGAGAAAAATTCAGAACTTGACGAACAACCAAAGTGCCCTGATATGAAATATGGCCATTTGATCGCAGCCGCTTTATTCGCGCTATTTGCCTATTTCCAGCTTAACGATCCGGACCCATGGGGCTGGGTCGCCCTTTACCTGAGTGTAAGCGCCGTAGCGCTGCTTTCCTTTTTCCGGCAACCCTTTCGGTGGCTGGCTATTGCGGGGCTTGTGGTCATTGCCATTTGGGGCATACAGCTATTCCCCGCTTTTCTCGACTGGGTTTCGATGGGCGCCCCCTCCATCACAGAAGAAATGAAGGCCGAACAGCCCCACATTGAGCTGACCCGGGAATTCCTGGGGCTGATGCTCTGCGCCCTGATGTTTGGCGGCTACCTCATAAGAGGCCGCAAAGGCTGGACATAGGGATAGTATTTGATTTTTCCTAATTAGAGTGCATCTATCCGTAAAAAAGGGTAAATTACAGCATTCACAGGTCCCAAGCATAATGCACAAAAATGTCAGTTGAAGCCTCAAACATCTTACAAACCCTCCTAAGATCTGTCCTTACCTTACAGCAGTCCTCTTCCCTGCACAAAGGCATCGCCGCTACCATTCCTGAAATAGCACCTCTGGTGAATGCAGAGGCAGCGTGGGTGCTCCGGTTGCCCGCTACCACCCCGTTCACCCCTTCAATGGTAGCCAGCATTCACCAGTGCGATGGAGGCCAATGGGAGGTCAAAGAAGACACACTGCCCCAGACCTGGCTTAGTCAACTGGAAAATGGAGCGGGTTCAGATTCGTATTTAACCCTTCCCTCCTCCTCCGAAAACCACCACATCATCGCTGCCCCGGTCCAGTCAAAAGGCCAGGCTACCGGCTTTTTTATAGCCAGGATACCGGTCCGTAATGTTTCTGAAACCCAGGATCCGCTTCAGCCCATTCATCCCTATCTGGAAGGGCTGGGCGTGGCTATCTCCCGTTTTACGCAGGAGAAAAAGATTAAGGTACAGCGCGACTATCTTCGTAAAATCATTGACAATATTCCCGGGCTTGTTTTTTCCAAAGACCGTGAGGGCCGCTTTGTCCTGGTGAATAAGCGCGTTGCCGAAATTTACGGGGTGCCGGTGGAAGAGCTTATCGGCAAAACCGACAGTGACTTCAACCCGCACAAGCAGGAAGTAGACCGGTACCGCAAGGAAGACCTCTTCGTACTGGAGGAAGGTGTGACCATGTGGCTGCCGGAAGACAAAATCACAACACCTCAGGGGCAGGAAATCCACCTGCAAACGTTGAAAATCCCCGTAACGAGCGAAGGCGAAGAAGGCACAAACAACGTACTCGGTTTATCGCTTGACGTATCTCCCTGGCTGCGCATCAAGGAGCAGGAAGCTAAAAGCCGGGAGCGGTACCTCAACTTCATCAAACACGCCGAAGAAGGCATTTACTTTGTGAAGTGCGAACCGCCTGTGCCGCTTGCAGGGCTCACACCTGAGGAACAAATGGAACATTACTATGCTTCAGCTGAAATTGCAGAGTGCAATAAGGCGATGGCTACCATGTACGGCCTGGAAAGCCCGGAAGCCCTTATCGGTAAAAGGGTGGAAGACCTGCACAAAGGGGAAGGCGAGGCTAAAAACCGGGCAAGTACCCTGCGGTTTTTCAAGGAAGACTTTAAAATTAAAGACTTTGAAACCCATGAAATTGCACCTGATGGAACGGAGCGCTGGTTCAACAACCATGTGGTCGGTTTGTTCGAGGACCATCACATGGTAGGCATCTGGGGCGGGCAAACAGACATCACTGCACGCAAAAAGATGGAACTCTCCCTCCGTGAACAACGGGAGGAACTGAACTTCATCCTCGAAGGGGCAAAGGTGGCGACCTGGTATTGGGACCTCCCCCGGAAGATAGCCCGCTTCAACGACTATTTCTGGCAGCTACTGGGGTACGACCACTCCGAAACACCGTCCAACCCCAGAGAATTCAACAATCTGGTCCACCCGGATGACCTGCCTCCCTTCATCTCCAAAGCCACCAAACACCTTGAGCTGAAAAACAACCCTCAGGTATTTGAGCATGAGATGCGTTTGCGGGCCAAGGATGGCAGTTATAAATGGGTACTTAACCGTGGGCGTGCCTTAACCTGGAACGAAGAAGGGTACCCTGTTCAGGGTAGCGGCATTTTTGTAGATATTACCTCTCAGAAGAGTGCAATGCTGCAACTAAAAGCACAGCAGGAACTCCTTGATATGGTTTCTGAAAGCGCCCTGGTATCGTTTTGGGAACTAGACCTTGAAACAGAGGACGTAAAGATTTCCGCTACCTTCTTCAAAATCCTTGGTTTCAAGACGGACGAATTCAAGCTCACTTTAACCAGTGCTTTTGAGTTAGTACACCCGGATGACAAAGAGCCGCGCTTCAACCATGCCATGCAAAAAATTGAGCTGGGGGAAAGCTTCGAAGTAGAGCTCCGGCTAAGGACAAAACGTGGCACCTATAACTGGATCTTCGCCCGTGGAGAACTTTATGTCCTCGAAGGCAAAAAGTACTACGCCGGCCTTCTTATTGATATCAATCAGCGCAAACAGACCGAGCTGGAGCTTAAGCAAAGCCAGGAAAAGCTGAACCTTGCGATTGAAGGCTCCAGGATCGGGATATGGGAATGGGATATCCCCAATCAGAAGGTTTCTAATAATGCGTTGATGTTTAAGCACCTTGGCCATGCACCGGAAGTCCTTACGGACCGGTATGAAGACTGGGTTAAATACCTCCACCCGGAAGATGTACCCCGAATGCAGGAAAGCTTCCACATCCAAACCGGCGCCTCTGATAACTTCCGGCTCGACTATCGCATTCAGGATGCGAAGGGCCACTACCATTGGGTCTATGATACAGGCAAGGTGACAGCCCGGGATGAAAGCGGGCAGGCCACTCATACGACCGGAGTCACGGTTGACATTTCTGAGCTAAAATCTACAGAACTGGCCCTCACAGAAAGCAAGCAGCGTACGGAACTCATCCTTAATGCGGCCAAACTGGGCCTGTGGGAGTGGAGTTACCAGACCGACGAAGTGTTCTACAACCGGCATTGGGGTGGAATGCTCGGCTTTGCGCCCGAAGAGATCGAGCCCGTTTCCAAGACCTTCTTTGACCTCATCCACCCGGAAGATGCACCTTTGCTCAGACAGGCCCTAAACGATCAGCTCGAAGGTAAAACGGAACTTTTTGAGGTCGAGATCCGACTGCGCACAAAGGACGGCAAATGGAAATGGGTTCATGACAAAGGCAGAGTGATAAGCCGGGACGAAAACGGAATCCCTGTCAAAGTAGCCGGTATCCACATTGATATTGACCACCGGAAAGCAGCTGAAAAAGCCCTCACAGAAAGTGAAGCCTTCTTCCGCAGCTTGTTCGAAGACAGCCCCCTGGGCATATTGTTCTGCAATATGGATGGGGGCATTCAGGAAGCCAATGAAATGGCGACTCAGTTGCTTGGCTATTCCAGGCAGGAGCTTACCCATAAAACACTCAATGATTTGAGTATTGACGGCCAACTCTTTGGAGGATTGGTTCGCACGCTTCAGCAGGACAACACTGTTAACCAATTTGAGCAACAGCTGCGCCATAAAGACGGTGGCCAAATATGGAGCAACCTGCTCGTCAGTATCATCAGAGATATTGAAGGGCAGCCCGAGAGCATTATCTGCTCCATTGAGGACATCACCGGCAGGATGGCAGCTCAGCAGGCGCTGCAGGAAAGCGAAGACCTCAAACGAGCTATCCTTGATGCCCTGCCTGACCTGAAATTCCGCATTGACAAAGAACAGAGATTCGTCAGCTTCTTTGCACCTAAGGGAGAGGTCCCGAAACTGATTATGCCTCCCGAGCAATTCCTGAATAAAAAAATAGACGAGGTCCTGCCGCCGCATATCGCTCAGGCCTTAAAAATCAATTTGAGAAAAGCCCTTGAAAAAGGAGATGTGGAAACCTTTGAATATCCCCTCCCATCCAGTGAAGGCATGCGCTTTTATGAAGCCCGGGTCAACAGCATCAACCAGTCAGAAGCCATCGTGGTGATCCGCGATATGACAGCGCTCAAAATTGCTCAACAGGCATTGCAGAATAAGGTGCGGGAGCTCGACCACAACAATGAAAAGCTCACCCGCTATGTCAACAGCAATCTACAGCTGGAAAACTTTGCCCACACCGTTTCCCATGACCTGCGGGAGCCGGTACGTACCATGAACAGCTTTTCGCAACTCCTGAAACGCCGGTACGAAGATCAACTCGATGAGGATGCCAATTCTTACCTGGACTTCATCAGCAAGAGTGCTGTTCATATGAACAAGCTAATCGAGGATTTGCTGGAGTTCGCGCGATTTACCAATAGTGATGACCCTGGCTTTGAAATGGTTGACCTGAATGAACTTCTGGTAGTCGTACAGCAATCCATCAGCGGGCTTATCAAGGATAAAAACGCGGAGGTCATCATCCCGGAACCCTTGCCGGTCCTGAATGGCAACCCTACAAAACTGAGCCAGCTGTTCCAAAATCTCATTTCCAATGGCATTAAGTTTCAGCAGAAAGGAACGCAACCAATGGTCACCCTCCGTGTGGAGGACCTTGAGGAGTTCTGGAAGTTTTCGGTGAGTGACAATGGCATCGGAATCGATAAAGAGCACCACGGCCAGATTTTCCAGCTTTTCCGGCGGCTCCACAGCAAAAAAATATACCCCGGTTCCGGCATCGGGCTGGCACTTTGCAAGCGGGTAGTCGAACAGCACGGTGGAGATATCTGGGTGGAATCCAAGCCAGGAGAAGGGGCCAACTTTATTTTTACACTGCACAAAAGCTTTTAAGCATGCAGGATGCTGCCATCCGCACTTACCTCGATGCGCTTTCCCGGGGAGATTTAGGCCAGCTCCTGGCGTTGTTTGCTCCGGAGGCCATCGTACATTCTCCTCTTTACGGACAACAGCCGGCCCATGTTTTCTATTCTGCCCTGCTACAGGACAGTGCGGCATCCAATATCGAACTGCTGCAAATTTTCCATGCCCGCGGTACAGAACAAGCCGCCGTCAATTTCCTCTACCACTGGACCCTCGCTAACGGAGAAGCGGTCACTTTCGACTGTGTGGATATTTTCCGCTTTGATGCAGATGGGAAAATTTCAGAGCTCAAAATCATCTACGATGCTTCACAAACCCGGCCCGCGCTGGAGCGTACTCAAAACTCCTAAGCCATATTGGTGTTGTAAAATTGCAACCGAACCTCGCTATGGCATTACTTGAGTTTACCAATAAAGGCATCTACTGCCCGCCCGCTGACGTTTACATCGACCCCTGGCGACCGGTCCGTAAGGCGTTGATCACGCACGGGCATGCCGACCACTCCCGCTGGGGGCATCAGCATTACCTTTGCACCCACTCCGCTGCACCGGTTATCCGGTACCGGCTTGGCAATGTCAATCTATCTACGGTAAAGTTTGGAGAGCAGACCACCATCAATGGCGTGAAGTTTTCCTTTCATCCGGCTGGGCACATCGTTGGCTCGGCGCAGATACGGGTAGAGCATAAAGGGGAAGTCTGGGTCGCATCGGGCGATTACAAGGTAGCGCCCGACGGCCTGTCCGAGCCTTTTGAGCCGGTCCGCTGCCACACTTTCATCACGGAGTCTACCTTTGGGCTGCCTGTGTACCGCTGGAAGCCGCAGGATACCGTATTTGCAGAGATCAATGACTGGTGGCGGCAAAACCAGGAACAGGGCAAAGTCAGTGTGCTGGCGGCCTATGCCCTGGGCAAGGCCCAACGGTTGCTGCACGGGATTGATGCCGAAATCGGGCCCATCTTCACCCACGGCGCCATTGAGAAAACCACGCAGGTCATGCGCAAACAAGGCCTCAAACTACCTGAAACCCGGCGCATCATTCAACAGCATAAATCGAAAGACTTCGAAGGCAGCCTTGTACTGGCCACGCCCTCTGCCACTGGCTCCAACTGGATGCGGCGCTTCAAATCGGCCTCCGTAGGCATTGCTTCCGGCTGGATGGCACTGCGGGGCACCCGCCGGCGAAGGGCAGCTGACCGGGGCTTCGTCCTCTCGGACCATGCCGACTGGAACGAGCTCAACGAAGCCATTGAAGCCACCGGAGCAGAACGGGTGGCGGTGACACACGGCTATACCAATCTTTTTGCCCGCTGGCTGCGGGAAGAATGCGGGCTGGATGCCTGGGAAGCCGAAACCGAATACGAGGGCGAATCCCTGGATAAAGATGATGGTGAGGACACGGAAAATGAAAAGGACGCATGAGAACATTTGCCAACCTTTATACCCGGCTGGACCAGACCACCAAGACCAACGCCAAAGTCGCGGAACTGGCCCGCTTTTTCGATCAGGCCAACGATGAGGACCGGCTCTGGACGGTGGCTATCCTCTCCCACCGCCGCCCCAAACGCACGGTGAACACGACCCTCCTCCGGCACTGGGCTGCCGAACTCGCCGGGATACCACTCTGGCTGTTTGAAGAGTCCTACCATGTGGTGGGCGACCTGAGCGAAGCCATTGCCCTGACCCTGCCCAAAGCGCGCAGCAGCAACGAAGCGGGCCTCACCTACTGGATTGAGTACATCAAGGCGCTGGACAAGCTGGAGGAAGGCGAGAAAAAGCAGCGCGTCACCGATGCCTGGATGCAGATGGACTATACCGAACGTCTGGTCTTCAATAAGCTCATCATGGGCGGGTTCCGCATTGGCATATCCCAAAAGCTGATGGTCCGGGCGCTTGCCCAATCCACAGCAATTGATGAAAATACCCTTGCCCACCGCATTATGGGCGACTGGACACCCGACAAAACCACCTTTGAAGACCTCATCCTTACCAAAGACCCACTGGAGGACGTTTCCAAACCCTACCCTTTCTACCTGGCTTATGCCCTGGAAGAAAGCCCGGATGACCTGGGCCTGCCAGAAGACTGGATCGCCGAGCGCAAGTGGGACGGTATCCGCGGGCAGCTTATCGTCAGAAAAGGGGAGCTTTTCGTATGGTCGAGAGGCGAAGAATTGGTAACCGACAAATTCCCGGAGTACCACCCACTCGCTGATTTACTGCCCAACGGAACCGTCATCGATGGGGAAATCCTCCCCTACAAAGACGGGCAGCCCCTAACTTTTAACGACCTGCAAACCCGGATCGGGCGTAAAAATGTCACCAAAAAAATCCTTGAAAAAGCCCCGGTCGTACTCGTGGCCTACGACTTGCTGGAGTGGGAAGGGCAGGACATCAGGGAACGCCCAATGGAAGAGCGCCGGGCACTGCTCGAACAATTGCTGGAGCAAACAGAAACGCATGGGGTTCTGATGCTGTCCGAACGCGTCAATTTCTCCACCTGGCAGGATTTGGAACCAGAACGGCAAAATGCCCGTCAGTACCACAGCGAGGGCCTCATGCTCAAACACAAAGGCAGCCCCTACCGGTCCGGGCGCAAGAAGGGGGACTGGTGGAAATGGAAGGTCGACCCACTGACCATCGATGCCGTGATGATCTATGCCCAACGCGGGCATGGCCGGCGCGCCAATTTATATACCGACTTCACCTTCGCCGTTTGGGATGACAAGCAGTTGGTACCGTTCACCAAAGCCTATTCCGGGCTGACCGATAAGGAATTCCGGGAAATCACGTCCTGGGTAAGGCGCAACACCATCGACCGGTTTGGCCCGGTACGCAGCGTAGAGCCGGCCCATGTTTTTGAGATTGCCTTCGAAGGCATCCGAAAATCCTCCCGGCATAAGTCGGGCGTTGCCCTGCGCTTCCCCCGTATTTCCCGCTGGCGCAAGGACAAGCCCCTGAAGGAAGCCAACACCCTTGAAGATTTGCATCAGCTGCTAAAGCTTTATGAAGAAGGCGGCTAAAATGTGTATTTTTGAGGCCAAATTAATCCCATTAATCTCATGTTCAGAAATTGCCTTGCTTTCAGCCTGTTTGCAGCACTGTTAACCGCTTTCCAGGCTTGTGCCCCCTCTGTTGCGCCCGAAATTTATCAGGCAGCGCCTCCATCTACTTCCGTTTTCCGGGATACCCTGCCCTTCGAATTCCGGGAAGGCTTCATCGTTGTGCGGGCCCGCCTCAATGACAAAAGTATGCCGCTTGACTTTATCTGGGACAGCGGTGCAGCCGTCAGTACCATTTCGAAGGCCACCCGGGAATACCTGGGGCTGCCCAACAGCATTCAGGCAGGGGCCGTCACCACAATTGACACTTTTCACCTTAGCGGCATCACGTTCCCATCCGTGCCCGTCAAGATCGTAAACTATGACGGCTACGCTGCCCCCAAGTGCATCGCGGAGGCGGGCGTTATTGGTGCCAACATTATCCGGCACTGCAACTGGTACATCGACTTCGACCAACAGCTACTTATTTTTTCTGACCTGGCACAGCCCATTGCAGCCCCCCCGGCAGCACACACCCTGGATTTCAAAACCACGCCCTACGGGCAGCCGGCATTGAGCATGGCCACAGCAGCTATGGGCAAAGCCAAAGCAATAGCCAGTATTGGGCATAACGGCCCGGTATGGCTCAGCAGCAAACAACTGCCGGATGCCGGCACCATGGTCTACGACCGGGCGGTAGTGGACCGCTTTGCCTCGGATATTGATACGGCGGTTGTTTTTGAAAATACCGACATGCAGGTGGGCGGGCTGGATTTTCAAGGAACGCTTAAGGTACAGTCTGGCCGGCAAAATCAGATTGGCAATGCCCTGTGGGCGCAGTACAATCTCGCCCTCAACTTCAAAACAGCCACCATTCAGCTTTGGCCCCGGGCCGCAGCGCCCACACCTGATTTTGCCCTGCCTCAACTGGGCTGGATGCCTCATTTTACCCCGAAGAGTGACCTGACGGTAGGCTTTATTGTAGTGGGCAGCCCTGCCTGGGAAGCCGGCTTGCGCATAGGGGATGTGATTGATCAGATTGACCGCAGGGCTGCTCCCGGCTGGTACAATGACTACTGTGCTTATTTGTCTAGTGTGCAGGCACAGTTTGCGGCACCTGAGCAGATGCAGGTCTTTAAAAACGGCTCAAAGCAGCCCATTTTGCTATCGGTAAAAGCACAACCTTAGACTGCATCAATCTGCGATGGCAATGGCTGCCATGCTTAGCTTTAGGTTGGAATGCCGCAAGAGTTCAGCCCCACAGGCTTCAAGCGTCGCACCGGTAGTCACCACATCATCGACGAGCAGCACGTGCCTGCCGCTGAGGTCTACCCCGGCAACCGGCTCGAAGGCCTGACGGACATTCACCTGCCGCTCTGCCCGCGTCATGCGGGTTTGGGTTTGGGTGAAAACCACGCGTTTGAGCGCATGTACCACGGGCCGTTCCATGGATGCTTCCAGCCCTTTGGCAAACCACGCCGCCTGATTGTAGCCGCGCATTTTTTCTTTTCTGGGGTGCAGCGGGACCGGCACAATCGCTTCCACACTTTGATAAGCGGGTACTGAACGCAGCACTTCACCGTACCACTTTCCGACGTACTGCCCCACCTCCTGCTTGCCATTGTATTTGAGGTGGTAAAGCAGGCGCTGTGCCCGCCCATCTTTCACGAACTGGAAAAAAGCAGCGGCAGCTTGCAGTTCCAGGCGCCCCCACAGGCGCTCCGTGAAAGCATTCTCCAGGTGCAGGTGATGGTCTGTTTGCGGCAGTTTGTAACGGCAGGCAAGGCAAATCGGATCAGATTGCCCGGAAGGCAGGTTGCGGTCGCAGGCATAGCAGAGGTTGGGGTAGAAAAGCCCAAGGAGATCGTCAAGCCAGCGGGTTAGAGGTTGGAGGGGTGCGGTCATCGGGGCGGTGCGTTCGTTTACCCCTTGAAGATAAGAAAAAAACGTCTGCCCCGCAAAGCGAGACAGACGCATCAAAACAAAACGAAAAACCAACTTTAAACAAGTTTCTTTATCACCACTAACTGAATCTGACGGTCGAATGTTGCTTGCAGTGGTGTTAAGGATTTCTTAAAAGAATCCGATATTATTTTAGTTTTCAACGGCTTATACCGCTTTTTTCAATTTAAGTTTTGTAGCGGTTAAGCGCAAGGCCAAAGCCGTCATTTTTCTTGCAAAACGCGGTTTGATTCCCGAATTCATTCAAGCAATCAAACTTTTAGTGCTCTTTACTCGGGCTTCAGCCGCACGGGAAGGCTCAATTCTTCGCCATTACGGTTGACCACCACGTCCATGATATCACCGGCTTTAGCCTGCCCGATCACTTCCTGCAATTCCGGGACAGATTTGATCTCCCGGTTATTCACACCGACGATCACATCTTTAGGCAACAATCCGGACATTTTTGCGGAGCCGCCTTCCACCAGCTTCTCAATAACGACCCCCTGCGTAATCGGCAAGCCCAGTTCCCGGGCGTAGTCGCCATCAAGCTCGGATATCTCGACCCCCAGAAAAGCACGCTGGAAGCTGCCGTACTCAATAATATCATCGGCGATACGGCGGACCAGGTTCACCGGAATGGCAAAGCTGTAGCCGGAGAACACGCCGGTACGGGTAGCAATAGCGGTGTTAATGCCGAGCAGCCGGCCCTCTGCATCCACCAACGCGCCTCCGCTGTTGCCAGGGTTAACGGCAGCATCCGTTTGGATGAAGGACTCAATGGCTTTTCCGCCGCCCAGCAGGTTGATGCTGCGTCCTTTGGCACTTACAATACCCGCGGTTACAGTGGAGGTCAGGTCAAAAGGATTGCCGACGGCCAGCACCCATTCCCCAATTTCAGCTTCGTCGCTGTTGGAGAAGTCGAGGGTGGGGAAATCATTGCCTTCGATCTTGATGACGGCCAGGTCGGACTTTTCCTCTGTGCCAATCACCTTAGCGGTATACGTACGATTGTCGTACAAGGTTACTTCCACCTCGTCGGCATTCGCTACGACATGGTTGTTAGTCACGATGTAGCCATCGCTGGAGTAAAATACGCCCGAACCAGTACCGCCCTGAGGCTGCCCGCCACCGTAGGAATCGCCAAAGAAGAAACGGAAAGGATCCTGACGATTGGAGGTGGGCTGAGCAATTTTTGAAGAAATATGGACCACGGCAGGCATGGACTTAGCTGCGGCTTCCTTAAAATCGAAGGGGGCGTTGGTCATGGCAGGCGACACGTTGACATTTCTGACCGCATGGGCATAAGCATTGTCCTGCGCGATTGGCAAAGTGGGCTGTGGGGCCAGCAAACTGTAACCGCCAAGGGTAATCAGGCCACCTACAATACCCGCGAACACGAGTGCAAATAGCTGTTTCATAATCGGATGAATATTTTGTGTTTGATGATTGCCGAGATGCATTCTG
>JANSXW010000239.1 GCA_024742755.1 bacterium | reverse complement strand
TTCAATTCCTGTGGGCAAGGCATTAATTCTGAGGTGACCTATCCGTTCTCCAGTGGGGCGGGACTTTATGTGGGGCCGGGCGGCGGCGCTCAAAACGAGTTTCATTTGTTCAATCCGCAGCTAGGGATTATGCTGTCTACCCCGGAGTCCAAGGGTAATCAGGACGCCTTGATTGAACAGAACCGGTTTAATGGCGGAGATGGCGTATGGCTGGCCGGGCTGAACAATGCGGTCATACGGGAAAATGTTTTTAGAGACAATTCCGGCAATATGTTTGGTGTATATGGGGATGATACGGGCAATGGTACTGTGGAAATCACCTGCAATGATATGCTAGATAATGGCATATACTTGCCTGTTGTTTTCACTGGTGAAAACGATATGTCCTTTATTACTCGTAACTTTTTCTTCTCCAATTATGGAAATATTACACTAGATGGTTCTCATGTGGCAACAAATATTGCCCTGCTCCAAGGTGCCCCTGGTGATCCGGCACGCAATTGTTTTACCAATGGAAGTACCGAACACATTTGGACTTTTGGGACTACAACACCATTTAGGTATTTTCACTTGGCTAACCCTTGTGAAGCACCTCAAAGTTCTACCGCTACTGGAACCACTAATAATTACTTGCTAGCAAACACCTTTTTGAATGGTGATGAATCGTGCTACCTCTTTCTAAGAAACCCTAAGGAGCCCCCCTTTGGCTACAGTGATTATTCCGATGCAAAACAGCTATACAATGATCTGGAAACCGCATCAAATGACAACCCTGAGAACTTAGAGCTACAGTACGCCGCTCTTCATGCTCAGGAGCAGATGGAGCGTATTTCGCACTGGGTTATTAATGCAGGAATTAATGATGAGGCGCTTGCTGCCGATGCAGAACTGGTATTTGCTGCCGAAGAGGCGAATACTTCCTATCAGCGATTGGAATTTGGCTATCGGGTAAGGCGCGGCGAATTTGGACAAGCAGAAGAATTGCTGAACAACCTGGCGGAAGAGGGGGATCTCACCTCTTCGGATGGCTTGTTCAAAGCAGTACAAATGATCAACCTTCAGCGGCTTTCTGAATCAGAAGCGGCGTTTACGCTAAGCGCAGACCAAATCAGCACCCTGGAACAAGTCGCCGCCAAATCAGCCCCGGAAAGCAGTTACGCCAGGGCTTTGCTGGGGCTGTTGCTAGACCGGCAGTTTTGGCCGGATTATCAGTTGCCGACAGAAATAGACTTACCAGAAGTAAAAGGAGCTTCAAACAATGAGATGCTTGTCTTTCCAAACCCAAGTAATGGACTTATCAGATTAGAACTCCCGGCTTTCAATTCAGAAACAACAGTTTTACAAGCAGTCGATTTGACTGGGAGGAGTATCCAAACTATTGAACTTTTTCCAGGGAAAGTGTTTGACGTAGACTTTACATCCTTGCCTAAAGGAATGTATATTCTTCAGGCATATTCCAAAGAACAGGTAATTGGTTCTACAAAAATCATAATTGACTAAAGGACTTAAGCGTGTAGAGGGTTCATAGAAACGTTTTACGAATCCTCTACGCGATTTTTTAACTGAAAGCTACAGTAATGAAGGTTTTATTATTGAGTTTGTGCATCTGTTTGCCAGTGTTTATAGTTGCTCAGTCCAAATTTAGTATGCCCCTGGAGCTCCAGCATTATTCGAAGATTGCATCAATCAGGATATATGATAGTACTTATTATCTAACTGCTTTGAGTGAACCGACAGGATTGTCAGGTTTTGGAGGTATTTTGAAGTTCGCAAATATTTCGACGGAAGGTGAAATAAATTGGGAAGAAGATTATTCTAATGGGATTTATATGGGGCCACCTCAAGAATGGGGAAATCAAGGATTGTATAAACATAGTGAGACTGAAGTGTATTTAGCAGGCAACCATTTAGAACAAGAGAACGGCTACTCAGATGGTTTTCTAATGAAGACTAATATACAGGGCGATAGTATTTGGATGAAAACTTATGGAAGCCCATTTAGTGACTTGATTGGTGGAGTTGAATCACTAAATGATAGCACTTTGCTTATCTATGGCAATTACAATAAATTTTCCTCTGAACCTTCCCAGATTTGGACTTTTGCCGTTGATCTAGAGGGGAATGTACTTTGGGAAAGGTTTTACGCAGGGGAGTATGGATTTGTTACTCAAAGGGACATCGCTGTTCTGGAAAATGGGAATATAGTCATTCTCTACAATGAATGCCTTTCATATGAATCATGTGGTTCAGGGGTAGACAAAAGGCTACGACTATTGTGTATAGATGCTGAAGGAAATGAGCTTTGGACTACCACCCTAGCAGAATATTATTTACAGGGAGCACTCAGCAGTAATGTTATCGAATTGAATAATGGGCAATTTTTGGTCTCCTTTTTTCGAGAGATTGGACAGGGAATTCGGCGCCCACCAATTTTACTATGGGTAAGCCCGAACGGAGAAGTCTTACAACAATATAGCTTTGATGAGTATATAAGTCTTTCCAATTACATTACAGACTTATTTCTAACTGAGTCAGGTAATATAATTGGATTAGGGGTTTTAGACACAAGTATTGAAGGTGAGTTTTATGGTGGCGTTGGATGGGTGTTTTCCATGACACAGTCGGGGGAGCTCAACTGGGAGCGTATGTTTTTGGACAATAGCGGAAATTTCCATATTGGAGTATTGCACTGTGGGCTTGAGACAGAAGAGGGAAGTCTAGTTTTTGGCGGTTATCTTGAGGATAGTGTTTCTTTTAAACATACCGCCTGGCTCCTAAAACTAGACAGCGCCGGCTGCTACCACCCCAACTGTGAGGAAGGCCTGCAGTTTGTAGATGTGGAGGAGATTGCGGCACCGACCTCTAGTGTAAGCGCTTACCGTACCTATCCAAATCCGATTTCCAGCGGGGCAGTCCTTCAATTAGAAGCACTGGTGGATACGCCTCAGGCAGCGCGTGCACAATGGCTGGATGCGTACGGCCGGCAACTGGCTGAGCATGCGCTTGACCCTTTGCCGCTTCAAAATATTCCGGTTGGGGACTGGCCACCGGGCGTCTACTTCTTGCGGCTTATGGAGGAGTCTGGGCGGGCTTTGCAGGTGCTGCGGGTGCTGGTGGAGTGAGGGGCTAGGGTAAGCTGGGCAGAGCTCCTGGCAGAGTCTAGAGCGCCGGGCGAGGCTGCCTCACCGGGTGCACTATGCTAAGCCATTGTCTGGGCATTCACCCGGTGCGCTTTTCGTTTGCCCATGGTCAGCACGCCCGGCGAAGTGCCCGACTACCCATATTTGTCCGTATGGACCTGTCCGTATGGACGGGCCAGTCCCTACGGATGTATACTGGCGTTTTAGACTACGTCGGGCGGGGAGTGCGCCGGGCGAGAACCAGGTCCGGTGCCCTTGCTTCTGCCAATCCTAATTAAGCCTATTGCTCATCACCCCATTTTTTACGCCCAAATGCAATACTTTTAGCCTCATTTCACGTTAAAAAAGCTAAAAAAGGATGCCGCAAAAATCTTCCACCCTCTGGTTTCGCATTTTGCAATGGAGTGCCGCGAGTGTACTGTTCGCCCGCGGCTGGCAGCATTTGTACTGGGATGCGCCCTTTCGCACCCTGCTTTGGGACCAGGCCTGGATGGAAGGAATCATACAAACCGTTTTCGGCATGGACTGGCAAGCCTATGTCACCCATCCCAATACCGATTGGTGGATTCAGCAGCTGGTCTTCGGCACTGGTGTATTTTACGTGCTGGCTGGGTTGGTAGCGATTACCGTCCAACGTTGGGGCAGGGTCGGCCGGGCGGTGTTGTGGATAAGCAGCTTTGGTTTAGTTATACTTGCGGGGCTGTACTGCAAAGAGAAATTTTTCTTCCTGGGCCAGTTTTTGGAATACGCCCTTCAGTTTACGGCACCGGCAGTACTGGCCTGGGTCGCTGTTGCACCGGAGCGGCGGTTCAACCGGTCTTTGCTGCTGTTCCTTAAAGTTTGCATTGCGCTGACCTTTACCTGCCACGGGCTGTACGCAGCAGGGTATTATCCCCGGCCAGGCTACTTCGTCTTTATGGTCATGAGTATACTGGGAGTGGATGAAGTTGCAGCCGTTTATTTTTTGCAGGTTGCTGCTGCCCTGGATTTTATCCTGAGCGTACTGATTTTCCTGCCGGGGCGTGTCGCCCGCATCGCACTGGCTTATGCCGTGTTTTGGGGGCTGTCCACCACCATCGCCCGCCCGTGGGCTTATGCTTATGTGGCGACCTGGGATACCGTCCTGTTGCAATGGGTGCACGAAGCAGTGATGCGTTTCCCGCACTTTCTGGTGCCGACGCTTGCCTTTGGGCTATCGGGCGGATTCAAAAAGCTGCCTCAAATCAGGCAGCAGTTTGAATTGGTATTAAAGCGCTAGGATTTCTGCCATCCGGACCAGGTCGTTGTCAAGGTTTTTGGACTTGGTAATCGCTTCCGCGAAAGGCGTGTATTTGATTTTGCCGTTGACCAGGCCGGTCATTACATTTTTCTGCCCGTTGACGAGCCCTTCGACGGCGTTGAACCCCAGGCGGCTGGACAGCACACGGTCGAGTGCCGTAGGAGAACCACCGCGCTGCAGGTGCCCGATGATCGTCACTTTTGTGTCGTAGAAATCGAAAGCCTCTTTTACCTGAGCTGCAATCTCACTGGCGTTGCCATTTTTATTACCCTCGGCCACAATCACAACGCTAAATAATTTCTTACGGCGGGCACCCATTTTGAGGAATTCAACGAGCTCTTCGATAGTGGTATCCGTTTCCGGAATCATGACACTGCCCGCACCGCTGCCAATAGCTGTATTCAAAGCAATAAAGCCGGAGTGCCGGCCCATTACTTCAACAAAAAACAGACGGTTGTGGGAATCTGCCGTATCCCTGATTTTATCCACAGCCTCGATGGCGGTGTTCACGGCGGTATCAAACCCGATGGTCATGTCGGTACCGAAAAGGTCATTATCAATGGTGCCGGGCACCCCAATAAAAGGGATATCATACTCTTCGGTAAAAACGGAAGCCCCCGTAAAGGTACCATTGCCCCCAATGGCTATGCAGGCTTCAATATCGTGCGCAAGCAGGGTCTCATAGGCAGAACGCCGCCCCTCAGGGGTCATAAACCGTTGGCTGCGGGCTGTCTTCAGGATCGTCCCGCCCCGGTGGATGATGTTGCCAACATCGCGGGGCTCCAGGCGCTCCAGCTCCCCGTCTATCATGCCTTCATAGCCTCTGCGGATGCCAAAAACGTGCATATCGTTATAAGAAGCGTTGCGCACTACCGCTCTGACTGCGGCATTCATGCCCGGGGCGTCGCCACCGGAAGTAAAAACAGCAATGCGTTTGATCTCCCTGCTCATTCGTTTAGTTTTATCCTGGTGTCAAATGCGACTCCATTTTTTATTCGTGCTCTGTACCCAGCCGCGCTCAGGGGCTGAGCCCTGCATCTCAGGCAGTCGGGTTTTGACCACTAACCAAGCCGCAAAAGTAGGAATTTATTTTTCGGTGTGGAAGCGGACCAGCTCATCAATCGGCTTCTGAATAAAGTTCCCCATCTGCATATCCCGTGCATCAAGGATGACACTCAGTGTTTGTTTGAAGTAGTAGGCCACCGAACCAATAAAGTGCACGGGCAGGCTCATGTGGTTTTTATATTTGCGCACGTGCCGGTCTATGAACTGCTCAAAGGAATCAAACAGGATCCGCTGAATAAACGGGTGGTCCTGATGATCGCCCATGAATTTGGTAAAGGAAGCCAGGTATACATTGGGCGGCTCACCGCTATACACGTTGTCCAGAATGGATTGTTTGCCTCCTTTCAGGCTTTCTTCCAGTTCATCGTGCAGCTTCTTAGGCATCTCCCGGTAGAAAAAGGCCCGGATGAGGCGCTTGCCCAGGTGGGTGCCGGAGCCTTCATCGCCCAGCAGGTAGCCCAGGTTGGTCACGTTGTCAATCACATCCTTGCCATCGTACAGGCAGCTGTTGGAACCCGTCCCGATGATACAGGAAATGCCCGGGTCATGCCCGCAGGTCGCACGGGCGGCCCCCAGCAGGTCGTGGTGCACTTCAATATCTGCGTTCCCAAAGACCCGGTCCAGCGCTTTCTGTACGGTGCTCTTCAGCCGGGCATCCCAGCAGCCGGCGCCGTAGTAAAAAACTTTACTCGCCTCTTCCGTGGCAACTTCCGGAACTAAAGATTTCTGAAGTTCATCAAAAATGACCTCCTCAGAATGAAAAACAGGGTTGAACCCCATCGTGGTAATACTCTGTATCCCCGAGCCGCTGATCATTTTCCAGTCGGCTTTGGTCGAGCCACTATCTACTACTACTATCATGACTGTCCTTTTAACTCGGCTAAAGGTAGTGTAAATTATACACTAA
>JANSXW010000382.1 GCA_024742755.1 bacterium | reverse complement strand
TTCCCCCCGGCAACCCCGCACCAACTGGGAGCAGCAGCCACAGCAGTTGCAGCAGCAGCAGCAGCAACCGCAGCAGCAACAACTGCCACAACCTCAGCAACAGCTGCCGCTACCACGACAACAGCCGCCGCAGCAGCGGCCGCGCCAGCAGCAGCGGCAGAACCCGCAGCACAGGCACTAATAGTCCCTCCAGCCGCCGCACGGCGGGACCAAGATGGCGCCCAGGCAGGCGCACCGCCACCCCCTGGCGGCGGCCACAGCAGCAGCAGCAGCAGCAGCAGCAACAGCAGCAGCAGCAGCAACAGCAGCAGCACCAGCAGCAGCCGCGCCAGCAGCGCCGGCAGCGCTCGCCTCCGCGGAGGCCGTCCCCACAGCCAAGGTAGGCGCGGAGCGCCCCAGTGCCCACCATCCAGGGGCGGCAACCGCAGCACAGCATCGTCACATGCCGCCCCCGGCAGTGGCTACAGCCCACGGCCCGACAACTCCCAGCAGAGCAGTCGACCACGCCCCTTGGGCCAGGCAGCTAGCCACTCCGACAGCGAGCCACAACCTCCCGACCCCATGCCGCCGCCGGCGGCGGATCGGCAGCTCCAGCGGGCGCTGGTGCAACTTGACTCAGTGGATTTGCTCCAGACACTCCAGCGCCGTGCTTGCACTTTCCAGTTCGTTCCCCCTTTTGTCCGCGGTCCCGTGCGTCACGCCCTGGCCTTTGCTTTGTCAGCCATCCTCGACGCGGGAGCCCACGAGGAGCGATCCATGCGAGCCTGGAAGCTGTGGTTCTTGTTGCCACGCATGCTGTTGCATCGCAGCCCTGGTGTTCGGAAGCTGCCCAAGCATGAGTGGATTGCACGCCTCGCGGCGTTTAATGAGGGGCGGTGGACCCAACTCCTGGAAGAAGCCCAGCCACTTCAGCCACCGGTGCCCCGAGCCGAGGTAGCGACCCCGGAAGCCCTCGCGGCCCGTGCCGCCCAGCGCGCACGCCATCTTGTGCACCTTGGAGAACTGTCCGCGGCACGACAGGCGCTGACGTCTAGCGCGCTGGCCCCAGGCACCCCCGAGACTTTGCAGGAGCTTCGTGATCCCGACCGGCGCCCAGCCGAGCCGTATGAGGCGCTTTCCCACGAGGTGTTGGATTTCCAACCTGACCAGGTCCACCTCCTCCCTGAATTTGTGCTTTCAAACCTCCGGCGCGCACGAAAGGGAGCTGCCCCAGGACCCTAGGGTTTCACGGTTGAGGTCGCTCGTGTGCTCCTTGACGATGAGGGGTCTTCTGATCTGTTCGTCCGCGTGAAGCAACTCGTTGCGCAGGCGGCGGTGCCCAGAGATGCGGCAAGGGCGCTCGGCCTCGGGCGCGTC
>JANSXW010000171.1 GCA_024742755.1 bacterium | reverse complement strand
TTCTGCGCTTGTGCTTACGCTGCTTCGAGATTCTACTCTTAGGATGTGCCATCGTTATAACATTTTGAAAGGCGTTACAGCCCTGAATTTATTAATTGTTGTTGCCCAGTTTCTTCAATTCGTCCCAGACCGGATTGGTCGCAGGCTCTTCTTCGGTCAGGTCCTCCGCAGCGCCGAGGCGGTCAAGCATCTCGTCATTGCAGGGGCGTGGCGAATCCGAGTCACAGTCGTAGATCTTAATCATCGGGAGGGCCAGGCACAGGTACTCGTACACAAAGGGTGCGAGGTTGAGCTTAGGCAGCTCCGGGTGGATAAAGATCACGTCCGGGTCGTCTTCATCTTGAACGACTTCGTTTTCGACTACTTCGCTGACCTTGGCAATCAGTCGCTGTTCGCCCTCGATGGGCAGGCTGATTGGAGCAAGGCAGCGGTCACATTCGGTATCTACTGTCCCTTCAAAGTCAAAGTGGATAGTGAGCAGCCCGGGGCGTTTGTTCAGTTCAACGTTGAGTTGAATCTGGCTTTCGCCAATGGGGGCATTTTCGAATGCGTCGAAGAACGCGCGATCAATCTGGAAGTCAAATTGATGGATACCTTCGTGCAATCCACGCAAGGGGATTGAATAGTTGATTAGCGGATCCATGTCAGTTGGCTTTTTAACAGTACCAGCTCTTTAGCCTGGTCCTGCTTCATTCAGTAAAAAGCGGATGCAAAGGTAAAGTTTTCCATTGGAAAACAAAAAAATATCTACTGAAATGCACCAGTGTATTTCGTTTTTAAGGTAAGGAAAACCCCGGACAATCAAAAAGGGGCAGCGGGTTGTTTATGTGCCCTTTGGTTAATTAATTTGTAGTTAACACCGGGCGGGCTGTGGGGCTTGGGATTAATGCCTATTTTTGCAGGACTCCTTTGATGAAGCAACAACACCCCAAACTGATACTGCATACATTGACTTCCTTCCTCTTTGCGAAGGGCTAATCTTGATTATGGAAAGCATGACTTTTAGTGTTCGGCGTAGCTTACGGGGCTTTTATATGTCGTTAGTGATCCTTGGCGGTTTTTTACTTTTATCACAAAACCAGGCTATAGGTCAATCTGCAATTATTCTGAGTGCTCCCGGAGCTTCCTATAATAACGAAGATGCAGTGACCACCGATATTTACGGTCCGGTCCCCAGCGGAACCTGCGGGATCATCCGGTTTTCTGTAGATTATAATTTTGTTTTGCCATGGGAAGGAAATGGCAATATGGAATCTGCGGATGAATGTGGTATTGGGACGTGTGCAGGAGACCCAACCATGCCACAGGCTGGTTCCTGTGATGTATGCTGGGATTTTCTATGGGTTAGGTTTATGGTAGATGGTGTCGAGGTAGGAGGTGACCTGATTGGGGATGCAGGGACAACCAATGCCGAGCAATCAGGCACCATTTCATTTGATTATTGTGCGAGCGGAACTCCGAGCAATGTAAGCATTGAAGTTTACACCCAGTCCTGGACCACAGATGAAGTAATCACCTTCTCCAATGTTGCCATAGAATGCGTGGACAACCCCGCTCCTATTCCTGGTTTTCCCAATAGGTGTGAACTGGCAAATTTACTGGCCCTTCCTACAAATATCGTGGGCATTATGGGCAACTGGTCAGGATCAGGAGTGTCTGGTAATATCTTTGATCCATCTATCGGGCCCGGGACTTACTCGCTTACTTTCACTCCCAATCCAGGCACCTGCGCCTCTCCGGCATCAACTACCATCACGGTAACGCCCGCAACGACGCCCAACCTGCCTGTACCCCCTCCTTTTTGCGAAACACAAGCAAATATTCCCCTCAATACTGCTGTACCTCCCGGTGGCATTACCGGCAACTGGTCCGGCCCCGGCGTCACCGGCAATACCTTTGACCCGGATGCTCCTACTGCCGGCCCGGGAAATCATACCCTTACCTTTACGCCCAATCCGGGGCAATGCGCTAACACCGCTGACGTAATGGTCACTGTAAACCCCGCCCAGGACATCACCCTGACGAGCGCCACCGGCCCGTTCTGCGATACGGACCCGGCTGTACCCTTAACCATCAACCCTGGTGTAGCCGGTACCTGGTCAGGGCCGGGAGTAAGCGGCAGTACCTTTAACCCGGGCAGTGCCAATATTGGCAGCAATAACATCACTTTTACGCCCTCTGGCGGGGCCTGCCTGACTGCAGTATCTTATAACTTTAGTATCGAGGTGCAGTCGGGGACGCCCGTCACGCTGGACCCGGTAGGCCCGGTTTGTATCCTTGATGGCCCGCTGTTGCTATCGCCTACACAGAGCGGATTAAGTGGTACCTGGTCGGGTGACGGGATGAGCGGGAATAGCTTTAATCCTGCAGTAGCAGGCACTGGGAACACCACCCTGACTTTTACGCCCTCCGGCGGCGGTAGTTGTACCGCGCCTGCCACGACCTCTGTTACGGTGCAGGCCGAGCAAGCCTATACGCCACTGCCTCCGCCCGGAAGCCCATTCTGCGAAAGCAGCCCGGTACCTGTTTTGCTCACTACTGCCTTCAACGGCGTCTCCGGCAGCTGGAACGGTCCGGGCGTATCCGGTGGCAATACCTTTACGCCCTCCGCGGCAGGGACTGGTACGCTTACCCTGACCTTCGATCCGGCGCCGGGCGTTTGTGCCAACTCTGAAACAGTGGTGGTACAGGTGCAGCCGGAGCAGATACCCGTACTTGATAATCTCGGTGGTCCTTACTGCCCAAGTGATGGCATCCTCCCGTTGCCCGACAGCCAGAGTGGCATTACAGGCACCTGGTCTGGTACAGGTGTAGTGGGAGGCAATTTCGATCCTGCTCAGGCCAACGCAGGCAATAATACCCTGACTTTTACCCCCAATCCTGGTGTTTGTGCCGCCGCTGCCACCACTTCGGTAACGGTCAACGCCGGCCCAACACCGAATCCGCCGGGCGGTCCTATTCTGGTATGCATAGAAAGTATCTTCCCGCCTCTGTGGACAGATAACCTGACAGACATAATCAATCAGATTAATGGCGGTACAGGCCAAACCATTACCTGGTACCTCGATGCAGCCGGCACCAACGAAATTGATCCGGCCACCTATATCCCTACGGTTATTGCCTCTGGTGCCACACAGACCATCTACGCGACGGTCACGGATGGCAGCGGGTGCGAGTCCGCCACAGTCCCGGTTACTGTGACCTTTGAGTTTACACCCGACGCCAATCCGATACCGCCAATTACGGAGTGTGAAGTACCGGGTGGCACGATTGACCTCACCGCTTACGATAATCAAATCAGTCCGGGCAATACCGTCAACTGGTATCAGGATGCCGGGGCGACCAACCCGGTCGCGAATCCATCGGCTTATCCGGCTGTAAATGGCGGTAGCGTTTGGGCAACGGCCTCGGGCGGGCTTTGCGAAAGCGATCCCGTACAGGTCACCTTCAATCTGACCACACAACCGGTTATCAATCCAATTGCTCCGGTGACGACTTGCGGAAGCTATACCTTACCGCCCATCTCAGGCTCCAACCTGTCCGGAGGCGCGGCTTACTACAGCAGTCCCAATGGCACCGGCACTTCATTCAATCCTGGCCAATCGGTTACCGCTTCCGGTACCTATTATGCCTACGACAGCGCTGCGCCGGGTTGCGAAGATGAAGTAGCCTTTCAGGTGACCATTACGCCTGCACCGGATATCTTCCCCTCCGCCTCTCCGGTAACGAGCTGCGGGCCTTACACCCTCCCTGCCATCACCGGCACCGGGCTGAGTGGAAATCAGGCTTACTACACAGGGTTTAATGGCACCGGGCAACAGTTTGCGCCGGGCTCATTGATCACCACCTCCGGCATTTTGTTCCTCTACGATGGCACACCCGGCTGTGATGATCAGGAGACGCTCGAAGTTATCATCGAAGCACCTCCGACAGTCTTTCCGGTTTCGGATGTGCTGGCTTGCGACAGCTATACCTTGCCCCCTATTCAGGGGACCGGTATAGGTTCCAATGCTTTTTACTACACCGGCCCGAATGCCACCGGCAATATCCTCACGCCCGGGCAGGCCGTGACCAGCAGTCAGTTGCTGTATGTGTATGCAGGCACGCCCGGTTGCTTTGATGAAACCTCCTTCCTGGTAACCATTGTGAGCGGCATTGATATCACGCCTCTGCCCGATCAGTCTGCCTGCGCTTCTTACACGTTCCCGCCCATAAACGGAAGCAACCTGACCACTTCCGCTGCCTACTTTACCGGATCGAATGGCAGCGGCAACAGTTATGCGCCCGGTGATGTGGTGACTACCGGTGGTACCTACTACATTTTTGATGACAATACCATATGCAGTGACGAAGTCTCCTTTGAACTCACGATTACGGATGAGCCGGTGCTGAGTTGTGGGGAAGACACGCCTGCCTCCGGGCTGGGCAATGCGGATGGGATTGGTAGCGTAGGCATCACAGGAGGGGCGGCGCCTTTTCAGGTGGCATGGAGCGGCCCGGCTAGTGGCAACCTAAGTACCAGCGATGTCGATGTACTGATCGTCAACCTGCCACAGGGGGCTTACAGTGTGACTGTAACGGATGACAATGGTTGTTCAGCAACTTGTACGTTTACTATTTCCGCGCCGGATTGTGCACTGAATTTTGATTTTGACGTACAGGGCGCGACCTGCCCGAATGCATCTGACGGAGCTGCGGCCCTCACGGTGACCGGCGGCGATGGCAATTACACCTACAACTGGAGCAGTATGGCTATGGGAAGCTCCATCGTGGGCGTATTGCCCGGAGCATACACGGTCACGGTGACCGATGGGGCCGGCTGTCAGGCGGAAAGCGCAGTAACGATTGATACCCTGAACCCAGCCCCACAATTGTCGGTTATGCCAGCTGCGGATACCATTTGCGAGAACAGTTGTGCAACAGTAGACCTGAGCTTCACCGGCACTCCACCTTTTGAACTGTCCTATGCAGTGCGCTCTGGAACAGATACCCTGTCTTTCGACTTGTTCAGCACGACTTCCGATACTACGGTGGTCTTTTGCCCATCAGACTCGCTGACGGATATTCAGGATTTGGTCTGGCAGTTTGGCGCTATTTCTGATGCGGTCTGCACGGACACGTTGGCGTTGCAAGACACTATTGTGGTGCAGCCCACGGTTAGGGATACGCTTGCTGAGACCCTCTGTCCGGGGGAAACTTTAACGATCAATGGTACGGTGTACGATGCCGGTAATCTAATGGGGGCCGATACCCTTACCGCTGCTGCCGTCACGGGTTGCGATTCAATTGTGGTGGTAATGATTGATTTTTTCCCGGCGGATACGAACTTTGTTATCCAAACCCTCTGCACAGGCAGTAGCCTGACCGTCAACGGCACCGTCTACGACGAAGGGAATCCAGGCGGCTTCGAGGTGGTCCCCAATGGCACGGTGAACGGGTGCGATAGCCTGATCAGCATCAGCCTTTCTTTTGAGGATGCGGTGGTGAACGATATTATGGAAACCCTCTGCCCTGGCGAAAGCCTGACGGTCAATGGCACCCTTTACGATGCCACCAATCCTTCCGGGGCAGATACGCTGCTTAATGGCGCGGTGAGCGGTTGCGACTCCATTATCAATGTAATGCTCGACTTCTTCCCGACAGACACGAACTTTATCGCCCAAACCCTTTGCACGGGCAGCAGCCTGATGGTCAATGGCACCCTTTACGATGAGGCGAATCCAAGCGGCTTCGAGGTGGTCCCCAATGGCACGGTGAACGGCTGCGACAGCCTGATCAGTATCGCCCTTTCTTTTGAGGATGCCGTGGTCAATGCCATTTCGGAAACCTTATGCCCGGGTGAGAGCCTGACAGTCAATGGCACGCTCTACGATGCCAACAACCTGAGCGGTTCGGATACGATTGTGAACGGCTCGGTGAACGGGTGTGACTCCATTATTAACGTGTCGATCAGCTATTTGGTGGTAGATACGAATTTTGTGGCGGAAACGCTTTGCCCGGGAGAGGCCCTTCAGTTGAATGGCACTACCTACGACGCCACCAACCCTGCAGGCACAGAAGTCCTGCCCGGTGGAGCCGGCAACGGGTGCGATTCTGTGATCGTGGTGGACCTCGCTTTCTTCCCGGCAGATACCAATTTTATCGTGCAGACCTTGTGCACCGGGGATGCGCTCACCATCAACGGCACCGTCTACGACGAAGGGAACCCAAGCGGCTTCGAGGTAGTCCCCAATAGCACAGTGAACGGGTGCGATAGCCTGATCAGCATCAGCCTTTCCTTTGAAGATGCGGTGGTGAACGATATTATGGAAACCCTTTGCCCTGGCGAAAGCCTGACGGTCAATGGCACCCTTTACGATGCTACCAATCCTTCCGGGGCAGATACGCTTTTGAATGGCGCGGTGAGCGGTTGCGACTCCATTATCAATGTAATGCTCGACTTCTTCCCGACAGACACGAACTTTATCGCCCAAACCCTTTGCACGGGCAGCAGCCTGATGGTCAATGGCACCCTTTACGATGAAGGGAATCCCAGCGGCTTCGAGGTGGTCCCCAATGGCACGGTGAACGGCTGCGACAGCCTGATCAGTGTCGCCCTTTCTTTTGAGGATGCCGTGGTCAATGCCATTTCAGAAACCTTGTGCCCGGGCGAGAGCCTGACGGTCAACGGTACGCTCTACGACGCCACCAACCTGAGCGGTTCGGACACGATTGTGAACGGCTCGGTGAACGGGTGTGACTCCATTATTAATGTGTCCATCAGCTACAACCTGATCGATACGAATTTTGTGGCGGAAACCCTCTGTTTCGGCGAAAGCCTGATCCTAAACGGGACGGTATACGGCGCCGGGAATTTGAGTGGGGTAGAGCTGCTCCCTGGTGCTGCTGCAAATGGCTGCGACAGCCTTATCAGCGTCAACGTAGAAGTACTGGACCAGGCCGTAGCTGTTTTTGAGCCTACGCTTTGCCCGGGCGAGAGCCTTGCAGTGAACGGTGTGGTATACGATGAGCTCAATCCAACCGGGCAGGATACCCTCTTTGGCGCTGCTGTCAATGGCTGCGATTCCATCTTTCAAATCAATCTAAGTTTTGATACCCTGGGTACGAATACGATAATGCAAACCCTTTGTCCGGGCGAAACCCTAACGGTCAATGGCACCGTATATGATGAAGGCAATCCAAGCGGGTCTGAATTGCTGCCCGGTGCCTCATCAAACGGTTGTGATAGCGTTATCATCATCGCCCTGACCTATTTACAAGCGGATACCAATCAGATCGCCCCGGTTTTATGCCCGGGCGAGAGTCTGACCATCAACGGCACCCTGTACGATGCTGCCAATCCAACCGGGTTTGAAATCATAGCAGGCGGTAGCGAGAACGGTTGCGACAGCCTGATCCGAATAGACCTCACTTTTGAGGCTCCTGTCACGGGCACGCTATCCCCAACCTTATGCCCGGGGGGCTCTGTTACCGTTGGCGGAACGGTCTATGATGCCACAAATCCGGCAGGGACCGAAGTGCTGCCTGGTGCAGCCGGGAATGGGTGCGACTCCGTGGTCAATGTCATGCTGAGCTTCTTCGCAGCAGATACGGCTCAATTCATTCAGACCCTTTGTGCGGGGGAGAGCCTGACGGTCAACGGAACGGTTTACGACGCTTCCAATCCAACGGGGGTGGAGGTCTTGCCCAACGCGGCCATAAACGGTTGCGACAGCCTGGTGCTGGTTGACCTGACCTTTGAAGAAACGGCTGAAGGCACCCTGGCGCTAAGCCTCTGTGAAGGCGCAAGTGTGGAAGTGAATGGAATGGTCTACGACGAAACCAATCCAAGTGGCACCGAATTGCTGCCCGGCGCAGCAGAAAACGGTTGTGACAGTTTGGTGGTCATTGATCTGACTTTCCAGCCAACGGTTACTGCAGAACTGAGCGCCCCGGGCAGTGTTTGTCCGGGGGACTCTCTTGTGCTTACCATCAATCTGACGGGCGCGGACAGTTTTGACTTCAACCTAAATGATGACAACGGGCTGGTGGAAGCCTTTACCGGGGCGGGGAATACCGTTACGGTGACCGTTGCACCGACTGTCACAATGAGCTATTCGCTGAGCAACCTTTCCGGCACTGGCAACTTCTGTCTGCCAATCCTCCCCGAGCCCCTGACCATTGAAGTGGCTCAGATTGGGGCGGTCCTGGCTGCCACGTCTGATTATAATGGATTTGAAGTCAGCTGCGCGGATGCTGCGGATGGAGGGGTGGAAGTGGTCGCCAGCGGGGGGACACCACCGTATGCCTATCAGTGGTCAAACGGCGCAGCGAGTCCGGCCCTGAGTAACCTTGCCGCAGGTACCTACACCGTAACTGTAAACGATACCGGAGGCTGTGCATCAGAAGCGAGCATTGAACTGGCCGCGCCCTCGGGCATACTGCTGGAAGCTGCCGCTGTTGATGCCAACTGCCTTCAGGAAAACAGCGGGCAAATCATCATCGATACGATTTTGGGCGGGCTTGCCCCTTACCAATATCAGTTAAACGATGCTGCTCCGGTTAGTATAGGCATGTTGCCGGTATCTCAGAGCAACCTGGCAGCAGGCACATACGAATTATTGCTCACGGATGCCAATGGGTGCCAGGTAAGCCAGTCGTTGCTCATCAGCCCGGCAGAACCGCTGTTCGTGGAACTGGGCGAAAATGAAACAATCCGTTTGGGGGAGAGTGTGCAATTGTCGATTGATGGGCAGAATTTCGATATCGCAGGCTTCACCTGGCAACCGGATACTCTAAGCAGCCTGGAGCCGGTGGTGACGCCGGAGGAAACCACGACTTACCAGCTGACCGCGCAGGACGCGGCGGGCTGTACCGCTACCGATTTCATAACGGTGATTGTGGAAAAAGGACGGAATGTCTACGCTCCTAATGTATTCAGCCCGAATGGAGATGGCCGCAATGATTACTTCACGCTTTTCGCGGGGCCAGATGTCGTTGGGTTGAACAGTTTCCAGATTTATGACCGCTGGGGCGAGCAGGTTTTTGTAGGGGGCACACCGGCACTGAACAACGAGTTGTCAGGCTGGGATGGCAGTCATCGGGGAGAGCCTATGGATCCCGGTGTCTTCGTTTTTTATGCCGAAGTGGAATTTATTGACGGGCATGTTGAAATGATCAAAGGTGATTTTGTGCTGATGCGATAGAAAAAAGCGGCCCGCCCCTAAACCTTATCAAAAGTCAGGCTTCAAAAATAGAAAAGTGCCTGCTCCACGATTGGGAGCAGGCACTCTTTATGTTTCCAAACGAGTTCTTTTATAAGTTCATTACTGCTTCAGTACCTTAAGCACTTCGCGGTGGCCATCTTCGGTCTGCACTTCCAGCAGATAAAGACCACCGGGGAGGGTATTGGCATCCCATTGCAGCTGCCAGGTGCCGGGCTCCAGTTTGCGCTGGCCGATAGCCTGACCGAGTTCATTGCGCAGGATAGCAGTACCTGCCACCTGAGTAGCCTGTTCAAACTCCACTGTGAACTGGCTTTGTACAGGTGTAGGCCATACGGTGGCCCGCTGTTGGATAGCCGGAGCTTCAGCAGTTGGAACATCAGGCACGGAGAAGTTTTGCTCAGGTTCAGAAAACGCTACATTGCTAAATGAAGCCATCGCAGGGGCTCCATTTTGGCTGGTTGCAAATAAGCCTATCTGCGCGCATTCACCCAGTTCCAGGTATACCTGATGGAACAGCGACCAGGAGTTGCCATCGCTGCTGTGGTAGGCGCGGATGTAATTGCCAATCCGCTCAACCCGCAGCCAGCGGTCGTGTGGCGTAAAGAACGGTGTGTACGATAGTTGGTCGCCTTCGTTGTAACGGGTACCGTGGTAAATTACATCCACATTTCTGGAGGCAATCATGAACATTTTGGGGCTTGACTGAGCAGGTGCTGCTGGAGGTCCTCCGATACCGCCTCCTTCGCCATCGCGGATCATGATACCGGCGGCGCCGTTGCTTATGCCATCAATACGAGTCGTTAGTATACGGTCACCACAAATCGTTTGGTTGAGGAAAGCCACGTTATCAGTGGTTGCCTTGTGGCCCTGACGTGAAGAGGTAGTAATGGTAATGTCACAGCCCAGCGCAAAGTTATCGTTCTCACCTTCGTCTCCGATGGAAGACTTTGTCCATTCCTCATCGATTGGGTTAGGTCCGATGAAAAATGGGTAGTCAGACAGGATATCTCCATCGTTGTAGAAGTAACCCTCGTTAATATGCTCACCAAAGTTTGGCCCTGGCCCTTCCTCAGGATCAGGAGAGATTGGTATGATGTTTCCAATAGATAGATCAATCGTGCCTTCGTTGTAGAGGTATGCTTCGTTAATGATAGGGAACGGCCCTTCTATATTGATAGAGGCACAATCTTCGTTATAAAGGTCCCCTCCTCTATTCAGCAGTGATGCAAAAGTGTAGTAATAAGGAGCTTCCTCTGGTGTTTCCGGGCTACCGATACCGAAGAACTGAAGAGGCGAAATATTAATTTCGCTGTAATTATGAAGGTCTCCACCAGTAATCAGTATGGCACCGTAAGTAGTAAATTCCTCTACAGAGACTACATCTGGCGTGTCTTCGTCTGTATCCGGGCTTTCCGGGGCAGAGGCAGGGATTTGCGGGAAGGTAACTGGGTCAAATGGCACCACATCAAGGTTGACAACCCCATAGTTTTCAAAATCTGAGCCAGAGCGGATGTAGAGCAGGTCATTGGCCACATAGGCAATGTTGACAACGCCCGTTTCTGTATTTTTGAAAAGGCCATCATCGAGTTCAATGCCTTCTTCATCATCAGTAAATGAAATATTGAGCTCACCGGAATTGATGAACTCCGTGTCACTATCATCCTGGTCGATACCCTGATAGTTGACGTAAGAAATATCAATCTGGCCACGATTGCGAACGATAGCGTCTTCGTCCATATCTATACCCTCATCACCGATGTAGTATAAACTAACAAATTCACGGTTTACAAAAAGGGCATCTACATCCATCTCGATACCGTCACCGGCAACGTACTCAATATAAAGTTCGCCCCGGTTCAGCATGCGGGTATCATCCTCTAAATTAATCCCATCAGCTATGCTGGGCTCGTAGTAGCCATTGGAGGAGGTTTCGGGACTGGGGTAATAAAAATCGCTACCAATATTGATCGTTCCCCAATTGACAATTGTGGCATAATCATCGGCATTAATTCCATGAGGGAGATCATAGTAACCACTTGTTTCAGGAGCGGTGTCGTAAAAGTAGCCGTAAATATTAAGGCTGCCTTCTGACCGGACAAACAGCGTCGCATTCCCATAGATTTCAATGGCTGCGCATGCTGCATCAGGCTGTGTGACCTGAACGTAAGCGTCTCCGCTGATCACAACAAAATCATATTGAGATGGAACCTGATCATATTCCCAGTTGTCCGGATCTTCCCAGCGCCAGCCGTCTCCGTCGCCGGTCCAGGTGTTAGCCCCGTTGGCAAGGGCGGTAAGGCTGCTACCTGCAAAAAATGCAAGCAGTAGCATAGTGTACATATTCGTCTTCATTAGAATTATAGATTTGAATAGGTTATAAAATACATATTCGGTATCCACTCTTACGCTGTAAGCGTGGAAAAGTTACAATTTAGATGATCGGTTCTTGGACGAGGAGGAAATTTATTTTTATGGAGATGTGGCAAATATATATATATTTCTTAAACAAAAAGCACTTTTCTATATAAATCCTGACAGGGTAAACTCCTGAAAATAGCAACTGAACAACCGCTACAGGGCCGTATAAAGCTATAATTTTCCTAATTTCACGCCAATCTACTTTCAATCGCTTTCACTTTTTGAAAAACCATAAACATGCCCTACACCAACTTATTAATCGACGAGCAGGACGGTATTCTCATCCTCACCCTCAATCGCCCAAAAGCCATGAATGCCCTGAATACCAAGACGATGCTGGAGTTGCAGCACTTCTTTGCAGAGGACGCCCCAAAACGGGAAGGGCTCAGGGGCATTATCCTTACCGGCGCTGGAGAGAAAGCCTTTGTGGCAGGCGCAGACATCAAGGAGTTTCTGGCTTTGGATACCCAAAAGGGTCAGGATATGGCACAGAGAGGGCAGGATGTTTTTTTTCTGATTGAGCGCTTCCACAAGCCCGTTATCGCCCTTGTCAATGGATTTGCATTGGGGGGTGGCTGCGAGCTCTCCATGGCTTGCCATTTGCGCATTGCTACTGAGAATGCCCGGTTCGGACAGCCGGAAGTGAACCTCGGCATTATCCCCGGTTACGGTGGCACGCAGCGCCTGATACAGTACCTGGGCAAAACGAAAGCCACGGAACTCCTGCTCACCGGTGATATGATTACTGCTGATCAGGCCCTGGCCTGGGGGCTGGTCAACTATGTCCTGCCTGCCGGCGAAGCAATGGATAAAGCAAAAGCTATCATCGGGAAGATTGCGAAAAAAGGGCCTATTGCTATTGCCAAGACCATTGAAGCCATCAATGCCTATTTTCAATATAACGAAGATGGTTTTGATCGCGAAGTGAAAGCCTTTGGACAAACTACCGGTACCGAAGACTTCAGGGAGGGGGCTGCCGCTTTTATTGAAAAGCGAAGTGCTGATTTTAAAGGCAAGTAGCAGCAGGCCTGCTGAAGCGTCAGTGCCCGCTGATTGAGTTTTGCCGAGCAATTCAGTTGAGGCTTTTTTGCGGTGGATAGTGAATAGTTGTTGCGAAAATTCGCTAATTTAATCCCGCCAAAGCCTTAGACTATGTTTGGAGCTTACTCCTATTGCAAACCAAGGACTTATGAACCCCGCTGAAATGCGGGGCAGGCTCTGGCGTCATCTTTTTTAGCTTATTTGACCCGCCAAACGCGCTAAAAAAGATTTAGCCAGAACCACA
>JANSXW010000136.1 GCA_024742755.1 bacterium | reverse complement strand
TTCCCGTAGGTTTTCTCTATCCGGTCTACTGTCAGCTGAAGCGCCTTGAGTTTAGCTTCCCGGTCCTTGTTGACATCTGCCATTTGGTGTGGTTTAATCAAGATTTTGTTTGAATGCCCAACAAAAATAAACACTTCGTTTATAAAAAGCAAACAAACGCTACATTTTATTTGAATTCAGTTGCAGGCGGGGATGCCTGCAATTACGGCTCAAGTTAGGCAAACCCGGCAGGGATTCAAAAGAGCGGCGGGCTAAAATGCAGAAGCCCCTGAGCGTCATTGCGATGCCAGGGGCTTCTTAAGCAGTAATTGTTCCGGCGCTCAATGCGAGCGTTCCAGGGCAGCTCTTTCACTACTATACTCCAGCACGCGCTGAAGCGATTGCTTTGAGGGGCTAAACGTCACCTTCGGCAGGGCTCGGTAAGCCGCCTTCAGCTCGCTGTATTCCTCAAATAGCCCGAAATCCCGAGTGAGTGCCTCCTCAAGGCCGAGCCGTTCTGATACCGTCACCTCATTGTAGAGGTATCTGACGAGATGGTTGGATGTAAAGCTTTGCTTCATAGAATAATTTGATGTGGTTGCGTTTGATAAAATCACCTATAAAACTAAAGAAAAGACCTTTATATTGCCCTTTAAATTTGTTTTTTTCAGTGCTGCACCACCAAAGTAGTTTGACGGTCAGGCAGGCAGGAATAAAGGATGCTATTTTGATTCGCCTCAAAGCTTTACCCTCCCGCAGGTTTACCTGACCCGGTACCAGGTTTGCGTGCGGTAGAGCCCCGTCCAGTGCTTGCCGCGCACCTTCAGCTCATTGGGCTTGCCTTCTTCAAACCAGACCGAACAACCATATTCGTTACCGGTCTCCGGGTCCATAATGGTGCCATTCTTCCAATAATCTTTGTAGGGCTCGAGGCCATCGATAATAACCATGCCTACCAGCTTTTCCCCCTTGCGGCTGCCGGTGCAGGCCTCGCAGACCTGGTCCTGAGCAGCCACCAGCAGCTTTGTGATTTTCCCGTGGTACTTTCCTCCGTCTTTGTAAATCTCCACGTGCGATTTGGCCTCGCCAGTCTCATCGTCGATGGTTTTCCAAACACCAGTTGGCGCATTTTGCGCCTGAGCGCTTATCGAGGCGGCCAGCAAAATGGCCAGGGATAATATCAGTTGTTTCATAGATTATTCGGTTCTTTTAAATGTCCACTTCGTAGTCCATGCCCAGGGCTTTAGGGTGCCAAAACACCTGTTCGAAGTCAGCCACGCGGTTATCTTCCACCCGGATGCCTTCTTCCTCAAGCCGCTCCTGCATTAACGTTGGTGTGGGAAAATGATTGCGCCCGGTCAGCTCGCCTTTCCGGTTGACCACCCGGTGGGCCGGAATGCCTTCCTCGTGGAAACTGTTGTTCAGCGCCCAGCCCACCATGCGGGCGGAGCCCAGGGCCAGGAAATCGGCAATCGCGCCATAGGTACTTACCCGCCCACGGGGAATCTCCCGGGTCACGGCAAACACCAAAGTATAATAAGAAGGCTGTGCCATGGTTCACATTTCAATTCTATAACTTTGCGCTGCGAGCCTGCTGATTAGTAATTTCAGCGAAAAGGGCCGGCTATTTATATTGACAAGCAACACCTATTATAAGTTTATGTTAAAGACAAAAGTAAAGGCCAGCGCCGTGACCAACCTTACTGACGCCCGTTATTTTGCTGCCTGGGAAGTGGAGTGGCTGGGCTTCAACCTCGATACCGGAGCAGCAGATTACATCCCGCCTGCCAACATGGAGGCCATCCGCGAATGGGTGGACGGTGTGAAAATCCTGGGCGAATTCAACCTGCATGCAACCGATGAAATCCTGGGCGCCGTCGATATGCTCAAGCTCGATGCCGTACAGGTAGGCATGTTCGCCGACCTGCAAACCCTCAAAGCCCTGCACGAAGCAGAAGTCCCCGTCATTCAGGAAATGGTGGTACAGGACCTCAGCGAGCTCGATGCTATCGAAACCCAGATGAAGGCCAACGAAGACCAGGTACAGTACTTCGTGCTCGACTTTGCCAAGAACAACCTCAAATGGGCTGATATTCAGTCTAATGCACAGGGACAACTTCAGGAACTTTGCGAAGAATTCCCTATCTTGCTAAGCGCTGACTTCCCGGCCGGGCAGGTGGAAGAGGTACTGGAAACCACTGCCGCAGCGGGCATCAGCGTGCGGGGCGGCGAAGAGGAAAAAGTGGGCTACAAATCCTTTGATGAACTGGATGACCTGTTTGAGTCACTGGAGACCTTTGAGGAGTAAAAATGCCTGCTGGCTTAAAAGCCCTGCTTAAAATATTGCTTAACCTGACAGGCCGCCAGCTTTCTGTGGCCTTACAAGCCCTTTGGCCGCTTTCATAATCTCAACAAACATCCCATGAAAAAGAGCTTTCTTTTGTTGGCTATTTTGTGCAGCACCTACCTAAATCTAACAGCGCAAAACCTGTTTTCCTGTAATGAAGCAATGGTGGAAGTGACCCTAGCTGATGATAACTGCCAGAGCGTTTTGAGCATTTTTGACATCTTGACAGGAGACCTCACTGTGCTCATTGAAAACCCTGATATCTATCAAATAAATGTTGTCAATGATGCTAATCCCAGCAATGGGCCAGTAGTGGATGGGCTAGGCGAGTTTGTTTATGAAGTTTCCTGCCTTGACCCGGACTTTTGTGGTGACTTCCCAGGGTGCTGGAGTTATATCACAACCGCTCCTGCCACACCCAATATTGTGTCCAATGCCGCATGGATCTGCCCCGCTGCCAATTCCAGCTCTACCCCCCCGCTCGGCACGCAAGACTGTGAGAAAGTCTGCGCCGGCAGTACCGTCACCTACACACTTACGGACAGCCTGTTTACCGTTGAGGCCGTACAGGTCAGCGGCAGCGATAACTTTACCATCTTTGGCAACCGTGTGGAGGTCACCTGGGAGGAGGCTGGCTTTGGCAGCCTTTCCCTGCTCGTCAACGGTTCCTGTGGCATAACGCAACAGGTGTTCACCTGCGCTGAAGTCCTGGAAATCCCTACCGCTGAATTCAAAACCCTGCCCGAAGCCAGTGGCGACACCCTCTTTGTGTGCCAGGGGCAATCCATCCAATTCCTCAACAACAGCCAGGCCGCCGAATCCTTCTTTTGGTCCTTCGGTGACGGGAACACCTCTGCCGAGGGCCAGCCCAGCCATCGGTACGACCTGCCGGGCACTTATACCGCTACCCTGTCGGCATTCAACGAATGCGAATGCGTGGATGAGCGCCGCCTGACCATCGTCGTAGAAGAAGGAGAAGTGCCGATCGTAGATTGTGTGGGCACCCTCTGCGCCGGGCAGATTGGCACCTATGAAGCCGCCACAGATTGCAGTACTTTCACCTGGAATATCATTGGCAACGGTACCATTATTGACGGTGGCGGCCCACAGGATGACTTCATCAGCGTGGAATGGAATGAAGGGCCATCAGGCACCGTACAACTGGAAGTGGGCGATTGCCCTGATCCCGGCAGCTGCACCAGTGTCTTTGAAGCCCAGGTCCCCATTCTGGCCGACACCATTGCCATCAGCGGAGCGGCCAATGTATGCCGGGCAGCGACCAGCGTGTACAGCATCGCGCCCTACGAAGGCACTGCCATGACGTGGTCGGCCAGCTCTCTTGGCACCATCCTGGAAGGGCAGGGCACCAACGAAATCGTGGTGGAATGGGCCAACTTCCTGTCCAATCAGCCCCAGTGGGTCGCCGTGGAACTCGACAACTGCTACCTGGGCTGCATGGTTGCTGACACCCTCCCGGTACGCATCACACCGGGGCTTCTGATAGAAGCGCCAGTGGAAGCCTGTGCGGGCGACACCATAGCCATTGATGCCCTGAGCATCCCCAGCGGCAGCCCCGCCCCCTCCACCTGGGTGCTCCAAAATGCCACCGGGGATACCGTTTCGGTCAACAACAGCGTTACTGGTACCTGGTCGCTCCCCCTCGACTTTACTGATGGGCTCTACGAAGTGACCGCCACCCCCGAAACCGGAAGCGGGTACTGCCTGATGCAGGCCTCTGCCGTACTCAGAGTGCTGCCGGCCGTGCCAGCGATTGAAGATATACAGGGCGCCCGGCAGATTTGCCCGGGGCAGGTTTACACCTACGAGGCCGCATCTGACCTGAACAGCGCCCGCTTTTTCTGGACCATCAACGACGGCGGGACCCTTTCCACCCGTGTTGGCAACCCGGTCAACGTAAGCTTTGGCCCTACCCCACCCTACGAGATCAGCGTGCGGCAGGAAAGTGTGCTGGGCTGCACTTCTCCCGACACACTCATTGCTTTGGATACCCTTCCGGAACTTCAAATCAGCGGGCCAGACGAAACCTGCAACCAGGAAATCACCTCCTACAGCGTGGCGGATATCGAAGGGCTGGACTACAATTGGAGCATCAGCCCGGCCGGGGCAGGCACCATCATCAATGAAAATGGAAGTGCCAATATTATCGTCAGCTGGCACTATACCGGCTTTGCCACGATTACAATGGAAGCCTGTGACCAGATCGCTATCCTTCAGGTGGCCGTCTATGGCTTGCCGGAGCCGGTCGTGGACCACCCGGATGTGCTCTGCCCGGAGGAAACGGCTATGGTTCAAACCACGGCCCCTTTCGACAGCTACCTTTGGCTGGATGAGATGGGCAACATCGTTTCCCTGGAGAACACCCCGGACCTTGGCCCTGGTTTTTACCGCACCGTAGTGACCGACTTTAATGGTTGCGCGGAAGACACCCTCTTTCTCATCCGCGGCTATGAAGCGCCGGAAGTCAGCATTTCCACCCCTGACCCCAATGGATTTTGCAACCTGCCGCCTTCCACCCGGCTTTACGCCACCGATACCGAAGCCGGATATACTTTTCAGTGGCTGCAGGACGGCAACCCCGTAGGAACCAACAGCGCGCAGTACACCGCAACCGACTTCGGAGCTTATCAGGTGAGTGTGACCGATCAGAACGGGTGTACAGACTTGTCCAATACCATTTCCGTGCTCGGTTGCTCGGGCATTGGCGGCGGCATTTTTCCGAACAGCCCGGGCTGTGCCGGCACCATTGACCTTCAGCAAATGAGCAATGGCGACTGCAATGACCGCAGCTACGAAGCCATAGTGTCTGGCAATTACATCCCCGGCACCGCCGTATGGAATTTTGACGACCCCGGCAGCGGCCCGGGGAATATCTCCTTTGGCACCCTGCAGACCAGCCACGTGTTTTCCAGCCCCGGCTACTACCGGGTGTTTTTTGCTGGAGAATTTACGGACCCCTCCACCGGGCAGGCGACCACCTGCTCTTTCTACCGGCCGGACACGGTCTATGCGGTCGCCCGTTTCAATGCCGACACCGTTTGTGCAGGCGAGCCTACGACATTCATTGACCTGTCCCGTTTTATTGACGGGGCAACGATCGACAGCTGGGCGTGGGACTTTGGCGACCCTGCCAGCCCGAACAACACTTCCAACCTGCCTGAGCCACAACATTTGTACACTGCTCCGGGCGTATACACTGCCACTCTAACCATCACGAGCAATGGCTGCACCTCTACCTTCAGCCGGCCGGTCACCGTCAAGGGCCTGCCCGCAGTAGCCTTCCCGCAGCCCTCCGTAAGTTGTGCGGACGAAGCCGTGCAGTTTGAAGCCAATGCAGGGCCCGACGTCACGGAACTTTTCTGGAGCTTCGGCGACCCGGTCAGCGCAGAAGCCAACGAAGCCGAAGGTACGATCGCCTACCACCGCTTTGAAACGCCAGGAACCTACACCGTCTCTCTGACTGCCATCGGGCGCTTTGGCTGTGACAGCACTTACGTGGCCACCGTGACCATTCTGCCCAATGACCTGAGCGGTATGATTAGCTCGAATGGCACTCAGTTTTGCGCGGGGGATACGGCTGTACTCGTGGCACCTCCGGGCGGCATCTCCTGGGCGTGGAGCAATGGCCAGGCCGGGGACAGCCTGTTTGTTACCCGAACCGGCATCTACGAGGTGACCGTTACCAATGCGAATGGCTGTACTTATACGCCTGACCCGGTAGAACTGGCTTTCCGCCCTGCCCCCGAAGACACCATCCGGGCGGCGATCTACAACGAACTGGGCCAACTTCTGGGCTATGAATACGACACCCTGGAAGTTTGCGAGGGCACCGATGTTTTCCTGGAAACCCTGGCGAATCCAGATTATTCCTACACCTGGTCGAACGGTACCGGTGCGGTCGCTATAGAATTCTCCGATGACCGGGGCAATTTGCTTACCGCCGGCACTTACACCTTCGGCGTGACGGTAACCGAAACGGCTTCCGGCTGCACCAACATGGAAGGCCCCTTCACCGTGATTGTCAATCCGGCACCGGAAGTGCAGATCAGCCAATCGCCCGGTGGTTTTGTGTGCGAAGGCACCCTGGTCACCTTTACCGTGGACAGCCCGGACCCGGCCCTCTCCTACCGCTGGAGCAATGGCGTCACCGGGCCCGTCATGCAGACCGATCAGCCCGGGCGCTACACGGTCACGGCCACCAACAGTTTTGGATGCGCAAGCGAAAGCAACACCCTGCAGATTGAGCCCGGCCCGGATATTTCGCTGGTGCCCAATGGCTGTTACAGCCGCTGCCGACCGGACACCCTCTGCCTGCCTGAAATCCCGGGCATCAGTACCTATCAATGGGTATTTGAAGGCATGCCGCTGGGGACGCCCTCCTCTACTGTCCCCGAGCTTATCGCCACCGAAAGCGGCAGCTACTGGCTGGATATGGTTGCTGAGAATGGCTGTGCCCTGTCTTCGGCGCCTTTGCAACTGGAACTCTTCGACGGGTTAAGCCAGCTGGAAGGGCAGGTGTACATTGATGTCAACGATAATGGCATCATTGACGCAGCAGATACGCTCTACAGCGGGGCCGTCATTGACCTGTTGCAAAACAACAGCCTGCTGAACAGCGCTACAGCGAACGCCCCCAATGGCTACACTTTCATCAATCTCCCGGCGGGCGACTATCAGCTTCAGCTGGATACTATGCAGTTGCCACAGCAATTGGTGCCGGTTTACACCGAAATCGACACCACCACCTTCGGCTGTTTTCTTGCCTTCCCAGCCGATTGGCTGTTGCAGGTGAATTGCACGCCCGACACCACTAACTTTAGCTTTGCGGGCTGCGGCTCCGTGGCTTACGAAGGGGTAACCTATGTGCAGGATACCGTTCTGGAAAGTGCGCTGAGCAGTTTCTGGGGGTGCGACAGCCTGGTGCAGATTTCCATTGACATACTTGAGCCCACTACCGACACCCTGCAGGCCAGCGCCTGTGAAAATGAGGCTTTCGACTATCAGGGTACGCTTATCCCGGCCGGTGCGCAGCAGGATTTTACGCTTGTCAATGCCGCCGGTTGTGATTCCATATTGACGGTGGTGGTGGCGACACTCTTGCCCACCGATTCTACACTCACGCTCGCGGCTTGTCAGGGCGAAAGCGCAGACTACCTCGGCACGCCGGTGCCCGCAGGGACGCAGCAGGACTTTACCTTCACCAATGCTAACGGCTGCGACTCCGTGGTCACCGTAGTTGTCGAAACCCTGCTGCCCACCGATTCTACCCTCAACTTAGCCGCTTGTCAGGGCGAAAGCGCGGAGTACCTCGGCACGCCGGTGCCCGCAGGGACGCAGCAGGACTTCACCTTCACCAATCCTAACGGCTGCGACTCCGTGGTCACCGTGGTTGTCGAAACGCTGCTGCCCACCGATTCTACCATCAATCTCGCGGCTTGTCAGGGCGAAAGCGCGGACTATCTCGGCACGCCTGTGCTGGCGGGAACACAGCAGGACTTCACCTTCACCAATGCCAATGGGTGCGACTCCGTGGTCACTGTGGTCGTCGGAACGCTTCTGCCCACCGATTCCACCATCAATCTCGCGGCTTGTCAGGGCGAAAGCGCGGACTACCTCGGCACGCCGGTGCCCGCAGGGACGCAGCAGGACTTCACCTTCACCAATGCTAATGGATGCGACTCCGTGGTCACGGTGGTGGTCGAAACCCTGACACCCACCGATTCCACCTTGCAGGTGCAGGCCTGTGCGGGCACGGACTATTTGTACGAAGGCACAGCAATCCCGGCGGGCGGGTCCGCCAACTTCACCTTTATCAATGCCAATGGGTGTGACTCCGTGGTTACAGTGGAAGTAGAGTCGGTGGAAGCGCTGGAGACCAACATCGCCCTCTCCGCCTGTGCAGGAGCAAGTGTTGATTATAACGGCACCGAGCTTCAGGCCGGGCAGGACACGGTCTTTACCTTCCAAAGTGCAGCGGGCTGTGACTCCCTCGTTTTTGTGGAAGTGGGCACAGCCGAACCCAGCTTTACCACCCTCAACCTGGAAGCCTGTACCGGAACGACCGTTGATTTTGAAGGGCAACCGCTCAGCCCGGGCGACTCTCTGCAATTGAATCTGATCAATAGCGAAGGGTGCGACTCTGTTGTGCTGGTAAGCGTGGCAGAACTATCCGCTCCGGTGCCCACAGCGTTCACAGAACCCAGTTGCCCGGAAGGCAGTACAGGGGTACTGCTGGTTCAGGACAGCTCTCAGCAGCCCCTGGAATTCACACTTCAGGGCTTTCCTGTGCAAAGCGGGCCCGAATTCAGCAACCTGAGCGCGGGCGAATACAGCGTGACCGTTACCAACACCAGCAACGGTTGTACGGCGACGCTCCTGGCGACGGTTGAAGCACTGACGCCCCTGCAGGCAGAAATCGATATTCAGCCTGGCGATTGCGAAACACCGGCAACGACGGTAGATGCCGTGGTGCTCTCAGGTACAGAATCGGAGCTTTCCTACAACTGGAGCAACGGGGAAAGCGGCCCGGTGGCGCAATTCGACACAGCTGGTGCATACCAACTGACCCTCAGCAACGCCTGTGAGGTGCTGACGCTGAACTTCAACGTCACTGCTCCCAGGGTAGACGAAGCGGCTCTCCTTTACCTGCCCACCGCCTTCTCCCCCAATGAAGATGGCAATAACGATACCTTCCGGGCGTACCCGGCACCGGGCCTGGAGTGGCAGTCCTTTAATCTGATGGTTTTTGACCGCTGGGGCAATCAGCTGTTGGAAAGCACCGATCCGGCACTGGGCTGGAATGGTGTATTCAAAGGTACGCTGATGAATACCGGCCTGTATGTCTACCATCTGAAGGGGCAGGTCTTTTACTGTGGGCAGGAATTGGAGGTAGAGCGTGAAGGCGGGGTGATGCTGGTGCGGTAGCGGGAAAAATAGGCACGCAAAGGCGCAGAGGAAGGATACGCAGAGACCGCAGCGTGATGAGCCGCACAGGCCAACTTTCTGACCTTTGCGAAACACATTGCGCACTTTGCGCAAATCTCCTTTGGGGCGCTGCGTGAACCTCCTACAGGCAGGTACAAAGAAACAGGAAGCTCGTCAGGCAGACACTGGAATTAGGCTATACAGATAATCAGCCTTAAAGGATGGCTGCGCTGACGAGCTTTGCGGGCAATTGCGCCCGGTAAAAATTTACTGCCAGCCACTAATGACAGCCCCCATGAGCATCAGCGTCAGGGCCCAGTAGCCGGCGTGGATCCAGATGTACTTCCAGGAGCGGCGCTCAAACTGCGCGATGATGGCAATAATGGGCAAGGCAAAGGTAATCCCGGTCATCAGGCCATGGAAGGCTCCGTGCTTGAAAGTGCGGAAATTGTCCCCGTAGCTGGCCATGAAGTCTCCGATATATCGCATCATGTCCGAACCCTCCTCCCCGAAGCCCGGTTCATTAACCAGAATGGAGTACAGGTGCCCCTGATGCACGACCAGGAAACTTAAGGTAAGAGCGGCCAGCAGCCCAAAAACGTAAGTCAGTCCGAAGATCACCAGCATATTGCCAGTCTGCACTTGTGCTTCGGTGACACCGCTCGCCTGCATCCAGGCTTTGCCCAGTACTTTGGGGTTGTACCAAATAGCGCCCACAACCAGCGGTATGAGGGCACTTACGGCGATTGCAATCCAATTCATTTCCATGGTGATAAGGTTTTAGTCTGCCTAAAAATAAGCAAAACAGAAATGCCTGCTTCTTTTTTTGAAAAAAAGCCGGCCTGCCACGAACTATTTCAGCGTGCAAACATTTAATGTTTAAACACCAAAAATTAATCAATTATGACTTACAAGGAAAAAGCACAGGATATTTACAACATGCTCGGACAGGGCAAACTGATGGACGCTTTTGAGAAGTACTACGCAGAGGGCGTCATCATGGAAGAGCCAACGGGCAAGCGCACCGGCAAGGCTGCCTGCCGCGAATACGAGGAGCAGTTCCTCAACAACGTACAGGAGTTTCACGACCTGCAGGTGAAGAGCCTGACCTCAGATGAAGAAAACGGGATCACGACTGTTGAAAACATGATGGAAGTTACCTTCAAGGATGGCAACCGCGTTCAGATGGAGCAGGTGGCTGTGCAGAAGTGGGAAGGTGACCAGATCGTGCACGAGCGTTTTTACTATAACGCTGGTTAGATTTTTTCTTAAGCTAGACGCAAAGGTAATGTTTTGGATGGCTGCCTGCAGTGATGTGGGCAGCCATTGTTTTATCTGGTTTTCCGGTTTATTGCCACCCCTTTTCATTAGCGTAAGTCTCGTAGCTTACAGGAGCTGTATAATCAAATGCATTCCCATTTTTAGTTTCGTAAGCCAGGGATGAGAGCGAAAGCAAAGGCTCAAAATCTTCTTCAGGGTCAATCTGCGAGGGCGATTCCAAAACACTAAGAAAAAACGCCTGCCCCTTGGCGACTACTGCCGCGCGAACGTATAAAAACCCATCTTCGGAGATCCGGCTGTTTGGATAAGCAGCTTCAGCATGCGCCCTGGTATCCAATAAGAACAGTTTCTCTGCCAGATAGTCCTCAAACAAATAGATATCACTATTTGGTCGTTGTGCCAGAGCAGCCACCGCTGGCCTAAGTACCTGATCCCTGGTTTTGGCATTCCAATCAAGCAAATCGATAATTGACCAGAAGTGCTCTTCTTTAAATGCAGGGGCACTGTCCATATCAACCACCTGAATATGCAGCCGGGCATGGCTGGGGTGTTTCTCCTTCAGCTCCTGCAGGAACTGCTCGTCTACTTCAGATAGTGGGACAGTTATTTTGGTTGTCATCGATCCGGAATTAATACCTTAATATACGCAAATAAAACCACTCATTCAAGCAAAACGTTCTGCCCGGCTTTTTTCTACAGAAGCGGCTTCTGACTAAATAAAGCCGCATCCCAGTTACTGGCTTTTCCAGTCGCCTTCGCTGCCGTTCCCTTAGGCAAAACTAATCACTGCTTCACCAAATATACCCCGCTGAGAATAAGCCCCATCCCCAAAAAATGAATCACAGAAATCACCTCTCCGTCCAGAAAGCCCCAGGAGACCGCCACCATAGGCACCAGGTAACTGATCATGGAGGCGAATACCGGAGTGGTCCGCTTGATGAGCTGAAAGAAAATCAGGGAGGCGAGCACGGTACCCATAATGCTGAGCAGTGCAACGTAGCCGAGTGCTTCCCAGGCACCGGCGGTGTTCTCCAGCTTGGGCAGCACATCGGTCTGAAACAGGTAGGCAAAAGCCGGAACGCCCACGATCGTAAAAGAAGTAGCACTTATGATGAGCGACTTCATTTCCTTGAGGTACTTCGCAATGGTATTGGAATTGATGGCATAGCAGATACAGCCGACAATCACCAGCAGCCCGTACCAGGGGTTGCCCTCCATGCCCGCCTCCCGGCTGAAGAGGATGAGCGTAGCCGCTCCTGCCAAGCCAATAAGCACGCCCAACAGCTTAAGCCAGTGCGCCTTTGCCCCAAACAATACCACACCCAGCACCAGCGTAAATAAAGGTACCAGGGAGTTGAGCACACCCGCCATAGAGCTGCTGATCTCTGTCTGGGCAATGGAAAACATAAAGGCCGGAATAGCCGTGCCTGTGAGCCCCACAATGACCAGGAATGGCCAGCGTGACCAGTCCACCTTCCGGAACTGATAAAGCAGGAAGGGCAGAAAGCACAGGGCCGAGATCGCCAGGCGCAGGCAAGCCACCTCTGTACTTGAATAGACCACCAGCCCCTTTTTGATGAGGATGTAAGAACTGCCCCAAATCAGACTCAGGGTAACGAGGATAATCCAGCTCATCAGGTCCGGGCGGCTGTCCTGTTCAACTTCTGCTTTGGGTGGAGTGGATGTTGCGTTCAAAATTTACGATCTTTGTTTTCTGATGCAGACCACTAAAAAACCAGAGCAAGGATCAAAAGTTGTGACGATGGAGGAGGAACCGCTCAAGGAAGACATGCCTACCCGCCTGCAGCACCTCAGGCAGCGGGCGAAAAGCGATAAGCGGGCGAATAAAAAGTATTTCCAAAAGCTCAAAAAGAAGCCGCCCCGGCAGTTGGACGCTACCGTTGCCCAACTGCACGATGAGGTGTTTGAGCATACGGACTGCCTGCAATGCGCCAACTGCTGCAAGTCAGCCAGCCCCATATTCCGCGACCGCGATATTGAGCGCATCGCCAGCCATTTGAAAATGCGCCCAGCCGAATTCGTGGACCAGTACCTGCACCTCGATGAAGAAGGCGACTACGTCCTCAACGAAACGCCCTGCCCCTTCCTCGGCAGCGACAACTACTGCTCCATTTACGAGTACCGCCCCAAGGCCTGCGCCGAGTACCCGCACACCAACCACAAGGGCTTCCACCAGATTTTGGATTTGACGCTGAAGAATACGGCGATCTGCCCGGCCGCTTATGAGGTGGTGAAGCGGTTGCGGGAGGTGCTGCCTGTTTAAGTCAGAAAATACCTTGAAATTCTGTGAAGATGCAGAAGGTTCTGCCGGTGGGGCCTTAAAATAAGACACCTGTTTTTCTAAGGTCAAAATACTTCGATAGGCACGATGCCTTTCTCCCAATAGCCTTTAAATCGTATCTTTCCCTAAAAATACATGATGACTGCCCGTTTGCTTTCAATCCTTGCCTGTATAGCTTTTTTGTTGAGCAGCCTGCAATTTAAAGCCCAGGCTCAGGAGGGAAGTAATGATTATGCTGCGCTTGTGGATCTATTCAAAGAATGGCGGACCTTTGAAAACCCACCTTTACTTAATGGTGCGCCAGATTATACCGCTGAAACTTTTGCCGAACGACGCCCGGCATTTGAGCAATTGAGGACAAAACTGACGATGATGGATACGAGCGGCTGGCCTGTTGATCAGCGGGTGGACTGGACACTGGTTTGGGCAGAAATGAATGGCTATGATTTCAATCAGCGGGTTCTTCGCCCATGGGCTCGTGATCCTGCTTATTACAAATCACTATGGACGTACAGATCTGATGTGCCTGCCCACGAAGGGCCAACTCATCATGCTACGACCGAGATATGGGCTTATGAATTCCCTTTGAGCCCTTCTGAACGGGAACGGCTGATTAAGGACCTAAAGGTAATTCCACCTCTCAACCAGCAGGCACAGCGTAACCTGACCGGGAATGCCCGTGATCTCTGGATCGCCGGAATTCGGGATATTCAAACCCAAAGTGAAAACCTAAGGGCCATTTTGCAGAAGCCGGGTGTAGCGGAGGATGAAGGTTTAAAGCAAGTCATTCAGGATGCGATTAACGCTACTGATAAATTTGCAACCTGGTTGGAAGCGGAGTCTAAAGGCAAAACCGGCCCTTCCGGAATTGGAAAAGATAATTACACCTGGTATCTGCAAAATGTACATCTTGTTCCGATGACCTGGGAAGATGAAGTATTGCTGATGAAACGAGAGCTCGCTCGTGCATGGTCTGCCCTGAAACTGGAAGAACATCGCAACCGGGCACTTCCGGAACTTACTGCTGCCGACAGCCCTGAAGCCTATAATCGATTAGCCAACCGTTCTGCAAAGCGTTTGCTCACCTTTCTGGAACAGGAAGAAATGGTTACCGTTAAGGACTACTTCGAACCGGCTCTGCGTGAACATCTGGGGCAATACATCCCGGAGGAGCAGCGGAATTTTTTCTGGATTGGAGCGCATTACGATCCCCAGCCATTATATTCTCATTTTTATCACTGGTTTGAGCTGGCCCGTATGGACAATGAACCGAATAAAAAGGAAATCCGCAGAGGCCCGTTGCTATACAACATTTTCGATTCCCGCAATGAAGGGGTAGCTACCGCTGTGGAAGAAATGTTTATGCAAGCCGGGCTGTACGACGATGATCCCAGAGTAAAGGAAATCGTCTACATACTGATAGCACAGCGTGCTGCCCGGGGCTTAGGGTCGCTGTATGCCCATGCCAATATAATGACTATGGAGGAAGCCGGTGGTGTCCATTCAGAATATACCCCCAGAGGGTGGATGAAAACGGAGAAGGACCTACTGATCTTTGAGCAGCACCTCTACCTGCGCCAACCGGGTTACGGAACCAGCTATATCACAGGGAAATACCTGGTGGAGGCAGCATTGGCAGATTATGCCCGTTTGCAGGAACCTGAGGCTGACGGTTTTGTGCCTATGGATTTCTTTGACCGGCTCAATGCGATGGGCAATATACCCATTGCGCTTGGGCATTGGGAGCTGACAGGAGAACCGGCAGTTTATCACAACACGAAGGAGGCAGGCTCGAAGTAAACGTCCATAATGCGTATTTGCTGTAAAGCTTTATAAAACAGCCCATTTTCCCTGCGGCACTGCCCCATGCATGAGGATCAATCTTCAGGGTAGCCTCTTTCGAAAATCTGATCAACACCTTCCTGACTTGGCCTTGGCGCATTTGAGTCGAGCACCCTGCGATCCTTTCTCAGCAAAATAAACCTGGGAATGCCTGCGATTTGAAATGCCTTCGCAAAAGGGGACTGATACACGAATGCGACATGAATACTATCTCCCGGTTTCACGTATATATCCCAAGGGATCATTTTGTTGTATTTCAGGCTGATGAGGTTTGGTTCCTGAATGTCCAGTTCGATCTTATATTGCCCGTTAATTATTTTCACGGGCTGCCCTGTCAAATAGGTATAGTACAGAAGTTGGTCATCGGGATCATGGTTCTCTATCGTCCCCATAATGACCGCAGGCCCCAGGCTGTCGATGTCTTTTCCATTGCAATTGGATAAGGAAAAAAGGACCAAACAAAAGATTAGATGCACTGCTTTCATTTTGCCGTTTGCTTTGAAAATCAAAATCTAGTATTCTTGAAGCCAGACCGCGCACGCTCACTTGCTTGAGCTGCATTGATTGAGTTCACTCCTCAGGAAAAGTATTCCATCATTGTAAATCAAATCCTTTGAGATACTCGCTCAAAGGTTCCAACCCTATTTCGAGCCTCCTGTAATCAACAGAGTCGGGATTTTCTATGGGGTGCAGTTCGCCATTTACAATTTGACTGCCATATACCTGTTTATAGTCGTTGAAAACCAGTAACCGGTCGGTCAATAAAGCCAATCTTTCAGGGTGCAGATCACCTAATTGGACCAACCTTTCAATGTACCGATAATAATAAGCCATCTGTTCCTTCTCATTATGCTGTATCATCGACCAAAATGCCTTGACGCTTCTATCTCCATGTCTCTCAACAGATGGAAGACCACAGTCTTTCTCTATAGAGGCTATTATTATTTTCCGAAAGTCAAAAAATTCTAATGTATCAGGAGGAATTGTATCGAGAAGATTCTTGATCTCTTCCGTTTCCAGCCTGTAGAGATCGTCAATGATAAACTCTAAACTATCACAATTAATAGAAACAAGGGGAACCTTGTAACCAGGATGGTACCCAATGTTTTTAATCAGAATGGCTAAAATATTATCCTCATACGTTGCGGGCCGAATTACAACTCTTCGAATGTTATGGCTTCCATCCGCATAGTAGTCAGCAGCCCACTCCCCTCTTTTAAAGCGCTCTAGTTCGCTAGCAGTGGCTTTGTCATGATCGGTTGTCTCGAATGCTGCATTATCTAGTGACCAGCGTTGATTTTCCTTCAGCTCTAATATTTCATCTCTCGATAGCTTCCTTAGAGGTTCTTTGCTACTTCCTGAACAGCCGACCAGGGATAGGCCTACAAGAACGGTAAAGAAGTAAATAAGACGGGATGCGGTGTTTAAATTTGGATACATAGGTTTATGTTTTACTATACGATATTCATTACCCGGATCATAGCAGCATGGCATTTCATATTTTGGTGTTAAAGCAGACATCCACTTTGGCTTCCCCCAGATTCTGGATTCGACGCCAGTCTACACTATTACCTGCTTTCCAGGTTTCTGGTTCTTTGATTGTATACCTCTAGTTGCCCTTCCGAAAGATGTATTTCGATTTCTTTCAGGTACTTTTTCCTTACGCTGATGTCCACTTGATGATGAAGTACAAGCCAGACAACATCGACCAGTTCATAGCCAACTTGATGGGTTCCCGGATATCCGTGATGCGTTAGGACAGTGTCAATTCTGAGCAGGTTAATCGAGTCTAGCCGGGATTGCAGACTCCACATTTGCTCACGGTCTTTTGCTGAGAAATCCAGCCTTTGATCTCCAAGCTGAGCCCGGTATTTCTGATCGTCCTCCAAGGCTTGCGACAATATTTCTATCAGATCAGGGATCAGTAATGAGGAGTCTAGTTTAGGGCGGCTATTTCGATAGGCTTCTTCTTCAAGTGTTTCTTTTTGATCGAATTTTTCATAAGCTTCTTCGCCAAGCATTTTAATACAAAGGTTAAAAACCCCGTAAAACCGGGCAGTATCCGCTTTGTAAGGGTTTTGATAAAAACCATGATCTACCGCCATTCTGTTCATATCGAAGACGGACTCACAATGGTTTACATTGTTTTGCACTGCATTTTTGAGGTGCTTGTAAACAAGTTCATTCGGAGCCTTCAGGTTAGCCAATTGGAATGCTACCTGAAATTCATCCCCCTCTTCATACGCCTGTAGCAGCTTCACTTTAAATTCTTCACAGGATGAGACACTAAGTGCTTCCGGACAATTAGGGATGTATGGTTTAGGTGGACTGCAACCTACTAACAGGATACAGATGAGGCAGGAAAAAGGAAAGCGAAACAAATTAGATTGAATCTTGGCTTTAAAAAATGTATTAACAACATAGCTTGGTAACACCAATAAATGTATTCATAATACGGCAATTACAAAGAAGTGCTCTATTTCTATTTGTTTCTCTAACAGCTTAAAAACCTGTAAATGGCTTGCCATAAGAATCATATTTACTTTTTCACTAAATTTTCCATTCCATAATGATTTATGGCTTTCTCTTTAAGCGGATTCGTGCTCCACTCTTCCCATTCGCAGGTATAGGGATTATACCCACATTTTAAAGGTTTACTGTAGATGTCATCAGGGTCTTCCAGATAAGCGCGACAATCCGTACAGATATACCGAAACTCGCAGTCTTTGCAAACGCTGATCTGATCTTTGGTGATATTCCAGTACTTTTTGAAGCCTGGCTTTTCTAATGCTTCTAATAATGTGGTGTCTTTAATATTGCCATAAGACTCCTTCATTGAGGGGCAGTTTTTGATATTGCCTTCGGTGTCTATGGATATCTTGCGGTTTAGGCAGGAATTGTGGTTGATTGACTCCGTAAATGTATTGAGTGCGTGACAAAAAAGCGGGGCATCCATTATGCCGCCATTTTTTGGAGGCGGATTTTGCGTTCTGAGCCAATGACAAACTGCATAAAACCCTCCATATCGCCATTTAATTTTACGGCCCTTAAATCCATCACTTTTT
>JANSXW010000064.1 GCA_024742755.1 bacterium | reverse complement strand
CGACAAATTAGGTGTCGACGAATCAGAGGTGAACCCGGATGCAAACTTCACGAACGATCTGGGGGCCGACTCTCTGGACACCGTGGAGCTCATCATGGAGTTCGAAAAGGAGTTCGATATCGCTATTCCGGACGAACAGGCCGAAGCCATCCAAACGGTAGGCCAGGCTGTTACTTATCTGGAATCACAGGTAAAAGAAGCGTAACAGCATTTGCTGTTTCCGGACTTAACGTATACAAATTAGAGGCTTTCTGAGGAAAGTCTCTGATTTGTATCTCCGCGCCTTCTTTAATATTGCATTTCAAACCTCCCGGCTACATTTTCTACCGAACACAAGGCGCAAATTTCCAACCAAACAACTACACGGGCATAACTTAGCCGTTGAAACAGGAGGCTGGAACCAAATCAAATTAAGCCAATGAAAAGGGTTGTCGTAACAGGACTAGGAGCAGTAACCCCCATCGGAAACTCAATTAGCGAATACCTGGAAGGCTTGCAGAAAGGCCTCAGCGGTGCTAATCCTATCACTCATTTTGATGCTTCCCAATTCAAGACTCAGTTTGCCTGCGAACTCAAGAATTTCCAACCTGAAGAAAAAGTAGACCGCCGCGAATTGCGCCGCATGGACAACTTTACCATCTATGCGATGTACAGCGTCGCGGAGGCCATGGAAAATTCGGGCATCGACGTTGAAAAGATCAACGTTGACCGCGCAGGGGTGATCTGGGGCTCCGGGATTGGCGGACTGGCTACACTGGAAAAGGAAATCGAAGATCATATTACAGGAAATGGCACACCCCGCTATAACCCTTTCATGATCCCCAAGATGATCTCCGATATTGCGGCCGGGCTGATTTCCATCAGGTATGGGTTCCGGGGCGCAAACTTTGCGACTGTGTCAGCCTGCGCTTCTTCTTCTCATGCGATTGGGACGGCATTCGATCAAATCCGCCTTGGCCGGCAGGATATTGTCATCACCGGTGGTTCAGAAGCTACGGTGACGAAGGCGGGCGTAGGCGGCTTCAACGCTATGAAAGCGCTCTCTACCCGCAACGATGATTACAAAACAGCGTCCCGCCCCTTTGATGCCGATCGCGATGGCTTTGTCCTTGGCGAAGGCGCAGGCGCAATTGTGCTCGAGGAACTGGAGCATGCCAAACAGCGCGGTGCGACCATCTACGCTGAAATCGTTGGTGCCGGCGCCACAGCGGATGCCCACCACATCACGGCCCCGCATCCCGAGGGACTGGGCGCAGGCAACGTTATGCGGATCGCCCTGGCAGATGCCGGGCTCAATCCGGAAGATATTGATTATATCAACGTGCACGGCACGTCTACCCCACTTGGGGATATTGCAGAGGTCAAAGCCATTCAGCAGGTCTTTGGCGAGCATGCCTACAATTTGAATATCAGCTCTACCAAATCCATGACCGGGCATTTGCTTGGCGCCGCCGGAGCAGTGGAGTCTATTGCAGGCATCCTGGCCATTCAGCATGGTTTCATCCCGCCTACGATCAACCACTTCACGGATGATCCGGAGCTGGATGCTAAACTGAACCTGACCTTCAACGAAGCACAGGAGCGGGAAGTCAAAGCGATTCTCAGCAATACCTTTGGCTTCGGAGGGCACAATTCCTCTGTGGTGTTTAAGAAGTACGAAGATTAGGCACTTCTGCGCCTGGGGAATTGGATTCCCCAATCGCAGGCGAGCCGTCTTTTGGGAAGGCCGGTACGGGTCCGCCGCATTCACTTGAGCGCGCCCAGGGTACAGGTTTCCCGTTGGTTTAGAAGAGTAGAGCGGCAGCGCGCGTCAAGCCTGTTGCCGCCCTGCTCCTTAGATAACAATATCTTTTCACAAAACACTAAGGTTTTGTTGCGGCTCGTATTTAGGTTTTACAACCATTTTTTATCTGAGGATAAGGAACTGGCTCGCCGTTTGCGGCAGCTCATTGGTTTTACCCCCGCCAATATGTCTATTTTCAGGCTGGCTTTTTCCCACAAATCTTCTTCTTCCGAGAAGCCCTACGCAGTACAGAACAACGAACGCCTGGAATACCTGGGCGATGCCGTGCTCGGTACTATCGTAGCAGAGTATCTCTTTAAGAAATACCCTAACAGCGACGAGGGCTTCCTCACCAAAATGCGCTCGAAGATCGTCAAGCGCAAATCCCTTAACCTGATCGGCGATAAAATGGGGCTGGATATGTTGCTCTCTGAGTACAATCAGACCCGCCTGAGCCGCTCTATGCTGGGGAATGCCGTGGAAGCACTCGTTGGCGCAGTCTACCTGGAGAAAGGCTACAAAGGCACCAAGCGCTTCGTCGTCAATAAAATCCTGCGCAACTACGTGGACGTGCATGAGCTGGAAACCGTGGATGACAACTACAAGAGCCAGCTCCTGGAATGGTGCCAGAAAAACGGCCAGACCGTTACCTACAAGCTCCTGGCGCGGTATAAGTTCGAAAAGCGGGACCGCTTCAAAGTCGCCGTTATGGTAAATGGCAAGAAAATAGCCACCGCCGACGACTTCAACAAGAAAAGCGCGGAACAAACCGCTTCCGAAAAAGCGATGCATTCTATGGGCATACTCGATACGGAGGACTAATCTGTTACAATGTGAGCTGGACCTACGCCACCCTGCAAGCGTACACACCGAATACCCTCGTCCTGAACCGGGCACGGGCACTCTTCTACGGGCGAAAGTGGGAAAGCGTAGCTTCCGATGGCGATGCCCTTTGGGGCATTTGCAAATCCACAGGTGAGCTCACCTACCCGGTCATGGTGACCCTCGACGGGGAAGCCTTCCATTGTACCTGCAAGAACCGCTACCGCCCTTGTCAGCACGTACTTTCCCTGCTGCTTTTCTTCCTTCGTAAAAATGATCAGATCACACCCGCCGATGAGCGGCCGGGCTGGGTTCGCGATGCCATCCGGCAACCGGAAGCCCGAAAGTCCGCCGAAGTAGATACAAGCGAGCGCGAGGCCCGCCTGAGTAAGCGGATCGTAGAGATGAAGGCAGGCGTGGAAGAGCTGGATCAATGGCTTCGGGATGTCATCCGGCAGGGGCTTTCCAGCCTTGAAGGAGCCGCCCCTGAGTTTTGGGAACGCATAGCAGCCCGCATGGTGGACGCTAAACTGGGGAGTGTCGCCCGCCGCATCCGCAGCTTTCCAAAGCTGATGGCGGAAGAACAGTGGCATGAAAAGTTGCTGGGCGCTTTGTCCGAGCTCTACCTGTTTGTACAGAGCTTCCGTCAACTGGAGGGGTTGCCGCAGGCCCTGCAGGTAGAAATGCTGTCCTACGGGGGCGTCAATTTGAAAAAGGAAGAGGTGCTGGAAGGCCCCGCCGTCTCAGACCGCTGGCTGGTGATCGGGCTGGTGGAGGGAGAAGAAGAAAAGCTTCGTTACCGCCGTACCTGGCTGGTGGGAGAGCAGACCGGCCGGTTTGCTCTTGTTTTGGACTTCGCGTGGGGAAACGAACGATTTGAAGGGCATTGGGTCCTGGGGAGTGCCCTGCAGGGCGAACTGGTCTATTATCCCGGCTCTTATCCGCTACGCGCTTTGCTCAAACGGGTGCAACCCTACCGGCAGCCTATGGATGCCATATCCATTACGGAGCATGGGCAGGAAATGCTGGAAGCCTATGCGCAGGCACTGGCTCAAAACCCCTGGATTTCCGGCTTCCCGGTATTGCTGGGGCAGGTCCGCGCAGTGTGGCAGTCGGGAAAGGTCGTGCTCCTTGATGCCCGGGGCATGGAAATCCCCGTGCAGGCAGAGGAGGCACATGAGTGGGTATTGCTGGCCGTGGGAGGGCGTCAGGAGGTCACCGTTTTTGGAGAATGGACGGGTGCATCGCTCCGGGCACTTTCCGTCCTGGACAGTAGCCGGGTTATTCAACTTCAGGGGCCGCCGCCCTCTGCTTTCGGCGAAGCGGACGACATGCTTTGAAACCGGGCATTACTTTTCTGTGTTTTATCGTCATAAGAAGTGTACAAGTCGTTCCCGGCCGTTTTCTTTCAAGTTCTGCCTATACACTAAATTATGAGAAAGCCCTTCCTACCCCTGCTTTTCCTGCTTTTCCTGGGTTGCTATGCGCTTCCTGCCGCTGCACAGGGTACCCTGCAGGAAGTTGTCAACACCACCTACGATGAACTCTACCCGGTCGTTAATATGCAGGGGGATGCCCTGTACTTTGCCCGCTTTGGGCACCCCCGGAACCGGGGCGAGCAAAACGCCAGCGACGTGTGGGTGACCTACCGTTCTGCCAGTGGTGTTTGGTCCAAACCGGTGAACGTTGGCGCCCCGGTCAACACCAGAGGAGCTGAGTGGCCACTGAGCCTGAATACTTCCGGAAGGCAGCTGTTGGTTTACGCTGCCGGCAAAGGGCAGCTGCGCCGGTACCGGGAGGCTGGCCGGCTTTGGAGCCTGTCGAATACGCACCATCTGGAAGGCGGCCATGCAAGTGTGCCGGAGGCCTTTTTTCAGATTGCGCAGGACAATCACCATATGATCTGTGTGCTGCCGCAAAAGGGGCACCCTGCTCATAAAGACCTTTACCTGAGTACCCGGACGGGTGCAGCCGCCTGGAGCGCTCCCATAGTGTTGCCGACGACCATCAACAGCCCCGCCGATGAGCAGAGTGCCTATCTCGCTCCGGATAACCGGACCCTTTATTTTTCCTCCAACCGTGCCGGGGGCAGCGGGGGCTACGACTTGTACATGGCGAGGCGCAAAGGAGCAGGCTGGAATAATTGGACCGAGCCCGTCAACCTTGGCCCGGAAATCAATACCCAAGCGGATGAGCTGTTTGTCAGCGTCCCGGCTTCCGGCGCGGAGGCTTTTATCGCACGCCGCCCCGTAGGCCGGGATATGGATATTTTGCAAAAGGCATTGCCGGAAGCGCTCCGCCCCGAGGCGTTGCGCCTGATCAAAGGTGAGGTACAGGTTGACCGCTCCAGTTTGGCCGGAGAAGTTGAGGTGCGCCTGGAAGATACCAAGGCAGGGAAGGTCGTGCAGGTTGCCGAAGTCGATGCAGACGGGACCTACAGCCTCTTGCTTCCCGCCACGGAGAAAGGGGTGGTTTTTGCCGATTTGCCCGGCTATTTCCCGGTGGCACAGCCGTTGGAGCCCTCCGGTGGCGGCCTGACTGTCAACGCTACCGTATCGAATAGCCCGGCCGCAGTCATGTCAGAGGAAGAGGCAGATATCCGGGCGCTTCACCTGCACCTGGATAAGCTGGACAATGAGTTGCTGGAGCTAAAGCGGATGCGGCAGGAAGCACTGGCTGAAGTCCGCGCTCAGCAATACGGGCTGGATTTGCCCCCGCCTTCCGACCCCGAAATTGAAGCCCTGCGCCACCGCTACCGGTATTTTACAGAAGTAGTGGCCCACCAGGATACTTTGCCGGATGACGGCTATGATGAAGCAGCCGCTGCCGACCGGGAGCTGGAAGATATGCAAGCCCGGTTTAAGCGGTTTTATGTGCACGAGAAGTCCCTGCAGGAGGCCGAACAGGAAATGGCGGAAGGAGAACGCCATCTTTGGGAAGACCAACCTACCTTCGAAGAACTTCAGGACCAGGCCAAGGCAGAATTGGAACAGGAGTTGATCCCTGAGGTGGAAAAGCGGCTGATTCAGGAAATGGAGATCCCCGTCAGGGTGGGCCCCAGCCCGGCTTTGACGGAATCGGAGCGCGCTTCCCTGGAGCAAAAAGCCCGGCAGCTGCAGGCGCAAATCAAGGAAGGGCTGGCCTCCGCCAATGACCCGGCTCCGGACTGGGCGGCCAAGGGGGGATTTCAGCCTGCCGAACCGGAACCGGAAGCCTGGGAGGCTGAGGTGCTGGAAGGCTTGAAAGCTGCCATGGAGGATGAAGTGGCAGAAGCCTTAGCTCCGCAGCTGGAAGAAAAAGTGGAAGGGCTGGTTGAAATAGACGGCCAATATCAGGTCAAAAAACTGGAACGGGCGATGGTGCAGCAAAAGCTCGACCGCAAAGTGGCACAGCAACTGGCTAAAGAGCCCGGGCAGGCCGTAAGTAAAGACCCTGATGCGGTCTCTCCACTTGTGCCGCAGGCCGCATCGGCTCCTGCTGCCTATCAGGAGGTCAGCCAAAGCCTTAGCCTGATCCCGGCAGAAATCGGCCAGAATATCCCACTCAATAGCGTGCATTTCGAAGCCGGCACAGACCGCTTGAAGCCGGGAGCTTACGCCGAGCTCAACCGGTTGCTGTCTTTTCTCAATCAGCACCCGGCCCTCCTGGCAGAGGTCGGCGCCCATACCGGCGAATCCTACTCCTATGCCAAAGCGCTTGAGCTGACCCGGCAGCGGGCTCAGGTGGTGGTCAGTTTTCTGGTAGGGAATGGCATTGACGCCACGCGCCTGCAGGGCAAAGGCTATGGAAAAGCTTTCCCAAAACCCAACCCGGCCTTTTCCGAACGTCTTGAAATACGTATCATTGGCAAAAATTGAAAGGGTGCCCGCGTGGGTGCGCTAAAACCAATCTTGTATGCAGTTTATTTCTGAAGACGCAATTGATCAGGCTGTAGCCGAACTGGAGGGAAAGTCGGATGCCTATACACAGGGGCTGGACGCTATGCAGCAGGAGCAGCCCGTATTGTTTGCCTATCCCTTTACGGAGAATTTTGAGGCCTTCACAGCCGAAGAGCGGGAGTATTTTCTGTTTCTGATGCTGGTGGTTTGGTACACGGTCCGAAAAGAGGCGCTCCCCCCCGTTATTGACGAAAAGCACCTCAGCGAAGTGGAGGAAGCCAACTGGGCCGTAATGCATGGCAACAAAGGCGGAAACTTCCGGTCCCGCCTCGACCCCTTCTTCGAGGGCTATCCTCAGGAGGACCTCCTGGCTTTTGCGGAAGATGCGCTGACGCAGGACGAAGAAGATGCTCAGGCCCTCGTTTCCCGGGAAGGGCAGGAGGCCCTTTTTGTCAGCTTAAAGACTATTATCGATTGCCTGACCGGTTATGAGCCAGACTTTCCGGTGGAAGGCAAATAATATGTTATCGTGGAAATTTAATTTAATTATTCGTACTTTTGCACCGTGTTTTAGAGAAATAATTATTCTGACTGTCCTTCAATGTAGTCTCAGCCGGGAATTAATGTGCTTCATATAAAACAACAACTTGCTATGAATCAAAACGCGGAGAAAACACGCTATTCAGATGAAGAGCTGGAAGAATTTCGCGCGCTTATCCAGGCAAAACTGGACAAAGCCCGAAAGGAACTGGACTTCTACCTCGATCAGCTATCTGACATGGCGGACAACCCGGATGCCAAAGTCAAAGGGCTGGACGATGGCATCGGCACTGCTGAAAACGAACGGCTTACCAATATGGCATCACGGCAGCGCAAACTCATTCAGCATTTGGAGAATGCACTGATCCGCATTCAAAATAAAGTATACGGCGTTTGCCGCGAAACCGGAAAGCTGATCTCAAAGGAGCGGCTGCGGGCAGTGCCTCATGCAACGCTTAGTATTGATGCGAAAAAGAGCCGTTAACCGGGCCGCCTGGCTCAACGCCCTGAAAAGTCCTCTTTTGCAACGATGCAGAAGAGGGCTTTTTTGCTGCTTACTGAAAACCTAAAAATCCATAAGGGCGTTATTAATCCGATTGTACCAGAAATTTTACGCCGCGCCCCTGCCAAAACGGTGCCAAGGCTATCTTGTAGCGGGCAGGTTTTGTACAACCTGTATTCACCTTTGGTATATTTGCAGAACAAACTGAAACAGCAGTACCTTGAAGAAGTCAGCCATTATTGTTTTTGTCGTACTCCTGGTCCTTATCATCGATCAGTCGCTGAAGATTTGGATCAAAACCCACATGGAGTACGGAGAGGAATTTGCGATACTCGGGCTCGACTGGGCACGCATCCACTTTGTGGAGAATAATGGTATGGCCTTCGGGCTTTCCCTGGGCGGCGAATATGGAAAGCTGGCTTTGAGCCTGTTCCGGATTCTGGCTGTAGCTTTTCTTGTCTATTACCTGCGGTTGCTGGTCAAGACGAGCGCTTCCATCGGGCTAATGGTCAGTTTTGCCCTCATCTTAGCCGGGGCACTGGGGAATATCCTGGACAGTGCCTTCTACGGGCTGATCTTTTCTGCCAGCCATTTTCACGGGGGCGTAGCCGAGCTGTTTCCGGAAGGGGGCGGCTATGCCGGGTTCCTGCATGGCAAAGTGGTGGATATGCTTTATTTCCCGCTTGTCAATGGCGTACTTCCGGAATGGGTGCCTTTCTGGGGCGGCGAACGGGTGATGTTTTTTAAGCCGGTGTTTAATATTGCGGATACGGCGATCACGCTTGGGGTAATCAATATCCTGATTTTCCAGCGGAGCTTCTTTCAGGAGATGTCTGAAGAACAACCCGCTTCAAACACGGAGGGCAATGCGGATGGGCAGGAAGAGGAAGAAGCGGAACCCAAAGATGTGGACCGCGATCGTCCGCAGCAGGCCGAAGGCTCATCTCCGGCATAAAGGGTAAGGGCAAAAAATAAGACCGCGCAACAATTGCACGGCCTCATTTAGTCCTGGACTGTTGCCTGGAAGTCAACTTTACTTTTGCAGCACCCTGGAGTTTTCCAGAAAGCGCTTAACGGCTTCAACCGTCCCACCTACTTTTTCATAATTGATGCTGTAGTGGATGTACTTTCCATCCCGTTCCGTATCTACAAGCCCGGCAAGGCGCAGAATGCGGAGGTGCTGTGAGGTAATAGACTGCTCAAGGCCAAGCGTGTTGTAAATCTTGTTCACGTTGATCTCGGTGTTGCGGTCAATGAATTCCAGGATTTTCATGCGTAACGGATGAGCAATGGCACGCAGGATCTCAGACGACACCTGCAAGCGCTCATGGTGTACGCTCACTTTTGCTTCTCTCATAGTAAGTTCTTGAAGTATGTAGTTTAGATAGCACTCTCAGTTGGAGTAGCTGCTGTAACACGCAGTTTCACAATAGTTTAACGCGTATTGCTTATGCAAATATGCGTTTTTTTATTATCTTTAGCAAGGAAATACGTCAAAAAAAATACCGTTTCCTCAAAAAAAGATACCGCTCCCTGTAGAAACATGACCGTTTTCTGGGTTTCAATCCGCCGTTCTCATGTATTCCCAGGCTGTTTGGTACAGCCCCTGCTGCTCGCAATAGGTTAAAAAATCTGCGTAAAAGCGGTCTCCGCCTATGGTCGCGCTGTCGCCTACAATAATTAATTGCTTTTTGGCCCGGGTCATGGCTACATTCATCCGCCGGTAGTCTTTTAGGAAACCAATCTCTCCTTTTGCATTGGAGCGCACGAGCGAAATATAGACGACATCCCGCTCCTGCCCCTGAAACCCATCAATGGTATTGATGGTCAGGGCAAGGTTTTCCAGTGCGGGGTCTTCCTCAATCATCTGCTCCATATGCACCACTTGTTCCCGGTAAGGTGAGATGATGGCAACGGAGGGCATTGCCTCCGGATGAAAGGCATCCCTGAGCTGATAAAGGTGCTCCCGCAGAATCAGGAACTCCTCCGGATTGTAACGGCTTTTGTATTTGGGATGCATCTTTTCCTCAAACCCGCAGCCGGCCGTATCAATAAAAATCAACGGATGGTCGGCATCCGCATCTATCCGGTGCGCCTTTACCTCGGGGGCGGCCTGCAGTTGCCCATTGTAAAAGACCTTGTTGGAGAAAGCCATGATGTGCTCATTCATGCGGTACTGCACGTTGAGGAGGTTGACTTCGGGCAGGCGGTCGAGCAGCTTTTCTATCAGTGTCACCCCAAAACCTTTTCGGGCGGCTTCCTGCGATTTTACAGTGGGCGGCAGCTGGAAGGGATCGCCCATGAATATCACACGGGAGGCCCCGGCAATGGGGATCCATGCAGCCGGTTCCAGGGCCTGTGCGGCTTCATCAATAAACACGGTCCGGAATTGACGGCTGTAGAGAATGTCGTTGGAAGTCCCCACCAGCGTGGCCGCAATGACCTGAGAGCCATCAAGGATTTGTTCAATCAGCCGGTCTTCGAGCTGCCTGGCCCAGGCTGAGAGCTCCCTGGCTTCCTGATAGTACTGGTGGCGCTCAGCCCGTTCCTCAGGCCCGAACCGGCGCTTGTATTTTTGGGCATTGCGGCGGGCCTCGGCGGCCTGCACCTTCACCTTTTTGATGTTTTTGGCTTCCGGATGGTCCGCGAGTTTCATCTCCAGCGTATGCCGGATCACCGCCTCGTCTACGCGCGATATGTTGCCGATGCGGGTGACATTGAGCCCCTCCGCAGCAATGCGCTCCACCAACAGGTCTACGGCAGTATTGCTGGGCGCAGTCACCAGGATGTTGTGCTCCTGCTCGGATAGCCGCTTTACCGCCTGCACGAGCGTAGTGGTCTTGCCCGTACCGGGAGGGCCATGCACCACCGCCACATCCTGTGCCGCAAGCATCTGATTAATAGCCCGGTTCTGGGAATCGTTGAGCTGTGGGTTAATGTAAGGCTCATTAACCGTTGCAAAGCGGGGCGGCTGAATGCCCAGAAGAATATTGCGAAGCTCTGGCAGCCGGCCTTTTTTAGCTTCCTGCACCGTTTTCAGGGCTTTTTCCATCTCTTTATAGGTGCGGTCGTCAAAGAGGAGGTCTACCCCGATTAGCCCCATCCCGATCCAGTCCGGAAAGTCCTTGCTGTTGAGGATGATCTGCATGCGGTTTTTGTTCACGTAGTTGACTACACCGCTGCGCTCCGGCTTGTTGGCGCCGGCCTGTTGGGTAAAAAAATTGACGACCATGCCAGCCCGGAAGTGGTGGGGCATCTCTTCGGCTGTTTCTCTGGAAATGGTCACATAGGCCCGGTCGCCGTAGGTATAGCCGGTTTTCATCACCTGTACCGGGTACCAGGCGTAGCCGTTGTCGCGCCGTTCGGTAAGGGGCAGGCGCTGTATACGGGATTTGAATTGTTCCAGGTCTTCCTCTTTTTCAAGTTGCAGCAGTTCTGCGAGGCGGTCGAATTCTTCCAGTGCTTTAGCCATGATTGGTGGTTAGTCTTGGGTGTACAACTAATATAGGTGTTGTGGGTTCATAGAAATATGGCAGACGACAAAAAACGAAGTTTTCGGGAGCAATTCGAAGCGTTGCGCAATTTACCGCGCTTTTTCCGGCTGATCTGGAAAGCCAGCCCGGGCATGACACTGGCTAATGCACTGCTGCGGTTGCTGAAGTCGGCGGTGCCGCTGCTTGTCCTGTACGTAGGCAAAGAAATTATTGATTCCATTTTGCTGCTGATCGATGGCGAAAGTACGGACACCACCTACCTTTGGACGATGGTGGGCCTGGAGTTTGCCCTCGCCATTGTTTCCGACCTCATGAACCGTGGCATCACCCTTTTGGACAGCCTTTTGGGGGACTTGTTTGCCAACCGGACTTCTGTAGAGCTTATTGAACATGCCGCACGGCTTGACCTCTATCAGTTTGAGCAGGCCGAGTTTTACGATAAAATGGAGCGGGCCCGCCGGCAGACCACCGGCCGTACCGTGCTCATGTCGCAGGTGCTTACCCAGATGCAGGATATCGTTACGGTCCTGTTCCTCGCCGGGGGGCTTATCGCTTTCAATGCCTGGCTGATCCTCATCCTGATCGTGGCGGTCATCCCTTCCTTCCTGGGCGAGACCCACTTCAATCAACGCACCTACTCCCTGACCCGCAGCTGGACGCCCGAACGGCGGGAACTGGACTACCTGCGCTACATCGGTGCCAGCGATCAAATGGCGAAGGAGGTGAAAATCTTCAACCTGTCTGGTTTCATCACCCGCCGCTTTGCCGATTTGTCCGACCGCTACTACCACGCCAACCGCAAGATTGCCATCCGGCGGGCCGCCTGGGGCAGCGCCTTATCAGCTATTGGCACCTTATCTTACTATGGGGCTTACATCTTCATTATCACCCAAGCGGTAGGCGGCATTATCACGGTGGGTACGCTGACGTTCCTGGCCGGGTCTTTTGAACGGATGCGCAACCGGCTGCAGGGCATTATGAACCGCTTTTCCCGCATTGCAGAAGGGGCGATGTACCTGCAGGACCTGTTTGAGTTTTTCGAAATTCAGCCTACCATTACTTCCGCTCCGGAAAGTTTGCCATTTCCAACCGCTATTCAGCAGGGCTTTGTGTTTGAGAATGTCAGCTTCAAATATCCCAACAGTGAGCGCTGGGCCATTCGGAACCTTTCTTTCCAGCTGCGGCCAGGGGAGAAGCTGGCTTTGGTGGGTGAGAATGGTGCAGGGAAGACCACACTGGTGAAACTCCTCGCCCGGCTTTACGAGCCCACCGAGGGGCGCATTTTGATTGATGGGGTAGACCTGCGGGCGTACAGCCTGACGGAGTTGCGCAACAACATCGGCATCATTTTCCAGGACTACATCCGGTTTCAGCTCAAAGCGGGCGAGAACATCGCCATCGGCAATATTGGCGCCTTAGAGGATAGCCTGGCCATCGAAGAAGCTGCGCAGAAAAGCCTGGCGGATACAGTAGTGGACACATTGCCCGAGCGGTATGACCAAATTCTGGGCAAGCGTTTTGCAAAAGGAGTTGACCTCAGTGGCGGGCAGTGGCAAAAGATCGCCCTGGCACGTGCTTACATGCGGGATGCGCAATTGCTTATTCTCGATGAGCCCACGGCTGCCCTTGATGCCCGGGCAGAGCACGAGGTTTTTCAGCGGTTTTCTGAACTGATAGAAGGTAAAGCGGCCGTCATTATCTCCCACCGCTTTTCTACCGTCCGCATGGCCGACCGTATCCTCTTTTTGGAGCACGGGCAATTGCTGGAACTTGGCAGCCACGAAGAGCTAATAGCAAAGGACGGCAAGTACGCGGAGCTTTTCCACCTGCAGGCGCAGGGGTATGATTAATTCGTCTGCCTGTAGAGAAAATCCGGATCAAAAGTTTGCAGCGTTAGCAGCATCAGATCATAGAACTCCTCATCCGTACCATCAATAGAACGGCGGAACCAAAAACGGGTGGCCATCATTTTTTCAAGGGAGTCTCCATCCCCCGGCAGGTTGCGGAAATTTTCCAGGAAAAAACGATTGACGACTGACCCTTTGCGCTCTTTGGTCACACTTTGCAGCAATTCCAGGAATGGGCGTTGCAGCCGTTGCTGGCTCGTACCGATTTGGTGGGTTTGGTAAAAAGTACGCATAACCTGCCTGAACTCCCGGTTGTACAGCGGCTGAAGTTGTCGTTGGAGCGCCTGATTCTGGGCAGCCCTGTTCAGATAGTCCGTGAGTTTGGTCAGAAAAGCAGGGTTGTAGTACCCAAAAGCATCATCAGAATCGAAGTTGATCTCGGCTCCGTTATGCGGGCTGCGGAGATAAACCGGTTCTCCGATAAGCGTCTCAAGGGTGGCGGGGTTAATGAGTGTTTTGAGAATGGCATACCTCCCCCGTACCCCAATCTCCGGGAAACTAGTGCCAGTAGTGGTGTAATGCTGTGGTGTGTTTTTTTGTTCCTCCCAGATACCGGGCGCCTTTCTCAGCATGGCTTCGAGTGCTTCCTGATCTGTTTTTTCGACCGGGCAGCCATCGCTGGCTCCTTCGCCCGGCTCGAAGGGGCAACGGTCAAGCCGGTTTTCAATACCGTCATCGTCAGCATCCCGGTTTTCGATATAAGGTGCCGGGGTCTTAGACAATCCGTTGTTTTCGATCGCATAAATGGCACTGAGATAGGCATTGGCCAGTTCCTGCCTGAAAGCCGGCTGTACCAGCAAAGTGGCATTTTCCCGATTGGTCAGGAAGCCGTTTTGGAAGATCGCTACGGGCACTTTCAGCCCATTCAGAAGGGGCGAAGGTGATTCCGGGGCGGTGGCCAGGTTGGCATTGCGCAGGGTGGTTTGCCGCATGACCGCTTCCATGAAAACAGCCGCCAGCCGGGCACTGCGTTGGTCGCTGTTGATACGGGCGCTTATACCGCCCTTGTCCTGACCGTCCCATACCGGAGTGCTGGCTGACCCGGTATATCCAAAACTAAAGGTCAGTACCAGCTTATTCCCGGGTTGAGCATTGATGCGTTGTACCTGCTCGCCTTCCGTGGGCCGTTTCCCAATGGGGTTGACCTCGAAATAAGAGATGTTGTTTTGTTCGAGGCCAGCTTTGATCCGGTTGAGGAGGTCTGTGATGATCTCCTGTCCGTCCAGGCGGGTGCGGCCATCATCAAATGTAGGAGAGTAATAGTCCTGGCTAATCCGGTTGAGGCACCATAGATATCTTGAGCCGGTGTTGGTTTCTACGGTTTGCTGAGGAATATCCTGCTGCACAGGCAGGTTCCCTTCGGGCTTAAGCACGATGGTTTTGCTAATCGCTGTTTCCTTTTCCAGGTCCTGAGGGCCAAGAATAGTCTGATTACTCTGGAAGCCCTCTTTTTGGAATTGAAAGGCAACGCGGCTGTTCCGGAGCCACGCAGACCTCGGCAGGTAAAGGTTGAGTTGCCCATCGGGGTTGGTTAGCCCGATAAGCGTGTCTGGTTTGACCAGCCGGACGGCAACATCGCTCAGCGGGCTGCCATCTGACAGGTTCTGAAGTACAAAGGAAACAGCGTAGACCGCACTGGTATCCAGGTAATCAGCGTCGGGATAAAGCGTAACCTCCGGGATCCGCTCCAGCGAAAGGTCCGAAATAATGCTGTCATTCTGATATCCAACCTTTTGGTAGTAGACCGGCTGGTCAGGCCCTGCCAAATCATTCGGGATTTCCAGCGTGAAATTGCCCAGCCCGTCGGTGATGGCGCTGTATTGCCCTGCAAGGACCGTTACGCCACTGAGGGGGCTTGCACCTTCCTTCGCGCCGTCGATGACCTGCCCCTGAACGTACCGGTAGCGGGTTTCGCAGGGGATCAGCAGGCTGTCCTCTTCCGGGAATTTCGGCAGATAGCCGGGTATGCCCCGAATGACGGCCCAGTAACCCAGTGCCCGCTCTTCCAGCAGGGTAGCCCTTGTGCCCGCCGATGCCTGAAAGAGCGCCCAGTCTGTATTGAGCTCAGCATCGCCCTCGTTGTTTCGGAACCGGCGCATGATTTCCTCCAGCTTGGCATCACTGATAGGCCGGGAGCGGAAAGCAACATTTCTACCCAGAATCCGGCATTCCGGGCTGAAGCCAGCCTGGCCTTCGCACCACTGTTGCATGCGCTCCCTGGGCAGGTAAACGCTATCTATAGCGAGCGCCGCGGCAAAATAGGTACAGGCGGTGCCATTTCCCGAGAGGCTGTCAGGTGTTTGCCGGGCAATTTCGGCCCCTTTATTGTAAAGCAAAACGGCCAGGTTGGCGCGTATTTCCTGATCCAGCGTGTCAATACCAGGAGCAGCATCGAGCATGATCAGCAAGGAGTCTCCGAAAGTAGAAACCCTGCCCCAGCTGCCGTTGAGGGAAGCCCCCGGCTCAGGGAAATACCATCGCCACTGATGGGTGGGGCTGGTTCGGTCTTCCCGGCCGACCTCCAGCACGGAAAGCCCCCGGCTGGAACCAAGGGAACGGCTCACGGCTGCAACAGCGGAAACAGGGTCTGGCGCTGCCTGAATCCGCTGCCGGGCCCGCGCTTCAAGGAAAAGCTGCCAGGCGGCACGCTCATTCAGGCATACAAAGTCATTGGTCCCTTCCAGCTCCAGTGCCAGCAGCGCACCTTCGCAGGGGCTGAGGCTTAAATTCCAGGGCATTTGTGAGAAGCCGGCCACAAATAGCAGGGCCGGCACAAACCAACGCATTTCCCGCCACAGGTGCTTCAGCCCCAGTGCAGGCAGCCCCTGCCAGTACAGCCGTTCTTTCCACTTGTCTGAAAGTTTTGCCGACCATTTGGGCTGCCGGGCTTTTAGCTGTGCTGCTGCCACTTCGTCCAGGGGGTTGCCGGCTTCCATCAGGGTTGCGATTTCCTGGCTCAGCTGGTCCCGGCGGGCGGAGCGGCCGAGGGACAGGTATTCATTGAGCGCGGTATGCAATTGGTGTTCTTCAAACGCGGCACTGCCGGCCGGTGGCGCATAGCGGCGGAGTACATCATTGAGCTCGGTCCTTAGGGCACGCAGCAGGGTAGGGTGCTCCGTTTCCAGCCACCGTGTGAGTTGGAGCCGGGCGTTGTCCGGAATGCGCCCTTCCACAAACCACGGCAGGCGGCAAAGTTCCTGTATGTTGGTGTAAGTGAGCAGGGAGGCTTCTGCGGCAGACAAGTAGCGGCCCAGGTAAAGCGTCAGGTGCCAGTGAAGGGTGGGGAAGAGGGCACAGGCGGCAATCCATTGCAGCATCGGCTGGGTATAGTGGCGCTTCAGGGTATCCAGCAGCGGGCCATCTATTTGGACAGGGGGGCGCAAATACCCTGACAACCGGCTTTGCCAGACTTCAGCCGTTGGTGTTTCGTCGTTTTCCAGGGCCTCCAGTAGAATTTCCAGGCTTTCCAGTTCCAGCGGCAGGACCGTGAAGCGCTGTTCAAGACGGCGCTCCTGACGGCCCCATTTGTCGTAGGGTTTTGGGGTGAAGAGCGCCCGCCTTTTCCAACCTTCCAGCACGATGCTCCAGGGGGCGAGCTTGCCCGTCATCGGGTTTAGCATGGATTGCCCCTGCCCGATAATGAAGAGCCGTGCGGCGGAAAATTGCTGTTGCAGGTCTGTGAGGGTGATGCCTTCGGGGTATTGCTTGTTGTAGCAAATCCTGGGGTCGCCATCGTAGAAGAATCGTTCGGCCAGAACCTCATTCGCCCGGAAGGTACGGAAGATATAGTCGAACAGCCTGGCCCTGTGGTTGCGGGCAGATTGCTGATCGATGAGCAGCAAATACTCTGGCGGCCGGGTTTGCTGCCGGTACTGAAAGTCCGCCATGCCGGCTTTCTGAATGGTGGCCCGGATTGTGCCGGGCACATCGAGCTGATAGGCGCCCCCCCGTGTCCGCTGCCGCAGGCGGTTCAGTAGCCGCTGGAACGCTGGCCCAAATTGCAGGTGTTCTACCTCCGGGATGCGAATATGCCATACATAGGGCGGCTTGTCGCTATCCAGTGCTATTTGCTCGCTCCGCCGCCGCCTGAACCGGTAGAGCAACAGCGCTACCAAAAAGGCATAGGCCAAAATGTAACCGCCCAGGCGAATGAGGTCTTCGTAACGGGCCAGCAACTGCTGTAGCTTGCTTGGGGCCTCGATGCTGTAGGCAAACAGGTCATGGTCAAAAGGAGGGCTGATGGTGCTCCATCCCGTGCGTGCGGCAGCAGTGGCGCGCTCGGAATTGGGATTAGCAGGTTTTTTAGGCTCGTTTTTGTCAGGAGGAGGAGGCGTAGCGGCATAGCCCTCGATGACCGGCCGGAAATTGACCAGCAGCTGGCGGTTGTCGTTCCGGTAGCGGATGACAATAGAATCTTGTCCACTTACAGAATCACGGGCAATATATTCCAGGCAGTTGCGGTCAATCATGAAGCTGCCCAATGCCTGGCCCTTCCTGCCGGCGTAGACCACCTCAAAGGTATCAGGGCTGCCGATGTGCTCCTGAAGAATGGAGTCCGGGACACAGCTGCTGGCTGATGCTCCGGCATTGACGGTAAAGGTGCGCTCATACGGCCGAGTGCGCTCCTTTAGGTAGTACAGCCCGGTCACGATTATCGGGGGGACAACCAAAAGGAAGGCCAGTGCCACGAGAAGCCATTGCAGCTTTCGGGGGCGCCGTTGGAGCATCGGGATTTCCTCAACCGTGTCATTGGCCTGGTCAATAGAACGGAAGTAAGCCTCTGTCCTGTCCCGGGCCTGCTGGAACAGCCGGTAAAATTGATCTTGTTGCTGTGGGGTTTGCACAAAGAGGGGGCTGAGGGCGTACATCAACTCCTCAGCGGGCATGCCATCGGGCAACTGACGCAGCAATTCCTGCACCCGAAGGTACTGACCGGTCCCGATTTGGTAACCCTCGGTCTCCAGGGTTTGTATCAGGTCGGCAACCAGGCGATATGTGAATCCCCTTTCCATCTTTATGCCTGATCAATCATGCGGTACAATTGGTCCAGGTCATCCTTGTTTTTAGCCAGCACACAGTAAGAGAGCTTCAGGTCTGCACGGGCTTTTTCTGAAAGGCTGCCCGGGTCGCTGAGCTGCCGGACCCCGAAGCCGAGCTTATGCAGCAAGGCTGCCCACTGTATGAGCTCTGCCGTAGCGGGGTCTTTCCGCAGCTTGACGGAGGTCCGGGAGCGGATGTGCTCAAAGTGATCGATGATGGCCTGTAGCTTGCTAGTGCCTTCCTGCCCGTCATAGCCTTCTACTTTCCGCTGAAGGATGTGGAGGAGTTCCTGGGCCGTAGGGAAGTCGATATGGTAAAAGGCGACCCGGCGCAGGAAGGGTTCCGGCAGGTTTTTCTCCGAGTTGGAGGTCATGATAATGATGGGGCGGTTGTCTTTGCTTGTAGCATAGCTTTTATCGATCTCCGGCACATCAAACTCCAGGCGTTCCAGGGCAGCGAGGATGTCGTTGGGCAGGTCGCGCGGTGCCTTGTCTACCTCGTCGATCAGTACCAGCCGCCGCTTTTCACTCCGGATGGCTGCGCCCAACGCCTGGTAACGGATGTACCGGCGCTCGATCTCTTCGGCACTTAGCGCATCCGGCTGGGTTTGGCTATGCTGGAAATGGCCCAGCGCATCGTACCGGTAGAAAAGGTCTTTTGCCGATGAGGTGGTCTGTGCATTGAACACCAGCACATCACCCAGTGAAAAATAATGTGCGATATGATAAGCCAGTTGGGTCTTGCCAGTGCCGGGCTCTCCCGTGAGCAACAGTGGGAGCCCGAGGTTGAGCGCCACATTGACCGCACTTACCAGGCCGGGCGCAGGCAGGTATAATGCCGGGTCGTTGATCCGTTCGTTAAGGGTGATGGGCGGCAATGCCTGTTGCCCTTCCGCACCGTAAAGATGGAAACTCATAGCCTATTCATTTGCAATGTGATAAATTAAAGCCTGAAGGTCTTCGATGTCTTTCATATTGAACTGCTGCTTGTCACGAAACAGCAGCTGGTCTTCTTCCCGCAGCCCGGCCACCATCGCATCAATCACTGATTGCACCTGATTGGGGTTGCGCTCCCCGAGGTCCATCAGCCAGGCCCTCAGGTCGCCGTCTTCCACGGGCAGCAGGGGCGTGAGCAGGGTGGTTTCATGGCGCACCGTCAGCTCGCTCAGGGCGGAGAGTATGGACTTCTGTTCATTCTTAAGCCCGCCGAGGTGTTGCCCATCGACATAGAAGACGAAGAAGAATAAGAACTTGGGGACCTGCTTATTCGGGTTTTTGAAAGTCTCAATCATCCATTCCAGGTACTCGGGCAGGAAGCTGCTCCATTTGCGTTCGTGCAGTTCGAAGACGACCGCTACGTAATCGTAGGGCAGATTGGGCACACCGGTCTCGATGAAGGTGTCAAAAGACTGGGTGTCTGCGAAGCGGAAGCGTTCCTGCACGTAGGCTTTGAAGCGCTGCTGGCTTTTGCGGGTGTTGCGGCCCAGCGGAAGATCCTGAATACGGAGGCGTCCATTGTCTTCCTGAGTGAGGATGTGGAGCGCATCGCTTTCCCCATCGAGTTCTTCTACCAGGAGCTCGTACACCATGCGCTCTGCAAAACTGGGCGGCATCTGCGTAGGGCAGCCGGTAATGAAGTAAAACTGAAAATGCTCCTCTTCCTTCTCGTCAAAGGCGTTCCAGAATTTGTCCACCATCTGATGGCGGTCGCAGTTGACGAGGTGGAGCAGCCCGATTTCTTCTTCCTCATCCATATTGAGCTGACGGATGGCCGCTGCCAGCCGCTCCTTTTGATCTGCAACGGGCAAGCCATGAGCAGCGCTGAGTTTGCCTTTGAGGTCAGAGATTTGCCCTTCCAGCTGGGCAATTTCTTCGGTGATGGCAAATTTGGCGTTGGGGTCAATAGTACGGCCCAGCTCACTTTTCATGAAATTGAGCTTTCGGACCAGCAAATCCAACTGGCCCTCGAAACCTTCGATTTCTTCAGGGCTGTACCGCATGCAGGGCTATTAGTGTTTGTATGGTGCCGCTTTGGGAAGCCTCCGGAGGGGAGCTTCGCTTTTCAAATGTAAGGAAAAATAAATTGTAAAAAGCGACAGTTGGCGGTACACCCTGCAAACAGCCCCGGAATTGTAAACGCAGACCGGGCAGCGGGCATTGAAGGGGAGGTTGCAATGCGCCATTTCAAAGACTAAGACTGGCGCATTGCATGTAGTTGGTTACTGCTTTTGTACATTCAGCGTGGCAGCAGGAATGCCGTCCGCGAGGAGGCGCACGAAGTAGTGCCCCTTAGGAAGCTGGGCAGCCTGGATATTTGTCGTATGCTCACCGGCTGTCCATTGGCCGGCATCGTGCTGCAGCACCATCTGGCCGAGTGCGTTCAGGACTTCAACCTGTATGCGCGCGGGCGTGTCGGTATGGCCGGTAATGCTCAGCATCTCTGCAAATGGATTGGGCTGCGCTTTGGCCTCGAAACCCGCAATCAGCGCTACATCAGCTGTGCTGACCGGTGCGCATTCCTGTTGTGCGGGCCCGTAACCTTCCACCAGCGAAGTGGCGCCGTCGGCTTCGAAAGGCCAGATGTCTTGCTCCACGATCGTACGGTCAGGGGCCACGAGGATGATCGTAGGGAAAGCAAAAGGATCAAATTGATCGACGACAGCACTGGCACCTCCGTCCAGCCCGCTGACCACCGGGAAGCCGCCTGCCGCCCCGCAGTCATTCTCAAATGCTTCGGTCTGTGCCAGCGTGCCATCGGCTTCCAGCCCAATGACAACGAGGTTGCCGGAGTTGCACCCAAAGTTTTCGTAAACTTCCTTCACTGCCGGAGCCGTAGAACAGCAAGGGCCGCACCAGTAGGCATAAAGCTTGATCATGACGTATTTGCCATCGTCCAGCAAATCGTACAAATGGTGTTCCTCTCCGTGGATATCCGTGAGGGTGAAATCAGGCGCTTCTGTAATAGAAACCTGGGCAAAAGCCAGCTGAAAGCTGAAACAAAGGGCACAAAGGGTAAAAAAATGCTTCATGAAGCTGAGGTTTATGGATTAAACAATAAGATCAAATGTACTATCTGCCTCCCAATTCCAGTTAGTATTCTGCAAAAATGCCTGCCAGGAGACCCGTTTTCCCTTACCGGGCCAGGGTGACGTCCCCTTTTAGCAAATCAGTGGTGCCATCAAAGTATTCCACTTCCACCACATAGGCAAACACACCTGGGTTGAGGTATTGGTTGCGGAAGCGCCCGTCCCAGCCTTCTGCCGGTACATTAGGCTGGAAATGCTGGTTTTGGAAAACCTGCTCGCCCCACCGGTTGAAAATCTGCATGGAGCGGATGTTGGTAATGGTGCCCTGACCTGCGTAAACCGTGAACCAGTCGTTGTTGCCATCACCATTCGGGGAAAAAGCCGTTGGGATGTAAACCGGGATGTCTTTTTTCACAATAATGCGGATACTCGCCTGATCCCGGCAGCCGTTAGCATTGGCCGCGGTTACCTGATACACTGTGGAAAGCCTCGGGCTTGCCATAGGGCTTAGGCAGTCGTAACAGTCGAGGCCAGGGTTGGGCGACCAGGTAATCTCCGTCAGCTCACCTAGTGGGTAGTTGGACTGAAGTTGGATGGCCTGGCTTTCGCCGTAATTGATTTCTGCCGTTTCCGGCGCCATCAACACGATCAGGGAGTCCGGCTGCACGATAGACGTGCTGAGTGCCGCTTCGCAACCGTTGATATCCTGAACGATGAGGGCGTAGGTGCCGGGAGCTTGTACCTGGAAATCAGGGGTGTTTTCGAAAGTTGCTCCCCCGTCAATGGAATACACATAAGGTGGCGCCCCACCCGTTATGTTTTCAAAGCTGATTTGTCCCGGGTCTCCAAAGCACAACGGCTGAATGGTGGAGGAGGAGGCTTCGGGTATATCCTGGCTGACGACTACGGCATCGGTGGCGGTGCATCCGTTTTCTGTATTTGTCACCAGCAAGGTATAGGTGCCCGGTGCATCAATGGCCGGGCTGAGGGTGGCAGTGCCGTCCAGAAGGGCTCCATCGGTACTGCTCCAGCTGTAGCTAAATGCGGGCCCGGTGGAGGAACTGCTGCCATCCAGTTGGCGGAGCTCCGGGAAGCAGGGGATGATAAAGTCTGTGCCTGCCGCAGCGATTGGTGGCGTTATATCCTGCACGACCATTACGCTGGCCGCTGAGGAACAGCCATTATCCGGATTGGTGATGGTCAGGCTGTACGCACCAGGTTGAGCCACCACCGGTTCGAGCCCATCCTGCCCGGATAAAAATCCGCCTGCAGGCCCATTCCAAACCAGGCTATACCCGGTGCCGGCGTTGCTGACTTCCCCGCTGAGGGGAATGCTGTTCTGATCACAGTTCAGTACAGCGGGCGGTGCCAGGGAAACGGTTGGCGAAAGGGTATCTATAGGTACGGCCACGCTGCTGGTAGTGGTGCAAAAGTTCTGCAGGTTCGTGACTTCCAATGTGTACAGCCCGGCGGCACCGGCTTCCGGCTGCAGCCCATCTGCGCCGCTCAGCAGCAGTCCGGTGCCCGTGGTCCAGGCGTAGGCAAAGACATTGCCAGTGCTGCTTCCGGCAGCGTCAAGAAGGATGCTGCTGATGTTGCAGTTGAGGGTGTCGGCTGCAGCAATCTGGGCGATGGGTGCAAGCGTATCCTGAGGAACGACAACGCTTTGGTTGGCGGTGCAGCCATTGATCAGGTTCTCAATGAACAGGGTGTAGGTACCGGGCGCATTTGCCGTAGCATCAGGCTGATTGGTTTGCCCGCTCAATTGGCCATCAGCTGTGCTCCAGCTCAAACTAAAGCCGTTCCCTGAATCCGATCCATTGCCGGTCAGGGGGACGCTACTGACTGCGCAATTCAGGGTATCCGGCTGGGCTATGCTGACTACGGGCGAGAGGGTGTCCATCGTCACGGTATAGCTTTGGGTAGCGGTACAGGCATTGCCCGGATTGGTGACCAGCACCTGGTATGTGCCGGCAGCTGTAACCTCGACTGCATTGCTGTCTGATGGGCTGTTCAGGAGCCCGCCGTTGGCAGCGGCCCAGCTGTAAATCCACGTGGGATTGCTTCCGGTTGCTGCATTCAGCCAGGTTTGGGGGGCTGTGCAGGTCAGTGGTGCGGGCGCAAGTGAGGCCAGGGTAGGGGCAATGGTGTCCTGCAATACGAGCAGGCTATCTACCGTTTGGCAGCCGTTATTCTCATTGGTAGCGGTGAAGTAGTACCAGCCCGGTGACCCTGCCGTGGCGTTCAGGCTGTTGGCACCGGAAAGGACTTGCCCGTCTGCGGAGGTCCATTGATAGGCCGGTGCAGCGGTGGTGTTGACATTACTGCTGAGGGCAATGGTTGGTGTGCCGCAATCCAGGGTATCTGCAGGTGTCAGGGTCACCGTGGGGTGCAGGGTGTCCTGGACCACCGTAGTATTTGCTAAGTTGCGGCAGAAGTTGTCGGTGTTTAGAATTTCGAGCGTGTAGGTCCCGGGGGCTTCCACTTCAGTCAGCAAGGTATCATGGATGCTGCTGCCATCCGGTGCCTGCCAGGTGATGTCCCATCCGGGAGCCTGGTCAGAGGCGGTGCCGTTAAGCAGGACAGAAGTTCGGGTACAGGTGAGCACGGCAGCTGGCGCAATGGTGATGTTGGGCACGGTGATGTCTTGCAGTACGGTCCGGGAGAGGGTATCGGTACAGCCATTGGCCGGATTAACCACTGTAGCGAGATAGGTGCCGGGCTGATTCAGCGTTGGCGCGGGGGTGTCCGCTCCATCAAGGAGGTTGCCATCTGTGGTGCTCCAGTCCCACTGAGCAGAAAGCGCCGGGGTGCTGCCGTTGAGCGTCAGTACGGTATCCTGGCAGTTGAGTACCCCGGTTGGGCTGAGTGTTAGGGCCGGTGACAAGGTGTCGATGGCTACCGCGACGCTGGCATTTACGGTACAGTCGTTGTTGAGGTCGGTGACGACAAGTTCGTATACGCCCGGCGCATCAACGACAGGCTGCAACCCGTTTTGTCCGGACAGGATATTCCCACCGGTCGTTGACCATTGCAGGTTGATGTTGCCATTGGAATTGCTCAAGGCTGCATTCAGGGTAACCTGTACCTGTGCACAGGTCAAAGTATCAGCCAGTTCAATCGCTGCAACGGGTAGGTTGACATCCTGGAACACCTCTACGGTATCGGTTGCAGTACAGCCGTTGTCGAGGTTCCCGACTTCCAGTACGTAGGGGCCTGCTGCCGTAACTTCTGCGGTGGGGTTATCGGAAACAAACATGACGCCGCTGTTGAGAGCCGTCCATTCGTACCTGAAGTTGCCGTTGGTGCTGGAGCCACTGCCATTTAAGGTGACGAGGCTGTCTACGCAGTTGAGGGTGTCCGGCATCGCAAGTGTGGCCACAGGAGCCTCGAAGTCTTCGGTAAGCGTCACGCTGTCTGAGGACTGGCAACCATTGAGGGTATCAGTAACGATAAGCTGAAAGGTGCCCCCCGCTTCTGCCAGGGGCATAGCTGTTGTGGTGTCACCGGTAATGGGGCTGCTGCCCGACCAGGCATAGGTGAAGCGGTTGCCGGCCGAGGTGTTGCTGCTGCCCAATTGCAAGGCAGGCTGATAGCAGTTGAGGGTGTCATCCGGGCCTGCGGCGGCGATGGGCGACAGGGTGTCGACTGCCACAAAGACGGTGGCGGTGCTGCTGCAGCCATTTAGGCTGTTGGCGGCCTGCAGGGTGTAGGTGCCGCTGGCATTGACCTCCGGGTTTAAAGATTGGTTGCCATTCAGGATCATTCCATCGGTGCTGCTCCAGTTGTAAGCCATGTTTGGGCCCGTGCTGGTGCCTTGGGCAGAAAGCATTACCGTAGGCAAAGCACAGGTGATCGTTGGGGGCGGAAGGATATTGGCCACAGGCGCGGTGGTGTCCTGCGCAACGGTAATACTGGCAGTGGAGGAACACTGGTTCTCTGTATTTAGCACTTCAAGCACGTAGGTGCCCGGCTCATTTACGACAGGCGAATAGGTTTCTGACCCGGTAACGATCTGGCCGTTGCTGGTGCTCCATTGCAATTCAAAAATCTGGCCAGAGCTGCTTCCCGTGCCGTTCAGCGTCAGCATGGTGCGTGCGCAGGTGAGCGTATCCGGGGCCTCAATCGAGGCAACAGGGCTGAGCGTATCCTGCAAAACGAGGACCGAGGCAATAGCCGAGCAGTCGTTGAGGGTGTCCAGAATTTCCAGCGTATAGGTGCCCGGCTCCGCAACCGTAGCGGTCAGCTGGCTGGCATTGATGATTGGGTGCCCATCAGCGCTGCTCCAGGCTACGGTGAAGCCATTGCCCCCTGCTGTAGCCCCATTGCCAACAAGGTCAAGGCTTGAGGTTGCACAGTCCAGGGTATCAGGCAGCGCGATGCTTACGGAAGGCACATTCCCATCGTTAACAATCAGAACGGTATCCGTGCCTGTACATTGGGTGGTGGTATCGAGTACGGTCAGGATGTAAGCGCCAGGCCCTCCGGCGGTTGGTGTCAGGGTTTGCCCGCCGCTCAGCAGGTTGCCATTGGGCGTAGACCACATTGGGACATAACCTGCCGGAAGACTGGTACCCGATCCGTCCAGGCTGACGGAGGTCGTGCCGCAATCCAGGCTTTGATCCGGGCCGGCATCGGCTACCGGAGTGCTCAGTTGCTGTATGACGGCTATGGAGTCAGTAGTGGTGCAATCGGTAAGGGTATCTGTAACTGAAAAGTAATAAGTGCCCGGTGCCCCGGCGGTAGCTACAAGCGTATCCGCTCCGGTTAGCAGGAGACCATCGGTAGTTGTCCAATTGTAGGTGAAGTTTGCAGATTGCTCAGAACCGCTGCCATCCAGAGTGACGGATTCGATGGCGCAGTTTAGGGTGTCTGTGGTTGCAATATCAACGGCCGGGCCCGGAGGACTGGCTGCAACGGTAACATCTGCTATGCTAAAACAGCCCGTATCGTCATTTGTGACCAGCAGGACATAGTTTCCGGGAGCATCCACGGTAGGCGTCAGGGTATTAGCGCCGGAGACGATATTCCCATCATTGGTTTGCCAGCTGTACCCGATTTGCAGGCCGGTATCTGAGCCAGCGCCGGTCAGGGTGACCTGGCTGGTATTGCAGTCCAGCTCTCCCAGCGCACTGGCTGCCGCAACAGGCGGGTCGGTATTATCCCCTACTTCTACCGTGACCTGAGACATGCAGTTGGTGTTGGTATTGACCACCGTGAGCGTGTACAGTCCAGGTTGGCTTACGACCGGAGTCAGGGTTTGTGCCCCGCTTACAATGAAGCCGTCGCTGGTGATCCATTGGTAGGAAAACTGAGGCCCGATGTAAGGCCCCAGGCCATTGAGCGCAACGACCGGATTATTACAGGTAATATCGCCGCCCGTAGCCATGGCGACCGGGATATTCGTGTTAGGCTGCAGGGTTACGCTTTCCTGTTCGGTACAAACCACCTGCCCGTCATTGTAGGTAATGGTCAGCGTGTAGGTGCCCGGCGCGCCTGCCAGTACGGTGGGCTGATTGGGAGCGGAAAGCAAAAGCCCGTTTGGAGTAGACCACTGATAAGTGATGAATCCGCCGGAAGAGGAGGCACTTCCATCGAGTAGGACTTCACCTCCGGCGCAGGGCGCGAAAACCGGCGCATTGATGTTTACCTCCAGAGGATCAATACTGACCACAACTTCGTCCGTTTCCTGGCAGCCGCCATTAGGGTCGGTGAGGGTGAGGATGTAAGTGCCCGCGCCCATCACCGTTGGGGTAAGCGTACTGCCACCGGAGATGATGGTGCCGCCGTTAGGCGAGGACCAGGAGTAGGTGTAGGGGCCTACAGCGGTGCCGGTGCCATCCAGTGTGATTTGCGCAGAGGCGCAGGGCACGATGACATCCGCTCCTGCATTGGTGGTGATGGGGGGAGGGAGGATTGGGCAGACCGACTGATTGTTGAAAGCAGCACCGGTAGAGGCCGTATAGCCCCAGTAAGCAAGGGTGTTGCCGCCAAAACACTGATTGATGATGTCAAAAGAGCCTGACATGATGGTATTCCCATCGAAAATTACCGTGTATTGATTTCCGACCGGGTTCCACGAAAAGGTAATGGTGTGGTTTTGCCCATCTTCTATATTAGGCAAGGCCACCGGCCCGTTTTGCTGATTGTTGAGGTCGCCGTTAATAGAAATGGCAGAATGGTCTGGAGCAATATCTGATTGGAGTGCGCCATTGTCCCAGGTGTCGAATTCTACGATAAATGAGTTGGCGATGCCCTGTGCGCCCATGCCTCCACCGGAAATTCCGCAAATGGCAGGCCCACCTGTTTGGTAGATCAGGCAGATGCCATCCGCCCCGCTGCCATCCACGACCCCGAAATTGGCAGACATGTTGTGGGTGAACGGCTGGCTGAAGTCTATGGGAGTATTGAGCCAGGCGCAGCCTTGCTGGGCGGTGGTGCTTGCCGTCAGCTGAATGCAGTCGCCCTGCTGTACAGCGGTGCCCGAAAGCAGGAATTCTCCATTGCAGGGGATCTGTCCATATATGGCGATGGCCATCATCAAAAAGGAAGGCAGTAAGAGTATTCTCATTGTAGTATTTGCTATTTCTTAAAAGGGTGCTGCGGGTGGTTGCCGCAACGTAGTTCGTTGAGCTGCAAGCAGGACGTACAAGTCAGGGCTGTGGATAGGGAGAATGAATGGAGTAGGGGATCAGCCTTTACAAAAGTACAAAAAAGGGAGTAGAACCAAATGGATTTTTTTGTAAGCCACTAAACAACAAGAGCGGCAGCCCGCCCGGGCCGCCGCTCTGTTCTTCCAGCACCTGTAGGGGCTGTTTATTCCAATTTTATGCGTTGCACGTTATCATCAGGCATGCGGTCAATGAGGTAGTAGTTGGGGTCGAAGCCTGCCTCGTAGGGCAGCTCGTCCACCACGATTTTGACCGGCGTTTCCTTTTGCTGAATCAGCAGGCGCTCCTGATGCAGCACCCTGCCGCGCTCCTCGTCGTCTTCAGGTTCCGCAAACACGGCCACGTCTATGTAGTCGCGGATCGGGATTTCGGTTTCGGTGCCCAGGGAGTCCGCCCGGAACTTGGTAGCATAGGCTGTGAAGTTAACCTCGTACTTTCCATTGTCCAGCTTCCGGTAGGTAGGTTCCTGCACCCGGTTGTCAAACAGGGTGATGGTCTCAAACATATCCGTGATGAGGTATTGCAGGGAGTCCGGTGTTTGCGCCTTGAGGGCATCCACCAGATGATGAGCATTGGGATAAGGAGGCTGCTGATAGGCGAAGGAATCGATGACGCTGCGCAGGGCCGCATTCACCCGGTCTTCCCCGATCATTTCCTTGAGGTAGTACATCACCGCACTGCCTTTTCGGTAGTGGATGTAGCCCTGATTGGCGTAGACTTCCAGGAGGGGCTTTTCGCGTTCGGTTTCCCGGCCACGCCCCCGCAGGTAACTGTCCACCTCGTACTTTAGGAATTTGTGGATGCGCTCCTGCCCGTAGGTTTCCTCCATCACCATCAGGGCGGAGTACTGAGCCAGGGTTTCAGAAAGCAAGGTAGCGCCCTGCATGCCCGAGCCAATCACCTGATGCGCCCACCATTGGTGCGCCATCTCGTGCGCCACAACGTAATAAACCATGTCCACATCCTTCTGATCTTCTTCGATTTTGGCGATGAAGCCAATACCTTCAGAGTAAGGCATCGTGCCGGGGAAGGCTTGCGCAAAGCTGGCATAGCGCGGGAATTCAATGATCCGGGCCTGCTTGTGGCGGTAGGGCGAGAAGTTTTTGGAATAGTACGCCAGGGAATTGCGGATACTGCTGGCCATATTCTCCACATTGTACTCGTGCCCTTCCTGATAGTAGACCTCCACGTCCACGTCCTGCCATTTCTCCCGTTCCACTTCGTAGTCCGCAGAGATGAAGGAATAGAAGTTCATGGACGGGTGGTCGAGTTTGTATTGGAAGTAAGCCCGGTCGCCCTCTTCCCAATTGCGCACCAGGGAGCCCGGTGCGACTGCTGTCTGCCCTTTGGCTGTACTGATCGTCGTTTCAGCAGTTACCCAGTCGGCGTGAAGCCCCAGGTAGTGATGGCGGCAGACGTAGGCATCGGTACACTCGCGCTGTAGGGGCGGCATGGCTTCCTGCTCGGGCAGATCGTACTTTTTGCGGTATCGCTTTTCCGAAATTTCCCGACTCTTCTGATAGCCAAAGCTGGGGGTGATGTCGGTATTGTTGAAAAAGGAACCGTTCGGCACAATTGAGGTATTGCTGACTTCATTTTCAAAGCCCCGGTGGTCGATTTTGCCGGTGTACTGCATGCTGATGGTGTCGCCGGGTTGCAGGGCGGGCTCAAAGGCATAGAACTGCATTTGGAAGTCGGCTTCTTCCCGCACCAGCCGGGCACCTTCAATGGTGATTTCGGTTTCAAAGTCATCAATGAGGTTCACGACCATTGTGTCAATCGGCTGGCCTGAATTGTTGGTGAGGCGCAGTTGGGCTTTCACGTCCAGATCGCGCGCTTTAGGGTAAAGGTCGATTTCGTACTTCGCATCCACAATGTGCGGCTGTGGCTGTTTTTCCAGGTAGGAAAAAGTCTTTTCGTATGCCGCACTTAGCTTTCTGGAAGCCTTCGGCGTGTCGTAATCATTCAGGATTTGGGTATTGTAAAAGACAAACCCTGCAGTCAGTACCCAAAGCCCAAGTACTGCAAGCATCGGCCACCGGCTTTGGCGCAAGCCCGCAGCGGCCGCCTGCCGGCGATTTTTCCAAACGGTATCCTTGCCGCGCACCCAGAAGAAGACCGTCCCGCCAAGCAGCAATAGGCTAAACAGGAACCAATAAAGGTTGAACCAGGTCAGCCCGGCAATAAAGGGGCCAAAACCATTCATATCTGAATAGGTGTAGCTGGGTGTAGCCCCAAAATTGAGCATATTGCTGAAAACATCGAGCGGCATCCAGATAAAGGCATTCACAATCAGGAAAGCCACCACTGCAAAGTACGCCAGGTACTTGTTGTTGATCAGCGTATGGAGCAGCATGGACAGCACGGCGACGAAAAAGAAGCCCAGCAGGTCCAGCACCATCAGCTCTTTGAAATAGACCCCCAGTTCGTAGTGGGTATAGCCCTTGATGGTCTGTGCGACTACCCCGGTGAGGATGGAAATCAGCTGCAGGGCCGCAATAATGCCCGTCATGGCCAGTATTTTGGAAATCACCGGCACCCAGTTTGGATAAGGCAGGCTGCCATAGATTTCATCCGCTTTGGCATCCCGCTCCTTCCAGATCAGTGCGCCGGAGTAGAAAATCAGGATGGCGATAACCGATAGATACATGGAGCCCCGGATGTTGCTGATGATGCGGTAAGTTACCGGGTAAAGATCCAGCCCGTAACCGCCATTGACGGAGGCGATGCCCGGCGCCATATTCAGGATGCCGAACAACAGAATCACCAGGAAAGGCGCCCCTTTGATCACACCAACAAAGTCGAGGCGGGCCTGGCTCAGCATCTGGCGGAAGTACACGCCGAAGCCTTGCTGCAAAGCCACTTTGGGGAGTGCCACCGACGTGGTGGAGGGTGCTTCCTCTGCGGTATCTGCCTGCTTTTTCTTTTTCTTGTTGCGCAGCGTAAAGGAAAAGCGGGTATAAGTCAGGAACCAGATCAGCGCCCCCGCGCCCAGCCATATAGCCCGGTTGAGCAGCATCATGGGGTGAGCGCCCAATGCCATGGTATTCTTTTCGGCTACCGTCCAGTATTTCGTTATGATTTCAAAAGTGCTCAGTCCGAAGGGGTCCACGAGCATGGCAATGTATTCGCTGTCAAGGTCGGAAGTTTGAGAGACCGCGATGCCGTACCCGACCAGCACGCCCAGCGCTCCGATGAAGGAACCGATGGTGCTCCGGGTCAGTGTGGCAATGCCAAAGATGATCGCCCCAATGAGCAGGGTATTGGGGATACCGAAGAGCAGCAGGCCCCAGAGGTCGCCGCTTAGGTTTAATGGGCCGAGTTGTTCGGTGGCCACCCAGGGCGCAAAGCTGCCCAGAATGCCAGCCAGGGTCACGCCCAGCAAGGGGATCAGCGCGATGATGCAAGCGCCCAGGTAGCGCCCCATCAGGTAGGGGAACTTCTGCAAGGGCGTGGAAAAGATGATCTGATGCGTATTGTTGTTGAAGTCCCGCAGTGCCGCGCCCTGCATAAAGGCAGTAGACATGAGCAGCATGATGATCGACATATTGCCGTACATGCTTTGCAGCACGAAGGGCGCATTCTTATGCACACTGCCGTAGGACTGCCCGATGGTGACGTTGTCGCTCGTAACCGCGAAGAAGACAAGCAGGGTATTGAGCAGCAAAAACACCCAAACCATCGGCCGCTTCAGCCAGTAGCGAAGCTCGAATTGTAGCATGTTGGTAAGCATAGGGCCGGGTTTTTAGTTGACACCAAAGATTTTTCCAAAAAAGACGTCCTCCAGGCTGGGGTCAGCCGCCTCAAAGCCATCGCCCGGGGCTGCCTCGCTGTACACGTGGATGAGGGGCTGCCCGGCCACGAGCTTGGAGGAGATGACCTGATGTTCTTCCTTGTAGCGTTCCAGTTCGGCTTTGGCAACCGACTTTTCCCAGACCTTGCCGCTCATTTCCGAAAGGGCCGCATCGGGCGCCCCGGTGAAGAGCAGGTTGCCCTCGTTGATGATCGCCATATTGGTGCACAGCTCTTTGACGTCCTGCACGATGTGGGTAGAGAGGATGACGATGACGTTCTCACCGATCTCCGAGAGCAGGTTGTAGAACCGGTTGCGCTCTCCGGGGTCCAGTCCGGCGGTAGGCTCATCCACAATGATCAGCTGGGGGTTGCCAATGAGGCACTGGGCAATGCCGAAGCGCTGCCGCATACCGCCGGAGTAGCTGCTCACGGCCTTTTTGCGGTGTTCGTACAGATTGACCCGGTGGAGGAGGGCTTCGACCAGTTCTTTGCGCTCGCTTTTGCTTTGCACGCCTTTCAGCATGGCGATGTGGTCGAGCATGGCCGTAGCCGAGACTTTGGGGTATACCCCGAATTCCTGCGGCAGGTAGCCCAGGATTTGGCGGGTGGCCTGTTTGTCTTTGAGAATATCCAAATCGCCCAGGCGGACACTGCCCTCGTCTGCATCCTGCAGGGTGGCGATGATGCGCATCAGAGTCGATTTGCCGGCACCATTGGGCCCCAGGAGCCCAAACATGCCTTTAGGGATGGAAAAACTTACGCCTTTCAGGGCTTGGGTGCCGTTAGGGTAGGTTTTGCTCAGGTGTTCTATAGTTAGTTCCATTGCACGGGTTTTGTTCTGGTTGCAATGATAGGGAGCATATATTATTTGGAAGCAGTTGGTTGGACTAAGCGGGGTGAGGATTCGACGAAAGGAATGGGTTTGGTTTGTCCCACTATGTAGTTTATCGATGGGGAAGAAAGTGTCTAGTGCCTCAAGCCATAAATCCTTGACACCCCAAGTTTCGTTCTTTTCCGCCTACTCTTCGTTGAAGAACCGCTCCTTTAGCTCGGGCTAAAGTCGCGAACCTTCGCCTTGATTAGTCGAAAAATAACTTCAACTTAAGTATCAGAGATCTATGACTTGAGGCACTAGTGGTCTGTCAAAGTTAAAGATAGGGGTTGGAAAAGACATCTAAAAGGTTGAACTTACCAGCAACGAACCTCAGTTGCGATGAATAAAAAATACATTATCAGACTAAGCGAATCAGAGCGCGAAGAAGCTCTGCGTGT
>JANSXW010000299.1 GCA_024742755.1 bacterium | reverse complement strand
CGGCGTAGGGCGAGCGGTGCCGGTCGTTGTTGCTGGGGTTGCCTGTCAGGTCGCAACTCCGAAGTTGCCACCTGACTTGAAGCTTTGAGGTGCTAAGGTACTCAGGCGGCGATTTAGGAATCGCGGCCTGAGGCTGGGCATGCTTGTCAGGTCGCGACTCTGGAGTTACTGAAAATTAAAAGGTAGAATTTCCACCCCCGACCTCTGCCAGGATGGGAATGGTTTTTGTGTTGGGTGATGGTGTATAGCGGGGGACACAAGCAGTGCCATAGGAGCATTCTTGGGAGACGAGCGGTGCCATAGGAGCATTCCTGGGGTCGAGCGTTGCCGGTCGCTGGGTCTGCGGGAGGCGGTCGCAAAGCGGCCGTGCCCCTGGAGGGCTGTACCTGGGCGCTTAACCTCAACCTCAGCCTCAGCCTTCCCCGGGCAATCCGAGGTTGAGGTTGTCCTGGGGCGGTCTTGGAGCAGGATGAGGTTGAGGACCAGGAAGTGGCTTCCTGGGCCGACCGTTGACGGTCTCCTGCGGGGGAGACGAGCGTTGCCGATCGGTTGGTCTTGGGATTCGAGCGGTGCCGGTCGGTGTGGCAGGCTCGCCTGGGGCGCGACAATTAATTGTCGTCTCCGGGAAGACCTCGTAGTGCCCTCAACCTCAACCTCAACCTCGGCTAGCCCTTGCCCGGGACCAGCCTTAACCTCAGCCAGGCTTTGCCCGGGGCCAGCCTCAACCTTGCCCGCCTCCCTGCCCCTCCCTGCCACTGTGCCGCTGTGGCTAGGCATTCCCCATCCGTCGCCCTACTTTGTTCTCCACCCAGGCCGGGACATCGAGGTAGTGGATGGCTTTGCGCTCGAAGGGGCTCTCGCGGAAGGGCTGCAGGGCGGCGTGGAACTGCCGGAAGGCAGCGGTGTGCTCAGACAGGGGCTTGTTGGACAGCTCGGCGAGGAAGCGCAGGGTGCGGGCGAGCATGGGGCTGAGGTCGGTGGCTTTGGCGAAGAGGCGCTGCACGGCGCGCAGGAGGTAGTCGAGCAGGCGGTAGTTGCCGAGCTCGTAGTGGCACAACAGGTGGAGCATGCGGGTGTTGTGGAGGAGGTCTTCGCGCAGGGAGCCGGCTTTGAGGTGGATGATCTCGTTGAGGTAGTCGAGGGCGGCTTCGTACTGGCCATCGCAGAAGTGGAGATAGGCGAATTTGTAGTAGAAAAGGAGGATGCGGTGGACATCGGTCTGGGCTTCGAGGAGGCGGAGCTCTTTTTTGAGGGTGGGGATGAGCTGTATGCCTTCCCGGTACTGCCGGCTCACGAAGGCGTGGTTGAGGCGGCTGAGGTGGAGGTAGACGCGGGCGGTGGAGCGGGCCGTGGCATCAAGGGTGGTGGCGTTGGCGTGGTAGAAGGCTTCGAAGCCGGTGAGGACCTGTTGCAGGGCGGGCGCATCGTCGAGCATGTAGTGGAGCACCATATTATAGTAGAGGGCGCGGATGTAGAGGGTGGGGTCTTTTTCCTGCATCTGGGGGTCTTCGCGGAACAGGGCGGCCCACCATCGGGCGTACTGCAGGGCGCCGGTGAAGTTGAGCAGGATGTACTGGTGCCACATATAGCCCTGGTAGAGGTTGGCTTTCTCAAAAAAAGTGAGTGGCCCGTTGAGGTGGTCGTTGGGGATGTGGGCTTCGAAGAAAGCCTGGACTTTGGCGACTTCGCTTTCGGACTTCACATGGCCGTGCTCAATGTACCAGCCTTGCATCTGTATGTTGAAGTTGGAGAAGAGGTTGCTGGAGTGGGCGATGCGGCTGCGGTGGCTGGCTTCCTCGAGGAGGCCTTCCATTTTGTTGGCCACGCGGCGGCTGCGGGTGATGTGGCGGGCTTCTATGAGCTTCTGGAACTCGATAATCTCGAGGTGGAGGACGTCCTGATGGTGGGCTTCGGCTTTGTTCTTGACGCTTTCGAGGGTGCGCAGGGCCTGCATGTACATGCCCTTGCTGTAAAGGATGCGGGCGAAGTCGATCTGCTCGTGTATGAAAATCTCAATGTCGCGCTTGATGTACAGCAGGCGGAGGCTCTTGAGGAGCTGCTGGTAGAGGTGGCGCTTGTGGTTGGCGAGGTTGCGGGGGGAGATGGGCAGGGCATCGAGGATGGCCTGGTCGTCGTAGGTGCCCATCTGATTGAGGAGGTCGAAGAGCTGCACAAAGGTGGCGTCGCCCTGATAGCGGCTGGCGTAGAGCTTGAAGTTGCGCTTTTCGGCCCGGGTCATAGACTGAATGAGGTGGAGGAGGTGGTCGCGTTTGGTGTTTAGTGGCACATTAAAAGGATTTTATAGGTTTGAAAAACAAGGGGTTATGGGTTTTGGATTGATTTTGGGCATCACATCAAAAAACAAAAGTAGCTATATTGGGGGAGTATCATGCGCTACATTTGTAATTAACACAGAATACAGTTCCGCAAGCCCAGCCAAAAGTTGACAAAACTTTGTAAAGGATTGACAAAATGAAAAAAATAGAAGCGATCATCAGGTTATCCCGTTTTGAGCAGATACGGGATGCGCTGGCAGGTATCGGAGTGCGGTTTTTCACCCTTACGGAAGTCAAGGGGTTCGGGCTGCAGGTTGGCCCTAAGATGACTTACCGGGGCAGCACTTACGATGCCGACTATATTGCCCGCTTACAGCTCGATATTCTGTGCGAGGACGAGAAAGTGGATGATATTGTCAAAACCATCAGTGAATCCGGCCGGACCGGTGAGGTGGGGGATGGCAAGATCATTGTTTACGACGTAAAGCACGTGGTCCGTATCCGCACCGGGGAAACCAATGCGGAGGCCCTCTAGGCGACGTGCACCAACCTGTTTACTACGCTGCTGCTGCACACTATACTGTTTTAGACTATGTTTGGAGCGGGTTCGTCATGAAAATCAAGGAATTGTGGTTCTGGCTAAATCTTTTTTAGCGCGTTTGGCGGGCCAAATAAGCTAAAAAAGATGACGCCAGAGCCTGCCCCGCATTTCAGCGGGGTTCATAAGT
>JANSXW010000157.1 GCA_024742755.1 bacterium | reverse complement strand
TGCTGCAATCGATAGGGGTTCCACCGCCACAGGGCACACAGATTGTGCCATCGCAGTCCAGGGTGGTCACTGTTTCCCCGGTGGTGCAGGGGTCGCCATCGTCGCAGGGCAAAGTTGTTGTTGGCCCGGTGCTGCAATCGATAGGGGTTCCACCGCCACAGGGCACACAGATTGTGCCATCGCAGTCCAGGGTGGTCACTGTTTCCCCGGTGGTGCAAGGGTCGCCATCGTCGCAAGGCAGGGTAGTAGTGGAGCCCGTACTACAGTCAATAGGCGTGCCCATACAGGGCAAACAGATACTTCCGTCGCAATCCAGGATGGTCTGCATATCATTCTCCGTACAGGGGTTGCCATCGTTACAAGGTTGAACAGTAGTGGTCCCTTCCAAACATCCTGTGCCGGTGCATGAGATCAGGTCCGTTTGTATCGTTACTGTTATGGTATACGTCAAGGCGACGTATCCTTGATTGACAGCATCCTGCCCATTCGTGCATCCCGTGGTGAAAACAGGCACAATATCAACACTAAAATTCCCTCCAAAATCGAAAGTATTCGGATTGCAACCATTGTCATATGTCTGACTGTAAGGAGCGCCAGCAGGGGGGAAAGGTAATTCGTCTAATACATTGCTCGTTGGGCAGGATCCACCCACACCGCTGTAAGGGTCGCAACCATAGTAAGTATTGTAAAATGTATTGGAATGATTACAGCCTGGCGGTATGTTTGGTGTATAGCTTTGAATGGAAATATCTACACTAATGGATACAATTTGCTCGCAGGGACTCATACTAGTCCCCAGATTAAAATCGTGATGATAACCCTGGCTGTAAGGCCCTCCGAAAGCTTTTCTATCCAGTCCTACAGTCGCATTTGCCTGTGTCTCGGTAAAAGTAAGGGTCTGCTGAGCTAATGATTCGAAGGAAGTTAATATGAACAAGAAGAAAAGTAGGAAGCAGTGCTTGAAATTATTGCTATACATACAACTTGGGTCAAAGGTTAGTTACAGGCTGGATGAATCATAATGCTAATGCTGTAAAATCCGGGTGGGAAGGTATTTGGGTTAGCGATCAGGCGTGGCTAAGAGTCTGTCAGACGCTTCGAAAAGTACAGCAAGATGCATCCATTTCTGAATAATAGACTAAATCTACGTAAAAATAACCGTGATGTAGATCAACCCCTTGCATTTTATTAAAGCATAACTACCTGGAACGAGCACCCGATGATCTCGAAGCCCGGAGAGCCTTTATGTCTCAGCGGACTTTGATCCGAAACATCAGTTTTCTGCTCTATATGGCCTACGCTGCTGTTATGGAGTCTTCTCCGAATCAGGCGACCCTGGGCAAGCGGGTCTTGGGCCTAAGCGTCGGAGACTACAGCGGACAGCGGCTGGGCCTAAAGGCGTCCTTTATCCGCAATTTTGGCAAGCTTATCTCGATTTCGGTTCTGGGCCTGGGCTTTCTTTGGGTGCTGTTTGACAAGGAGCGGCAGGGATGGCATGATAAGATGGCTAAAACACTGGTTGTCAAAAACTAAAAAACACCGGACCACCAACCACAGCGGCCCGGCGTACAACCATCAATACTTTTTCTTAAAAATCATACTTCAGCAACAGCGCGAAATTGCGGGCTGGCTCGTACAGAATACCCTGCTCCGGCATGTTGCGGTAGGCCCAGCTCAGGTGCTCGTAGTAGTTGGCATCCAGAATATTGAGCACGGAGAAGCCGAGATTCAGGCCCGGCAATATTTCCGCGCCCATACGCAGGTCGTAAGTCTGGAAACCGGGAGTGGTTGTTTCTCCGAAGGCAGGAGAGACCCGGTTCTGCTCTGCTACGAAGCGGCTGCGCAGGTCGGCCCACCAACGGCTACGCTGATACCTGATGCCCAGGCTGCCTTCAAGGGGCGTAATTTGCGCCAGCGGCTCGTCCCAGTCCTGATTGTGGGCATAGGTGTAGGCCCCGAGGGTGTATATGCTCAGTTGGTCATTGAAGCGGTAGGTAGCATCCCATTCAAAACCGGCCTGCATCGCCCGGTCGATGTTTGTAAAGCGTCGGGCAAAACGGGGCTCGCTCATAGGCATATATTTCCGGGGCAGGGTGCTGTCTACCGCTGCCGTGATGTAGTCGGTCAGCAGGGAGTAGAACACATTGCCGCCAGCCTGCCAGCGCTCACCCTCGAAGCGGACAGAAAGCTCTGCCTGATGATTCGCCTCGGGCTTGAGGTTGGGGCTTCCCAGGTACTCGAAGGGGTCGACGCCTACATTGAAATGGTAGATATAGCGCTCAATCATATTGGCAGAGCGGGTGCCCCGGCCTATGGCCAGCTGCAGGTTCCACTCGTCCGACAATTGAGCGTGCAGGGAGCTGTTCAGGCTGACATTCAGGTCGTTTTGCGCACTGAGCAGGCCGTACTGTTCGGTAAAGCCGGGTGCGGGGTCATTGCTGTTGGCGCTTACCCAATCGAGCCGCAGCCCGCTGTTCCAGCTCAGCCGTTCGTTGATGAGGTAGCGGTATTCGGCATAGGCGCCCAGGTCATTGATGTAAGCATCCTGCCAGATGGGGTCGGTAGAAACCATAGGCTGGGGGAGGGGCTCGCCGGTCATCCTGTTGCGCTTGATTGTCCGCACGCGCTCCCCGCTGCGGCTTATGCGGCGGTAGTCGAGCCCGGTATAGAGGATGCTCTTTGCGCCAGGCAGCCAGTTGGCTTCCAGCTTGCCTCCCAGGGTTTGGGACTGTACGGTAGCTACGGCCTCCACCATCATGAAGTTGGGGCGGCGCGCATTGCTCATCACGTGGTCTACCTGCGACCCGTAGGCTTTCACGGTCAGCCCGTACAGCTTTGGGCTCAGGTTTTGCGCTTTGTAGTCGAGTGAGAACACGCTGGCATCATCGGAGTCGGTGTCCATCATCAGGCCTGCGTGCAGGATATCCCGCCCAAAGCTCTGCCGCCAGCTTGCCTGCAGCCGCTGATAGGCATTGGGCGAAAGCCCGGCGCTCAGGCTGTAGTCATAGGCCCGGAATGCTGCGGGGATCGTCGTGCCATCTCCACTTTGGTAGTTGCCAAAATCTTTCAGCCCTCCGCTCACGGAGAAGTCGGCTATGCCAGTGCTGTACTCCAGGCCGGCCTGCGTCAGGCGGGAATCGCCATTGGTTTCGTAGCCCCCCTCCGCAAATCCGCCCCAGCCCGGTGCCGGTGCCTGATCATCGGTCACAATATTGACCACGCCGCCCATCGTCTGTCCGTGCCGTACACTGAAGGGGCCCTTCACGATCTCCAGCGCCTTGATCTCGCTGGGATTGACGTGGGTGGAAATGGGGTCCATGCGGCCGGGGCAGGCATGCACGACCTGTACGCCCCCATCGTAAATAATATTCAGCTGCTCGGCTTTAAAGCTGCGGAATACGGGGTCCAGGGCATAGCCGCCCCGCTTGATGAGCCCGAAGCCGGGCTGTTCCCGCAGCAGGTCGCCAATATCCACCGGCTGGCTGACCAATTTGGCGTTGTCCTGAGCTACCGTGGAGAGCGACGTGCTTGCACCTCTGTCACCTTCTACGGTGATGGCCGACAGCTCCAGCGGTTTGGGCGCAAGCGCGAGGAAGACCGTGGTTTTGCTGCAGCTCGTCATTTCCTTGTGTGCTTTGGCGTAGCCCATTTGGGAGGCGCAAAGCTGTATGGGCATTTCGTGCCCGCTTAGTTCAAACTGTCCTTTTTCGTTGGTGTATTGGTAGGTGCCATTCACTTCTACCACGGCGTAGGAAATGGGCTGCTGAGTGTTTTGGTCAATAACCTGCCCGCGGCAGTTGCATGGGTGATTTTGGGCCGTAAGGCTGGTCAGGGCAAGGCATAGCAATGCCAGGGTACTGATGATGGTGCGTTTCATTGCAGTAAGTTGTGAGTTGGTGAGTAAGTGAGTTGGTGAGTAAGTGAGTTGGTGAGGGGTAAGTTGGTGGGCAGGGGCTTACTGCGGGGGCTTTAGCAGTTTCTGGTGGAAGGAATGGCTGTAGAGAAAGGCGTAGTCAAACAAACCATCAATTGTTTCTTTAAACGCGGGGTTGTCTGTACTGCGTGGTTCCGTCATGGGTAATGCGCTGTAAAGTTGCAGCAGTTGCAGCCATTGCAGCAGGTTGTTGTTTTGCGGGTTGGGCTGTAAGGGGTCGGGCTCCACCATTTTCTCTAGCTGGCACTTGGCGTGGCATTCCAGCTGTGGTGCGTCAATGTTTTCGCAAAAGCGCTGTTCAAAGCCTGACAGGTTGTAGTAGTACCAGGCAAAAAGCAAAGCCTCCCTGCCGGTCTGCAGGACCAGGGCCAGTAACATCAGCGGCAGGAAGACTTTTTTGATCATGGCACAAGATTATGCGGTCAGTTGCGCTTCCATTTTCAGGGCACGCGGGAATAATACGTTATTTTCCAGATGGACATGCTGATGTAAGTCACGTTCGAACTCCTCCAGCATTTTGTACAGCACGCGCACGGTATTGCAGGCAAAGTCGGGTGGCGTGAAATCATCAGTGGCGGCGCGGATTTTACGCATCATGTCACCAGCAAACTCATGCTCCAGCTCCATCTGTTCGATAGGGCGCCCGATACCGCGGAACGCACTCTTATCAGAATCCGGCTGTCCGGCCGCTGCTTCCAGCCGCTTGATGTAAGGGAAGAGCACCCGCTCCTCTTTTTGCAAATGGTCAAGCAGCTCCTGACTGAGGGCGTTGAAATAGGTATTCACATCATTGGAGCTCGGTATGCTGTCCTTGTGCACCTTGGCTACTTTGGCCGCATACTGTTGCAGGAGCGGTATTTTCTCCGTCACGAATTTGTGATGGACATTGATGATGTAGTCGATCAAAAAGGACGGCTGCCAGGATTTAAAATCATGGGTTGGGGCTTGCCCGGTGCGCTCTGCCATCGCGGCCAATTGCTGCTCCAGGGCACTGTAGTCCACGCCTTTGGCTTCGCATACTTCGGCAACGGTCTTGCCACCGCCGCAGCAGAAATCTATGCCATAGGTTTTAAAGACCTCGGCGGCCTGATAGTTTTCCGCGACGATTTCGCCAACGGTTTTTTGCTTGTCTATAGTCATGGTAGATCAATTTTTAAATTATTCAATGCTTGACAACGGAGCGCTGCCTTCTCCTTCCATCTGAAGGATGTAGCTCGCGACCTGCTGTATGTTTTCCGGGCTGAGTTGCTGTTCCCAGGCGATCATGCCCTTTTCCGGCACACCATCACGGATGGTCTTAAAGACATCACCGATTGTGCCGCCGTGTATCCATTCTTCATCGGTAAGCATGGGGCCGACGCCGTTTATTGTGCTTTTCAGTGAATGAATGTGGGATAATTGCCTAAAAGTCAAAAGTCTTTCTGCTGTGCTATCCGCTGTATGCCCCAAACCGGCAGCCAGGCCCAAAGCGCCAGGGTGAGCAGCGATAACCCCATGCCCAGCGCGGTGCCCAGGAATTTCTGGAATACGGCTCCGGTATAGCCCATCAGGGCAGAGATGTCGAGTTTTAACAGGATCATGATCCGGCTCAGGTCGATAGGGTTGAGCACGGTAGCGGCCAGAGAGAAGCCTTCCAGCGGGTACTCCTTGAAGAGGATGAGCGACAGCAGGAAGAGCCCGTCGTACACCACTGCAAAGAAGAGCCAGAGGACGATCGCCAGGCCGAAGCCCCGGATTTTGTTTTCGTTTTTCAAGCCAATCAGAAAAGCCAGGCCCGAGAAGATAAAGGTGAGCAGTACGCCATTGCTGATTAGGGTGAAGAAATTCCAGATTTCCGGGCCGTGCAGTATGCCGTAGGCGACAAAGGGGATGCCAATGCCGATGACCAGACTTACCGAGAGCGAGATGGCCAGCCCAAGGTACTGCCCCCAGAAGATGGTGCGCCGCCGGATCGGTTGTGCCAGCAGCAGTTCGGTGAATTCCCGGGAGTTGTAGTAATACATCACGCCGAACATGGTAGCGATAAGCGGGCAGAGGATAAGGATGACGTTCATCAGGCTGATGACCACCTTGGAAACATCGCCGCTCAGGTAGAGCAGCCCGCCGCTGAAGAGCAGGAAAAAGGCCAGGTAAAGGTACGCCCATCGGCTTCTGAGCAGATCGTAGGTACTGTATTTGAGTATTTTAAGCATGATGGATGGCTTTATGCGGTTTGTAATTGGCTCATGATGGACTGCAGGGCGGATTTTGGCTCTGCCACTGTGCGAGCAGTAGCAGACAGCTGGCCTTTCAGGATGCCAGCAATTGCTTCTTCGAGCCCTTCTGCCTGATGCTGCGTTTTGATTTCTGCTACGGAGCCGCGGAAGTAGATTTTGCCTTCGAGCAGAAAGACGATCTCATCCGCCATCTCCTCCACAAAACTCATGATGTGGGTGGTGATGAGCACCATCTTGCCGCGCTTCTTCTCTTGCCGGATGAGTTCCTTGAGTTGGATCATCGCTACCGGGTCAAGCCCGGAAGTCGGCTCATCGAGTATGACGATGGGGCTGTCGTACATCAGCGCCAGGGTAAGGTTCACTTTCTGTTTGGTGCCCCCGGAGAGCGTGCCCAGCCGCTTATCGAGGAAGGGGGACAGCCCAAAGCGCTCAATGAGTTCTTCATCCCGGGATGCCCCGCCCCGGATATCTTTGATCATGCGCAGCAGCTCGGCTACGCGCAGGTTTTCCGGGAAGCGGGCAATCTGCGGCAGGTAGTCGATCTGATTGCGGTAGGCCCATTCTCTGCGGATAGGCTGACCGTTCACTTCGATGCTGCCCTGATCGGGCAAAACCATGCCGAGCAATGACTTGATGAGGGTCGTTTTGCCGGAGCCGTTCGGGCCGAGGACAGCTGAGATGCAGCCCGTTTGCGCAAAACGCAGGTCGATACCCTGCAGTACCTCGTTTTTGCCGAAGGCCTTTTCGATATTTTTGAATTCAATCATAGTGATAGCGGTTGCATTGATGGTTGATGGTCGAGTACATTAGCCGGGGTGAAGACCGGGCTGACCTTTTCCGAGAAGTTCATCAGGCTGACGAAGAAGCTCCGCAGCAGCACGATGGCTTCCGGTGTCTGGTCCAGGATGTAGGAGAAAAGCTTGACCGGCCGGTAGGGCACGTCTCCGATGCCGTCGCGGTCCAGGTCATAGCCATTGTATTCGCTCCAGAAATTACCGTCGAAGGTGTTGTTGTTGACGTTGCTGCTTACCACCAGGTCGAGGGTATTGGAGCGGAAGTTATTTTCGGTAATGTCATTATCGAGGCAGCCACCTGCCATTTTGATGGCCCAGCCGTTGCGGCGGAACGCATTGCGCTGGTACACGATGCGGGTAGAGCCCTCTATATTGATGCCGATGGTATTTTGGATGAAGTGGTTGTCTTCAATCCGGGCATCATAGATTTCCTTAAGCAACAAGCCGTACGCTGCGCGGCCCCAGTTGTGCTCAAAGGTGTTTTCCCACATATTGATAAACTTGGAAAACATCACGGCTACGCCCGCGCCGTTGTCGGCAAAGCGGTTGTGGTGGTACTCATCGTGGTTGGAAAACATGAAGTGCAGCCCGTAGCGCTGATTGCCCACGCTTTCATTGCCCACGATCTGGCTGCTGTCTACAAACTCAAAGTAGATGCCATCGCGGTGGCCAGTCACCCAGTTGTTGCGGATGTCGAGGTTTTCGCAGTGCCAGGCGTGGATGCCGTTACCGGAAGAGGCTTCGTCGCGCAGAACACCGCTCAGCTCATTGTCTTCGATCACAGCGTCGTGCACCCGCTCCAGGTAGATGCCGAAGAAGGTATTCACCAGCCGGTTGTTGCGGATGACCGCCCGGCTGCGCTGCCGCACCCGTATGCCAGCGTGGTCTTTGAGGTAACTCACGCCTACGTTCTGCAGCTGTAAGCCCTCCACGGTCACGTCGTGTGCGATTATGGTGAGGATTTCGCCCTGCTCCTGCGCATCGAGCACCGGGTAGCCAATGCCCCGTATGTGCAGCGGCTTGTCGACGACCAGACCATGCTCATGGTAGGTGCCGGTATGGATTTCCACCACATCCCCGCTATCTGCCGCTGAAAGGGCCGCTTCGATGCTGGGGTAGTCCTCTTCCGGGCCCACGTGCAGCGTTTGTGGTTGAGCGGCTGCGGCGGCGGCCAGGAGGAGGGTAGTGACCAATAAGGAAAAATATTGAAGTATTGCTTGCATGATGGTTGTGGTTGGCGGAAGCTCTAGTGCGACTAGACCGAATTATTTGATAGTATTTTCACGATTAAGCCTTCTGCAGTGCCTGGTCTTTAACTGTCAAATATTTACGGCTCAATCCACTAGTCCGCAATTAAGCCGGATAACTTTGCGTGATGCTGCAAGGCTTTCCAGTGATAAACATGGCCTCCTTTTTCCGCTTGCATCTGATCTGCTGCCTCAGCACTCTCAAAGGCGGAGAGGTTAGCCCCCATCGGGCTGGGTACGGCTTTGCTGATCAGGTAGTGGCTTTCCTGTGCCGGGATGAGCACGCCCGGTTGCTGGTAATCATTGACTAGCAGGTGGGCAAATTGCGCTTCGCCACCCTCGTCCTCCACGTAATTGAGCAGGCATTCGATGGCATCGAATTTGTACGCCCGGCCCTTATTCGTGACGGCTTGTGCTGCGTGCTGCCGGTCTACGATGGTCATTTTGCAGTAACTGCACATGTCTTCACCGTAGTGGATGTCCTGCGGCTGTGGAGCGCAGGCGCTTAGCGCGAAAAAGCTGGCTATTGCAATCAGGTATTTCATGTGGATAGTTGTTTTTTACGAGCCCACCAGGCCGCACCACCGAAGAGCATGGACAGGCCAAAGCCAATCCCGCCGATATGGGGCCAGGAGTCCGCGACAAAGTTGATAATCTGTTTGCGGCCGATGAGCGGCGGTTGGAAACTCGCGCCCGGTATCTTGATGGGGGCGGTATCGCTCAGGTTATGGCCGTAGTCGTATTCCCAAAGGTAAAAGTCGTACATGCCCAGAATGCCCAGGACGACCAGGACAATGGTCCAGGCCAGGTAACTCCACTTTTTATTGATCGCCAGCGCTATCAGGCCAAGGAGCCCCATGGCGCCGATGATGTAAGGGAAGTATTGCAGCTCGGCAATGTCGTCCGGTTCAATGTACTGCATGCCAACGTAGTGGTTGAGGATGTTGACGTTTTGCAGAGTGCCCGGGCTGCTGCCGCCGATTTTGTCAATGTAGATGTGCATCTCCACGCCATCCGGATACTGTGGCGCGTACAAAATGATCTGCCACATCGGGAAGACAAAGAGGGACATAAGCGAAACAATACCCAGCAGCATAAGAAGCCTCGGAAGCTGTTTCATGGTAATGTAAGTATTGGGGTGCGGAGCTGAAGCCCCGCACCTTGGTAAATTAATCGTTATTGAACGGGCTCGTCGTAGCCTAGCCTCCAGTCCAGCGCAACCTGTGAGTTGGCCGGCGAAACGCGGAGATAACCTTGCATCTCCTGGTGGAGCGCAGAACAGAAGTCCGTGCAGTAGAATGGATAAACGCCTTCTGCTTTGGGCTCCCAAACCAAGGTCTCGGTTTGGCCCGGCATGACCAGCAACTCGGCATTCTGAGCACCCAGTACAGCGAGTCCGTGCGGTACATCCCAGTCCTGCTCCAGATTGGTCAGGTGGAAGTAGACGCGGTCACCTACCTTGATGCCTTCGATGTTGTCCGGCGCAAAGTGGCTGCGGATGCTCGTCATGTAAATGTGCACATCCTTGCCTTCCCGCTCTACCCGTGCATCCTTCTCGCGTACGGTACGGTAGGGGTGCTCATTTTCTTCGATGGGATAGAACTTCTTGGAGTTCGGCATGACCTTATCGGCAGCAATCGCCTGTGCGTAGTGCGGCTCGCCAATGGTCGGGAAATCGAGCAGCAGCTTCATTTTGTCACCCGAAATGTCGTACAGCTGAGCCGAGTGGTTCAGTTCCGGCCCTGTGGGCAGGTAGCGGTCCTTGGTGATTTTGTTCAGGGCGACCATGTATTTGCCATCTGGCTTGCGGGAGTCGCCGCCGGGGATCATCAGGTGGCCTACGGAATAGTAGGTTGGGATGCGGTCCAGGACCTGCTGTGTCTCGATGTCCCACTTCACAATTTCAGAAGAGATGAAGTAAGTGGTGTAGGCATTGCCTTGGCCATCAAATTCGGTGTGCAATGGGCCCAAGCCCGGCTTTTCTACGATACCCGCCAGGATTTCTTCGTACTTCAAGACCGGTACGCCGTCAATCGTGGTTTCAAAAGATTCTTTGGCAATGGCCTCCTGTATTTTGGTAAAGGAGTGCACGGCCATGTCAGCAGACAGCTTGCCGTTGCCGACGATGTACTCCCCGCTGGGGTCTACGTCTACGCCGTGGGGCGACTTCGGTGTCGGCAAAAAGTACACCAGGCCCGGGCATTCTTCCGGTATCAGCACTTTCACTTTGTCCTTCATTTCAGAAGTGGCGGTGTGGGTCTTTTCGTTGTAAGTATTGTGGGCGTACTTAGCCGGCATTTCCCTGTACTTGCCTTGTTTGATGTACTCCTCCGCTTTCTTCCAGTTGATGGCCGCGATAAAGTCCTTGTCATTCTGGGAAGCGTTGACTTCCAGCAGGGTGCTCTTTTCTTCCGTATTGTAAGTGGTGAAGAAGGTCCATCCGTGGGATTTGCCCTTTCCGGAGTGGGCCAGGTCGTAGTTGAAGGCAGGCAGCAAGACCTGAAAGGCAACGTCCATATGCCCTTCTTCCGGGTCTACGCTGATGAAAGACAGGGTGCCCTTAAACTTCTCGGCATAAGAATCGATGGAGACATCCTGCTGCGGATAAGGCACGCCAAAGCGGGTGCCCGCCACAACATACTCGGTGTTCTCGGTGGTGAAAGGCGAGCTGTGGTTGCCGCCGGAGTTGGGGATTTCGATGATCTCCGCAGTTTCGAAAGTCGTCAGGTCGATCCGGGCGATGCGCGGCGTGTTGTTGCCGTTAATGAATAGCCAGCGGCCGTCGGTTTCGCCATCGGTTTGAGAAAGCTCCGGGTGGTGGGCATCATCCCAGGGGATAAAGCCGTGAGCGGTTTCCAGCAGCGGCTTGGTCTCCTCGTTAAAGCCATAGCCTTTTTCTGCATCCAGCGAGAACACCGGGATGACCTTCAGCATGCGGCCGGAAGGCAGACCATAAACGCTTACCTGCCCGCTAAAGCCACCAGACATAAAGGCGTAGAACTCATCGTATTCCCCTGGCGGGACGTAGACCTGCGAGGCAACGTCATCAGCCAGTGCGGCAGAACTGTTTCCCATATCAGGCGGCCCTTCACAGCCAGTGAAAATCGTCGAGCCGGCACCCAGGAGGGCCAATGCGATAATTGATTTGATTAATTGATGGTACTTCATGACAAAGTGTTTTAAAAGATGGTTTGTGATTGGGCAACCGCCCGGTTTCTTTATAGAGATTAAAAGATGTTTTTATCTTCTATTGCAAAGAAAAAGGCAATTTGGGCTTGCATGGATGACTTTTGTCAGTTTTGTTTGGTGAGCTTTGTCAGTTTTTCGGCGCGCGTTTACCAGATCACCTTTCAAATAAGGATTTTAAGATGTTTTTATCTTCTAAAGGCGCCTCGTCTTTTCCAAGAACTTTTTCTTCTGAGCCCGATGCCTCCTGAATGCAAGGCAAAGATAAAAATAATTAAGATTAAAAGATGTTTTTGTCTTTTAAATTTTGTAGATTTGTACCAGCGGTTTAGCTATAATGTCCTAAAGGCTTTTCCAAGTACGCCAATCGGCTGCATACTTGAAAGGCTCAGGCAAAAACCTTATACTATGTTTAGCAAATCCTGCAAATACGCGATCCGGGCCGTCCTTCACCTGGCAGCATTTACGGCGGAAGAGCGGAAGCTTGGCGTACAAGCGCTCGCAGATTCCCTGGAAGTGCCCAAACATTTCCTCGGAAAAATCCTTCAAGAGCTATCCCGGCAGGGCATCGTTTCTTCTGCCAAGGGGCCTACGGGCGGCTTTTTCCTTTCTGATGCCGACCGGCAGGCGCCGCTATCGCGGGTAGTGGAGGCTATTGACGGCCCCGAGGTTTTCTCCTCCTGTATATTAGGCTTGCCGGTTTGCGGGGCAGACAATCCCTGCCCGCTTCATTTCCAGGCCCTCGAATACCGGGAGGCGCTTCAGGAAATTATTGAAGACCGCAGTATTGCTCAGGTTGTGGAAGGCGCGCTGGAAAAAGACCTCAAGCTTTAATTAAGGCCTGCAGCGGATACTTCCTGGCCTGACGGTATCGTCCAACTTTGACTTACTCATCACCATTTATAAACGAACAGAAAATGAAAAATCTATTATTCCTATTGGTGTTAATAACTTTTTTTGCCTCGTCCTGCAGCGGTGGGAGCGAGCCCTCAGGTACGGCTTCCAGCCCTGCTTCAGCGCAGGAAGCCCCAAAAGAGAATGCAACTGCTGATGAAGGCCCCAATAAAGGCATAGGCGAAGTGAAAAACGTTGACCTCAACGACCCGCTTGCCAAGAGCATGGTCGAAGCAGGCGAGAGCATTTATGAAATGAAGTGTGCCGCCTGCCACAAGCTAAGCGATCAGCGGGTAGTAGGCCCGGGCTGGAAAGGCCTTACGGAAAAGCGGGAGCCGGAATGGATTATGAATATGATCACCAACGTTGATGTCATGCTGGCTGAAGACCCTACGGCTCAGGCACTTTTGGAAGAATGCCTGGTGCGCATGCCCAATCAAAACCTTTCCATTGGTGATGCACGCGATGTGCTGGAGTTTATGTATGCCAATGACGGCGGCACAGTAGGAGAGTAGCCTCTCGCTTCAAACCTATCTTTTGCAAAACCCACGGCTATCTGCAGCAGGCGGAGCCGGCTCTTCCTGCTCAGGTACTTTGGTGTATTCAATCCATTAAAGTACGATGTATGAAAACCCGCTGGCTACGAGTAGCCCTGCTCAACTTATTTCTGGCAGCGATCCTGGGCGCTACCCTGCGTTTGGCATTTGTGATGGAGCTTGAATGGATGAACTTCCGCTATGTGCTTCATGCCCACTCGCATGTAGCTATGTTGGGCTGGGTATACCTGGGGTTGTTCGCTTTGCTGGTGCACTGCTTTTTGCCCGAAGAGGCGCAACAATCGCGTTGGCTGCGCGGCCTTTTCTGGCTAACCCAGGTTAGTGTAGCTGGCATGTTGCTAACTTTTCCGGTAATGGGGTACGCCGGGCCTTCCATCGCATTTTCTACCCTGCATGTCTTGCTTTCTTATGCATTTGCCTGGTATTTCTGGCGCAAACTGCCAGTTTCCACTGCTTTTTCCCATCGCCTGGTCCGGGCGGCGCTGCTTTTCATGGCCGTGTCAACCCTGGCGCTATGGGCTACGGCTCCGATCATCCTCTTTAAACTGAAGGGGTCGGCGCTTTACTATGCTTCCATTCAGTTTTTTTTGCATTTTCAATTCAATGGCTGGTTCATTTTTGCCGTGCTAAGCTTGTTTTTCAAGTACACTGAAAGCAAGAGCATATCATTTCCTTCAAGGCTCAGTGGCAGGTTCTTCGTGTTGCTCGTGGTATCCTGTGTATTGACCTATGCCCTTGCCGTTGCCTGGTCCAATCCGGCCCCCGTGGTTTACTGGATCAATAGTACGGGCGTACTGCTGCAGCTGGCGGCCGCTTTGCTATTTATTAAACTGGTCTGGCCCGTACGGGAGCAGCTGAGCTTGTCGGGGTGGGGTGGCTTCCTGATCAAACTGGCTTTTGTCTGTTTTGTAGGCAAGATTGTGATGCAGTTCGTGGTGGCTGTACCAGTCATTGCAGAGGCCGCCTACACCATCCGGAATTATGTGATAGGGTTCATTCACTTGATTTTGCTGGGTGCCGTTACGCCCTTCCTGATTGGTTTTGCTGCCCGGCAGCAGCTCCTGGCATCCGGAATACTGTCACGTATCGGAATCACTCTCTTCCTGATAGGATTTGCCGGCAGCGAACTGATTTTATTCCTTCAGGGGACGCTTTTTTGGGCCTCTATCGGTTTTATGCCCTATTACTATGAGGGTTTATTTGCCATATCCCTTTTGTTGCCTGCAGGCATTGGGCTGTTGCTGCTTGGACAAATCTGGTTGAAAAATGGGCGCCAACTCGAAAATCATCAGTGCTAAAATAATGGAGATCGCGCGGCAGCGTGGGCCTTCTAAGACCTTCTGCCCCTCAGAGGTAGCCCGTGCACTCTTCCCGTCAGACTGGAGGCCGAAAATGGAAGCGGTAAGAAATAACGCTTTTCAGCTTGCCGCGAAGGGAAAAGTCCGCATTCTGCAGGCTGGGGCAGAGGTGCCTGAACCAAAGCTGGCAAAGGGCCCCATTCGCATTCAAATTAGTTTGTAAAACAAAGAAAGCCTGCCTAAAAAAGACAGGCTTTCCAAGCTAAAGGGCAATTGATTTGAATCACGCTACTTGATATCAATAGATTTTGTCGTGCCGGTATCATCAGCATTGGTCTTTACCGGTACTACAATCTCAAGCATACCATTTTGATAGCGCGCATCGATTTTATCTTCTATAGCTGTTTCGGGCAGGGTAAAACTGCGGCTGAGCCGGGAGTAATTGTGTTCACGGCGGGTGTAGGTGTCAGTGTGGCTCGTGTGGTGATGAGCTGCCTCCACATACAGATTCCCTTTATTCACGGTGATATCGAAATCAGACTTTTCAAAGCCTGGTGCAGCCATTTCGATCAGGTATTCTTTTTCATCGTTATTCCGGATATTGACGGAGGGCACGGTAAAACCTTCATCATCGATTGGGCGACCCATGCGCCTTCTTGCCTGACGGTTTAGGAATTGGTCGGAGTAGCGCGTATCATCGTCGTTTGGCAATAGTCCTCTGAAGTTTCCAAAGGTTCTCATAAGTATCGGTTTTCTTTTGAAAATCTCTATTTATGAAACTGGAAACCAAGGGGTTGTGTTCGAAAAGCATGCTGGGTGGTAAAACGGACTGCATTACACCAAAATACAAAAAGACCACCTCAAACGAGATGGTCTTTTAAAGTCGGGGCGGCAGGATGGGGCTACGGCCCTCCCGCTTTCAGCGGGATGCGGTAACCGGACTGCGCTACGCTTTAGCAGCATCGAGGAACCGCTGAGCACCC
>JANSXW010000387.1 GCA_024742755.1 bacterium | reverse complement strand
GTCTATCAATACAAACGATTGAAAGCGATAAATTTGTTCCGTACCTAAAAAATTAGTCCGATAAGCGGTGGCGTGGTAAGCCCGGTTCGTATCCGTATAAATGACGACAGCCGTGACCGGCTTGTTGTACCGGTCAAGGATGCGATAATAATACTGAAACATCCGGTAAGCAAACTGATCATCCGGATAGCCTTGCACTTCGACGTGCACCAAAAACCATTGTTCCTGCCCATCCTTTAGCCAGGCTTTGAAGAGCTTATCCGCATGCCGCCGTTTGGAATCCGCCTCCGGCATAATCCGCTCCAGATCCTTATCCAAAAACTCCAGCCCCCGGCCGAAGTCTATCCGGTCAATGTATTCGGAGAAAAAGAAATGCAAAAAGTCTTCTGCTAAATCTTCAATGATGCCTTTCCAGAGTATGTCGCGCCGTATCATGCCTGTAAGATAAAAACAAATCGAATAAAACGCAAATAGTTTGAATTCTTTAGTTTCTATTGTTGCTCGTACACGATTGAAGCCAGCTTTGCTCTGTAGCTTTGTTCTAGCGCACTTGCGAAGGCAGCCTTGTCGTCGCGCATTGCCTCCATAGCTTCCCCATCTGCTATGCCCGGATGCATGCCCCTGAGGTAGCTGTCGCTCCAGGTTGCCAGCTCTGCCAGTATGGGGGTCAGCGCTAACCCCATATCCGTTAAGAGGTAGAGGTTCGTCTTTTTATTCCCCGGCCGTTTGGTTTTGATGATGATCCCCACTTCCTCCAATAGCTTAAGTTTAGTGGAAAGGATGTTGGTCGCAATGGCCTCATCACTTTCCGTAAAGTCCTTGAAGGTCTCCTTGCCTTCGACCAGCATCTGCTTTACGATCACGAGCATCCACTTGTCCCCTAAGATGTCAAGGGCGGAAGTAAACGGGCAGTCGCATCTGAAATCCTGTGGCATATGTTAAGCTCCTGTTAAATATTGCTTGCAAATTAAAAGTTATTTTGTTTTTACTTGCAATTTGAAAGCTAAATTGTAATTTTGCTTGCATAACAAAAGTAATAAATTTCAAGCAATGAAAAAAGCAATACCTCTTTTACTGCTGTCGGGCATTTTGGCCTGCTGCAGCCATTCAACAGCGCAGTCCCCTGCGGCTGCTTCATCTGATCACGCTAATTCACAATCTTCAACTATGAACAAGAAAGCAACAGTAGGCACTTTCCTTGGCGCCGTTTTACAAAATGACCCGGCGACGATGCGGGAACTGGCCAATGCCGATTATATTCAGCACAACCCGTTTATCCCGACCGGGCTCGAGCCTTTCATCCAAATGCTGCCGGTC
>JANSXW010000004.1 GCA_024742755.1 bacterium | reverse complement strand
TGTCTCTGAATGGTCTTTTTCACCAGCTCTGCATCTCGTCCTCACCTTCGTAGCTTAGGCTACGAGGTTCCGGGCGTTCTTTGATCTGGCAAAAAATACTCATCCATACCCTATACAAAACCTACCTTAATAAACTCTAATTCATTCAATACTTTTAATCATCCATTATGAAAAAGGCAATGCTCCTTTACGGCGCAGCACTATTGCTGAGCGCGGTACTCGTTTCCTGCGGACAAACGCCCGAAGGCGAAAAAGTAGAAGCTCAGGAAAAGGTAGAAACCACCACCTCTGAAAGCACTTCTGGCGCGGCATATACCGTAGACACTGAAGCCAGCAAAATTAACTGGACCGGTGGCAAACTCGTCGGCAATTCACACACAGGCTACATCAAGCTGAAAGAAGGGCAGCTCAATGTTGAGGGCAGCAATCTTTCAGGAGGCAAGTTTGTGATCGATATGAATACCATCACGGATACCGACATAGACAACCCGGAGAAGCGTCAGGACCTGGAAGGGCACCTGAAGAGCGATGATTTCTTCAACGTGGGCGCACACCCTACGGCTACCTTTGAAATCGCCAAGGTAGAACCTGCCACCGATAAGCCAGACGCCACCCATACCATTACCGGCAACCTGACGATGAAGGGCATCACCAAAAGCGTGACTATTCCTGCTAACATCAGCATGGAAAACGGCATGCTCAAGGCCACCACGCCTCAGTTTGTCATCGACCGCACGCAGTGGGAAGTCATGTACGGCGCCTCTGCCCTTGGTGTCGTCAAGGACAATATCATCAAAGACGAAGTGGCACTGATCATCGACCTGATGGCGAAGGCCGGGTAATCCGCCTTCCTACCCTGTAATGAAAAACGGCTGGTATAAACGTAAAAGTCTGTACCAGCCGTTTCTGATCCCGTATGTAGAGGGCGTATTCGTCAGGGGCCCTTACCGGTGCGCCTCAATGAGTGCATCACAAGCCTGGTCCAGCATTTGATACACCTTCTCAAAGCCATCATCATCCCAGTAAGGGTCGGGCACGTCCCCGCCGTCTCCATCAGAAGCGTAGTCCAGTATTTTTTTAACTTTTGCTTCTTCAGCTGGCGACTGGGCCAGGCGAAGAATGTCCCGGTAGTTGGATTGGTCCATAGCGAGGACGAGGTCAAAGTCCCGGAGGTCCTGCCGGCGGAACTGCCGGGCGCGCTGGGAAGAGATATCAAGCCCGTGCTGGCCCGCAGTATAAACCGAACGGGGGTCCGGCTTTTCACCGATGTGCCAGGAGCCGGTGCCGGCAGAGTCAATTTCCCAATCCAGGCCCTGAGCCGCGACTTTACGTTCCAAAATCCCCTGCGCCAGGGGAGAGCGGCAAATATTTCCCAAACAAACCATTAAGATTTTCATAGTGACCCGCATTTAAAACCCAAAGTAATCTTACTTTCCATGACCCTGCCTATATTTGCAGCCTGGAAAGGATCGTTGTACAAACAACTGCCCTCGATTTTGAAAAGTTCTAATCATGAAGATTGTAATCGCAGGAGCCGGCGATATAGGTTTCCACCTGGCCGAGCTGCTGTCCTTTGAAAAGCAGGATATCGTCCTCATTGACACCAATCAGGAGGTGCTTGACTATGCCGCCACCCACCTTGATGTCATGACCCTGCGCGGCGACGCCTCCTCCATTGACATCCTCCGGCAGGCCGACGTGAACCGTGCCCGCCTCGTACTGGCGGTCACCACTTCCGAAAAAACCAACCTCGTCACCGCGATCCTCGCCAAAAAGATGGGGGCCCGGCAGACCATAGCCCGGGTGAGCAACCACGAATACCTGGAGGACTCTCAAAGGGAGACCTTCCGGGAGCTGGGTGTGGACTCCCTGATCTCTCCGGTCCTGCTGGCCGGGGAGGAAATCCGGCGGCTGATCCGGGAGTGTTCCTTTACCGACCACTTCGCCTTTGAAGATGGCAAAATCAACCTGATTGGCGTTACCCTCGATGAGTACAGCCCGCTGGTTAACCAACAGCTCTTCAATATTGATGACGAACAGGACACCGATCTCAACCTGCGCCCTATCGCCATCCTGCGGGGGCACCGCACCATTATCCCACGGGGGCAGACCATCCTGCGCCGGGGGGACCATGTCTACTTCATCACGAAGAAGAAGAACATGGAAAAGCTCAATAACCTGATCGGCAAGCAAAAGTACAAGGTCAAGAATGTGATGATCCTTGGCGGCACGCCCCTGGGCCTGGCTACGGCCAAACAACTGGAAAACGAGTACAACATCACGGTCATCGAAAGTGACAAGGAGCGTTGTAAAGTTTTGGCGGAACAGCTCAACAACAGCCTCATCATCAACGGCGATGCCAGCAATATTGACCTCCTGGTGGAAGAAGGGCTGAACAACATGGACGCCTTTGTGGCGCTGAGCAGCAACTCCGAGACCAACATCATTGCCAGCCTTACCGCCAAGAACCACGGTGTGTACAAAACCATTGCGCAGGTAGAAAACAAAGAGTACATCCACATCTCCCAAAATATTGGGGTGGACACCCTCATCAACAAAAAGCTGATTGCCGCCAATAATATTTTCCGGTTTATCCGAAAGGGCAAAGTGGAAGCCATTACCAGCCTGCACGGTGTGGACGCCGAGGTCATCGAATACCTCATCCACAAATCCAACAAAACGACCCGCAAGCCTTTAAAAGACCTCCATTTTCCTGATACCGCACTCATTGGCGGGGTGATCCGTGGCGATGAGGCGCTGATCCCGGATGGGGAGTTTCAGCTTCAGCTCAACGACAAGGTGATTGTCTTTGCCTTGCCCGAGGCCATTGATAAGCTCGAACAATTATTCCACTAAGCTCAGCTTCAATCGCCACTGCCAATGATCAATTTCAGACCTATTGCCCGCGTTATTGCCGTCCTGCTCATGCTCATCGGGGGCATGATGCTGTTCGGTATTCCATTTTCGCTCTACTACGAAAGCGGGGACTTTTGGGCACTGCTCAACAGCGGGCTGATTTGTATTGTCGTGGGGGGGGCGCTTTGGCTCATTCCCATACCTGGCACTGGCAACATCAAAAAAAGAGAAGGCTACCTGATCGTTGCCCTGGGCTGGCTGGCGATGGTCACCTTTGGGATGCTGCCCTACCTGCTCAGCGGGGTGATTCCTGATGTGATTGGGGCCTTCTTTGAAACGGTCTCAGGCATGACCACTACCGGAGCGTCTGTGCTGACTGACATTGAGTCTGTCCCCAAGGGCATCCTTTTCTGGCGCAGCTTAACGCAATGGATCGGCGGCATGGGCATTATTGTACTGACGGTAGCCATCTTCCCGCTCCTGGGCATTGGTGGCATCGAGCTCTTTGTAGCGGAAGCCCCGGGCCCGACCTCTGATAAACTTCACCCCCGGATTCGGGAAACAGCCAAGCGGCTGTGGCAAATTTATGTGGGGCTGACCGGACTGTTGTGTATTGTACTTCTGATTGCAGGCTTGGATTTCTACGAAGCCATCAACCACGCCCTCACGACGATGGCGACTGGCGGTTTCTCCACCAAGAATGCCAGTATGGCGCATTACGACCTTCCGCAGGTGCAGTACCCCATTATTTTCTTCATGTTTCTGGCGGGCACCAACTACACGGTGATATACTTCGGGCTGAAGGGGAAGTTCAAAAATGTATGGCAAAGCGATGAGTTCCGGGCCTACCTGACCATCGTGGGCTTGCTGGCGGTCATTGTTACGCTGGCGGTACACAACAATACCGACCTATCCTGGGAAAAAGCATTCCGGGACAGCCTTTTTCAGATCGTTTCCCTGATCACCACCACCGGTTTTGTCTCGGCTGACTACACTTCCTGGGGCAATGCCCTGACGATGCTGTTTTTTGTCCTGCTTTTTCTGGGCGCCTGTGCCGGCTCTACGAGTGGCGGCATCAAGCTGATCCGGCATTTGGTTTTCTTCAAGAATTCCTTCCTGGAGTTCAAGCGCATCCTGCACCCGCGGGCGGTCATCCCGCTGAAGCTGAACGGGCAGGTCGTGACCGGGCGGATACTTACCCACATCATTATTTTCCTGTTGCTGTACATGATCTTATTTGTCATTGGGTCTATTGTCGTAGCCGCCCTGGGTTTGGAATTCACTACAGCGGTAGGTGCTACGGCCACTGCGCTGGGCAACGTTGGCCCCGGCATTGGTGGTGTTGGCCCGGTCGACAACTTTGCCTGGCTGAGCCCGTCGATTAAGCTGTTCCTATCGATTCTCATGCTGCTTGGCCGGTTGGAGCTGTTTACGATTTTGGTGCTGTTTACGCCTTATTTTTGGAAGTCGAATTAAGCGCACATTACAAAATACAGCCGGTCAAAATTTGCCTGACTGACCCAAAATGCCCTATTTTAGAGCGCAAAACCCCAATGAAAACCCTAGCCATTCTCATTTTCACCCTCGGCCTTACCTGCCAGGTTCAGGCAAGCGCACTGCCCATTTTCCCTGACACTGCCCGTTGTGACACGGTAGAATTGAAAGAAGGCTTTGAACTTTATGCAAAAGTCATCAAACTGGAGGAAAAAGCCTACGTCATTCAGTATTGCAAGGATGGAAGAAAGAGCCGCATTCACGTTAGTAAGATACGACGGATCCGTTATGCCAACGGAACCGTAAAAACCCGCAAAGAGATCCGGCATGAAGCCTGGCCCCAAACCCCGGCTATAAATACCATACTGAGCGGTTTCCTGCAACTCCTGTGGTCAGGCCTGATTGGAGCATCGGGCCTTTTTCTGGGTGCAATCGTACTAGGGGGCTACAACTCATGGCTGGGCTTTCCCATTCTGATCATCGCAGCAGTCTTTGCCGTCTTTTTCCTGGTCAGGGGGCTATACCGAATTGTAAAGGGCGTAAGCCAGTTATTCCGTAGGCGCCGGAGCGGGTAGCAACCATTTTGCTGACTTTCATCATTGCGGATCATCAGTGGCAACTGCAATATAAGTGCAAAAGCCCCTATGAAAAATTTTGCCCTGACATTACTACTTGCCATGCTCACCCTCCACCTCAGCGCAGCTGCGATTCACTGGCCCGCAGATACGCTGAGATGCGATACCTTTGTAATGAACAACGGCATGGAGATGCAAGTCCAAATCGTGGACTTTGCCGCAGACACATTTATCGTTCAGTATTGCCGGGATACCCGCAGGAGCAAAATTGCGCCTGGCCAAATACGGGAAATCCGGTATGCCACCGGGCTGGTCAAGGAACGCCGGCAGATACGGCGGGAAGCCCGGCAGCGCCGAATAGCGTTCAGGGGAGCCGAAAGACTTGCCAGAATAGGGCTCTTTCAGCTCTTAGGCATTATTCCGGTGGGCTTTGCCAGCCTGTATGCCGGAATTTGGATCGCATTTATGGGCTCCGGCACCACGTTTATCTTGCCTATTTTGATTTTTATTATCCCTCCGGGGTATCTGCTCATTAAGGGTATCAGCAATCTCATTAAGGCGGGCAAGATGTAGGTAGAGCAAGCTCCCATTACAGCCTTAGATTCAGAGACGGAACTGAAGAAGGACCTGCAATTGGGACATTTCAGCTGCCTGAACTACAATAATGGGTTCAGCCAACAGGCCTATGGTGTTGCGGCTTCTCCTTCCCCATTGCTCAGTGGCAGTGATGCGGCAAAAGCCCCTGCAGCCATCTATCAGGCGGATAGCCTCCTGTATTAAATCTACATCAATTTTTACTGAGAAGTCAGGATTTTGACCAATGCGCCCTATTTTCAGGGCTCGCAAAATCTCCTCCGATATGAAAATTGATGGCCAACACTTCCGTACGATCTGGGAAAAAGCAGATGAGCCCGGCGTTATTCAGATTATTGATCAGCGCCACCTGCCCCATCAGCTGATTATTGAAGACCTGCGGCGGCTCAGCGATTTTGCGAAAGCCATCAAAGATATGCACGTACGGGGCGCGCCGCTCATTGGTGCCACCGCTGCCTACGGGCTTTACAGCGCTATGCTTGAGGCTCCGTCGGATAAGCGCCGCCTGCCCAAATACATCCGCAAAGCCGCCGACACCCTGCTGCAGACCCGCCCCACGGCGGTCAACCTAGCCTATGCGATCCGCTATAGTTTGCAAAAAACAGACGCCCATGCTGATTTGGAAGGCAAGACCGCCGCTGCGCTGCAGGCCGCCCGGGATATCACCGAAGAAAGTGTGGAGCACTGCCGCCTCATCGGTCAATATGGCCTGCCACTTATCGAAGCCATCAGCAAGCGGAAAAACGGGGCGCCTGTCAACATTCTCACCCACTGCAATGCCGGCTGGATCGCCTGTATCGACCACGGCACGGCCACGGCGCCCATTTATGCCGCCCACGATGCCGGCATCCCGGTGCATGTTTGGGTGGATGAAACCCGGCCCCGCAATCAGGGCGCCCGCATTACTGCCTTTGAGCTGCTGCAGCACGGCGTACCACATACGGTAATTGCCGATAATACCGGTGGGCACCTCATGCAGCACGGGCAGGTCGACCTCGTCCTCGTAGGCAGCGACCGCACCACCCGGCAGGGCGATGTGGCCAATAAAATCGGCACTTATCTCAAGGCTTTGGCAGCCAAAGACAATGACGTCCCCTTTTACGTTGCCCTCCCCTCTTCCACCTTCGACTTTGAAGTATTGGACGGCGTACAGGAAATTCCGATTGAGGAACGCTCTGCGGAGGAAGTGCGCTACATTCAGGGGATGCGCAACGGAAAAGTCTTCAAAGTCCTGCTCACGCCGGTGGATAGCCCGGCAGCTAACTACGCCTTTGATGTAACGCCGGCGCGGCTGGTCTCAGGGCTGATTACGGAGCGGGGTATTTGTGACGCTACGGAAGAAAGCATTATGCGTATGTTCCCGGAGTTTAGCCTCCCGAAGCCTGCCTGATGCTACCGGTGCCGCTCCTCCAGCACTTTCAGTACATCCTTTAGCTCGTAGCCCTTGGCAGCCAGTAAGACCAGGTAGTGGTACATCAGGTCGGCTGCCTCGTTGAGGAAAAGCGCTTCGTTATCGTCCTTCGCTTCGATGACGAGCTCCACGGCCTCCTCCCCTACTTTTTGGGCGACTTTATTCATGCCGCGTGCAAAAAGGCGGGCGGTGTAAGAAGTATCAGGGTCGGCATTTTTTCGGCTTTGAATGACGGACTCCAGGTGCCCGAGGAAGCCCGCCGGGTAGTTGTCTTCCGCCCAGCAGGTATCGGTGCCCTTGTGGCAGACCGGGCCCGCCGGGTGGGCATAGACCAACAGGGAGTCCTGATCACAATCCGCTTTGATCTCAACGAGCGCCAAGATATTCCCGGAAGTTTCACCTTTGGTCCACAACCGGTTTTTGCTACGGCTGAAGAAGGTGACCTGCTTCGTATCCAGGGTTTTCTGCAGCGCCTGCTCATTCATATACCCCTGCATGAGCACCCGTCCGGTAGTGGCATCCTGTACGATAGCGGGCACGAGGCCATCGCCTTTCTTAAAATCTATGGTGGTTGGATCTACAGCCATCGTTGATTGTCTTTGAGGTGAATGTTTTAAAGCCGCACCGTTACGCCCTTATCCCGAAGATAGGACTTCAGGTCGGTAATGCCGATTTCACGAAAGTGAAAAATACTGGCTGCCAGTCCGGCATCGGCTTTGCCTTCCGTGAAAACATCGTAGAAGTGCTCCATGTTCCCGGCACCGCCTGAGGCAATGACCGGAATGGAAACCGTGTCGGATACCCGGGCGGTGATATCGTTGGCAAAGCCATTCTTAGTGCCATCGTGGTTCATGGAGGTGAAGAGGATTTCGCCCGCCCCCCGGTCTTCGGCTTCTTTTACCCAATCGAGCAGCCGCACCTCCGTAGCGAGCCGTCCCCCGTTGAGGTGGACAAACCAGTCGCCGTCAATGGATTTGGCGTCTACGGCGACGACGACAAACTGACTACCGAAGCGCTTCGCGAGGTCCTCAATCAGCTGCGGGTTGCGCACTGCGGCCGAATTGATGGAAATCTTGTCTGCCCCGGAGGCCAGGAGGACATCCACATCCTCAACGGACCGGATGCCCCCGCCGATGGTGAAGGGGATGCTCAGGTGCTCAGCGATATCGTGGGCCAGTGCGGCCAGGGTTTTGCGCTTTTCGTGGGTGGCGGTGATATCGAGAAAGACCAGTTCGTCGGCTCCCTGCTCACTGTAGAGCGCGCCCAGTTCCACGGGGTCCCCAGCATCGCGCAGGTTGACGAAATTGACGCCTTTGACGGTGCGCCCGTCCTTGATATCCAGGCAAGGTATGATGCGTTTGGCTAGCATGTGAAAACGTTACTTTCCGCGAAGGTAGGAAAATTGCGTTGCTCGTACATTGAGGGATTGTACACACGGAGTCAAAATACGGTTTCACAACTTCACATTGTCAGTTTGTCCTGAAAAACCCGTATCTTTTAGGTGGAAAGTCAGAGGCAATTGCCCAACCAAAAAGTGATACTGACACCCTGATAAAGCGCATTCAGCCGATTAAGAGGGGCACTCACTCATTACGGCTGGCATGTTGATTGGAAAACCACAATATTGGTGTTTACATCAAAAAAATAGCGTATGCAGACTCGGATACTTCTACTGATTACCGCCTTAGGCTTGCAGCACCTACTGATTGCACAGTGCGAGCCGCCTGAAAATATGACCGACTTATTTGGCAATGAGATACAAGCCCGGATTACGACCGGTGGCGACCTGTTTTGGGATGGCAACGATGCGCGATTTCGCATTACAAGCGCTCCTGGCATGCCCAGTACTATTTTTGCGGAAGGCCTTTGGCTGGGGGGAGTTGACCCTGCCGGCAATCTGAAAGTATCAGCTCAAACCTACGGCAGAGCCAGTGGAGAAAGCGATTACTTCCCGGGGCCCCTGCCTGATGGCGGCACCATTGATGCCGATGCCTGTATCAACTGGGACCGTACCTGGAGTGTGCGCCGGCACGAGATTGAAGCCCACATTGCCGACTTTGAAGACAACGGTACTATTGACGCTCCCCTGACCGCTATCCTGGAATGGCCGGGCAAGGGCAATCCTTACTTCGAGGAGGCTTTCGGCTTCTCCCTCCCCAATGATGAGCACGGGCTCGCGCCCTTTGCCGATACCGATGGCGATGGGCTATACGACCCCATGGCTGGCGACTACCCGGCCCTGGAGGAGGTGGCGGTGACGCCTGAGCAGATCATTTGGAGTGTATTCAATGATGCTGGCGATGTCCCCGGGCAGAGTTCCGGCGATCCGCTGAACATGGAGATACAGCGGACCTCCTGGGCCGTCAGTTGTGGGGGCAGTGTCCTGGACCGGACGGTTTTTATACAGTACCAACTCATCAACCGTGGAGTGGAACCGCTGGATTCTTTGCAGTTCTCCATCTGGACCGATTTTGACCTGGGTTGCTATACCGATGACCTGCTGGGATCTGCTCCGGAGCAAAATGCCTTTTACGTTTACAATAATAGTTTTGCAGATCAGACGCCTTGTCCACAGGGTGTAGCCAGTTTTGGTGAGGACCCTCCTGTTCAATCCACTGTTATGCTAAGCCACGATCTTTCCTCCTATATTCATTTTGATGGCGGAATAGCCCAAGGACCTCCGGCTACAGGCTTTCCAAGTACTACACTGGAGTTTTATCACTATATGACCGGACGATGGAGAGACGGTACGCCTCTTACCGCAGCTGGCAGTGGCTATATGACCGATGGGGCGGAAACGACCTTTGCCTTCTCCGGCGACCCCAATGAACCAGAAGACTGGTCTATGTTCACGGAACAGTTTACCATAGGCGACCGCCGTGGTGTAGGGAGTGTTAACCTGGGTTATTTGGGCCCCAACGAATCAGTATCCATCGCCACCGCCCGTCTCTACACCCGTGTGCCCGGCAATGACTTTCTCGAAAACGTCTCCGCCATGTACGGCGAGCTCGATGCCCTGCAGGAGGCTTACGACAACGGCTTTGAAAACGCCTGTTCTCAACAACCGCTTTGCACAGCCGACTGCGTATGGCCCGGGGATGCCAATGCCGATGGTATTGCCAATCAGGAGGACCTGCTGGCTATCGGGCTGAACGCGACGGCCACCGGCCCTGCCCGCGGCGGTGGGTTGTTCTGGGGCCCCAAAACAGCTGATGACTGGTCCAGCGATTTGGTCAAACATGCCGATACCGATGGAAATGGCACCATTGACACCGCTGATGTGGAAGTTACCCGCCTCAACTACAATCTGCGGCGGCCCGACTATGTGGAAAGCCCGACTTACGTGGAAGGGCCGGAATTGCAGGTTGCCTCAGTTTTTCCTAATGGGTTTACCGATGTAACAGAAGGGCAGAGCATCTTCACCCGCATCTCACTGGCGGAGGTACCCGACCTCAAAGGGCTATCCTTCGCCCTCGAATTTGACACCCGCTACTTTGATGGCGTCACAAATGCCGGGACCGGCATTTCGGGCACTTCCTCAGAACTGCACGCGCGGATGCCCCTGAACGCAGAAGGGCTTATGGGTTTTGCCCGGTTTAAAATGGCGTCCGGTGCGCTCATCGAAAGTGCCACCTCTTACGAAATGTTTACGCTGCGGGCCCGGGAGTTTTTCGATATCCCCGTCCCGTCAGACACCACCTATCTGCGCTTCCGCGACATCGTTGCGGTGCGGGAAGATGGCAGCCTGATCCCGATTGGAGGCATGACTGTGCCTGTTACCTTTGACGGAGTCTTTGTGGATACGGATGAGGTTCTGGAGAAAAAGCAGCTTCAGGTTTTCCCCAACCCCACCACCGGGCAGCTCCACGTACAATTCCCCGGGCAGCAGGTGGAACAACTGGAAGTCTGGAACAGCACCGGACAGGCTGTACGCCGCGCGCAGGGCCCCTTCCCTGAGCAGCATACGCTGGATCTGAGCGGTCTGCCGGCGGGGCTTTACACCCTACGGGCGCGGATGGAAACGGGGATGCGGGTGGAGAAGGTGGTGGTGCAGCCTTGATTTACGATGACCGATAAGCTTTGCATGATGAGAATTTATAGTTTGTTGTTGTTTGGGCTTATGTTGCCTGCTTTTGTGCGGGCGCAGTGTGCCCCGCCGGAGGCTGAGGCCTTTCTATTTGGGAATGAGATGCAGGCTATGATAAAAAGCGGCGGAGATGGATTTTGGGGTTCTAAATTCTACGATGCCGCACTGCTTAATCAGGCTAGCCCTCTGGAGTCCGAAGCTCTTTGGCTAGGTGGGAAAACACCCGATGGGCACCTCCGTGTAGCAGCCCAAACTTTTGGAAGAAGAAACGGGCAACACGGCTATCATCCGGGGCCTCTTCCCCAAGGCGATGGACCACTTGATTCTGCTTTTTGTGCACAGTGGGACCGGCTTTGGAGTGTCAGGGGCATGGACATAATGGCACATATTGCTGATTTTGAGGACAACGGCATTATTGACGAACCTATTGATGCTATTTTACAATGGCCGGCGCGGGGCAATCCGCATTTTTTGGAGCAGTTTGGCTTTGAGCTGCCAGAAGATGAAAATGGGCTTGCCCCATTTGCTGACCTTGATGAAGATGGATGGTATGAGCCTATGGAAGGAGACTACCCTGCTGTTGAGGCTACAGAAGCGATCCCCTCTCAAATCATCTGGACGGTCTTTAACGATGCTCAGGGACAATCCAGTATTGTAGATACACCACCCATGAATATGGAGGTACAGCGTACGGTTTGGACCCTTGGCTGTGGAGGGACTGCATTGGATCGGACTATTTTTGTTGACTTTAAGGTCATTAATCGCAGCCTTACTACACTGGATTCAATGCATCTTGCAATTTTCGATTCTTTTAACATCGGCTGCTCTCAAGTTGAATATGTCGGGTCCTCACCTGACCATCATGCATTTTTTACCTATGACTGGCAAAATACTCAGCCCTTGGAGTGTGGCCAAAGTCAAAAACCCGGCTTTGGGGAGAATCCACCCGTATTAGCGACAGTATTTCTAAGCCACCCTTTGACATCGTTTACTTATCATAATCTCAATAAGCATTCTGAAAAATCGAGGCCCAAAAAATCACAACACTGCTTCAACTATATGACAGCCCGATGGAGGGACGGCACACCTCTTACAGCTATCGGCGATGGCTATGGGGATACTGAACCGATTACCAGTTTTGCTTTCTACGGGAACCCCAACAATCTTTCTGAATGGTCTATGAGATCCGAAACCATCTACAACGATTATTCCAACTTCAAAGGTGTAGGCAGTACCTGGCTCGGAAGCCTGGCACCAGGAGAAGCTAAGCAAGTACATACTGCCCGGTTGTATGTAAGGGAGCCTGGGTTTAACCACCTGGAAAATGTCAACGCAATGTACGGGCAGCTTGAGACGTTGCACGAAGGTTATGCCGACCGGTTCGCAGCAGCATGTGAACAGCAGATTTGCGAAGCGGACTGTGTCTGGCCCGGAGACACAAATAAAGATGGTATTGTTAATCAATACGACTTGCTCCCTATTGCTGCCTGGCAGGGCACTATGGGCCCGGAGCGCAGCGGATTCTTCTGGGCACCTCAGCCCGCAGCTCCCTGGTCGGGGACACAGGTTTCGGGACAAAACCTTAAGCACGCTGATGCCAATGGCGATGGCACTATCGATTTGCAGGACGCCCGTGTTTGCGGGCTAAATCTTGGAGAGGCTTTATCTGGGTATGTTCCGCCTGCCCCCGACTATCCCTCCGGCCCCGACCTCTTTATTAAGGGATTCGGTCACGCTCCGCCCTGGCGTAATGTATTCAGTCAAGTTAATCAACTAGCCAACAATTTAAACATTGACTTGCGGGAAATTCCCGGGCTTGCCGGGCTGGCTTTCACACTGGAATTTGACACCGGCTATATAAAGAATATTTCAACCTTTTATCTGGATGAGGATTTCTTCCCAATTAGGACTGAGCCCGACCGGACCTTATTTTACCGGGAACGAATTGAAGAGGGCGCGATAGATATTGCAGTAGCACGCCCGGACGAGTCGGTACCCCTTTCCGGTGAAATCATAAAGGTTTTTTTAAGCCTCCTTCCCGAGGAAGACCTTCCCGGAGATCAGGTAGAATTCCGCATTAAAAACCCTTGGGGCATTAAGTTTGACGGGACTTACATTTCTCTCGGTGCCAATACCAGGACTTTTTTCACAGAAGAACAGCCGGTTCTCAACGATAATGTACAAATCGCTCCCCTCAACCTCTTCCCCAACCCCACCACCGGGCAGCTCCACGTACAATTCCCCGGACAGCAGGTGGAACAACTGGAAGTCTGGAACAGCACCGGACAGTCTGTACGCCGCGCGCAGGGCCCATTCTCTGAGCAGCATACGCTGGATTTGAGCGGTCTGCCGGCGGGGCTTTACACCCTACGGGCGCGGATGGAAACGGGGATGCGGGTGGAGAAGGTGGTGGTGCGTTGACCAATCACCGGTAATGATTCGTCACCACCACCAACACGCCATTCACCAGATCAAACCAGTTGGGGTGCGGGTCGTTGGTGGACAGGGCGATGCTGACATCGGCTTCCGGAACGTACATGATGATGCTCCGGTAGTCCATCAGCGAGCCAGTGTGGCCGTAGTGGACGATGCCAAAGTCGTCCCACAGGCGGGTGCCCAGGCCGTAGTTGCTGCCGCCTACGGCAAAGCCATAATCGGTAATCATTAGTTCTTTGGAGGCGGCGGTGAGGAAGTCGCCTCCGTACACGGCGTTGCCATACTTCGCCAGATCGGAAGGGGTGGAAACGATAGCGCCGGCCGCGCCCACTGAGGTCAGGTGGTACTCGTAGGCCCGGCTGTTTTCTGCCAGGCTATCGATTTTTTCTGCGTAGGAGCTGAAGTCATCGTACAGCGTTTGGTCCAGCCCGAGCGGGTTGAAGATGTAGGACTTGTACAGATCGCTCAGCGACTGCCCGGTGACGGCTTCCGCCAAAGCGCCCAGCACATAAAAGCCCGTATTGGAATACCGGTAGCTGCTGCCAGGCCAGAAGAAAGAGCCCTGATCAACCGTATAGTCGTAAATATCCTGATGTTCCCATACGCGGGTCTGCCAGTCGCTGCCTGTGTAGAAGCCACCGTCATTCAGGTGGTCGCCCATGCCGGAGGTGTGCGTCAGCAGGTGTTCTATGGTGATGGCGATGCCGTTGTCCAGCCCGGGGATTTCCAGGTATTCAAACAGCTTATCATCCAATTCAAAGTAGCCCTCCTCTGCCAGGCGGAGGATGAGCGTGGCGGTGAAGGACTTGGTTACGCTGGCCACCCGGTAGCGGTAGTTGGGGTCGAGCGGGTTATTGCCACCGGGGCTGTGCTGCCCGCGGGTGGTGGTGATGAGCTCATCCTCTGGCGTCATCAGTGCCACCGATACGCCCAGCATACCGCTGGTGGTGAACTGGAATTTGCTGGTGACTTCGTTGTTGAGCTTTTCGGTGATGGACAGGTAGACCAGCACGGCGATCTTCAGCGTCCGCCTCCGTTCTCCTAAATCATCCGTTGCGATTATATCAATTTCTACATTGCCCTGATCAGAGCGGGCGGGCGTTCCGGAGAGCACCTGTGTGGCCGCATCGTAGGACAGCCAGTCCGGCAAGCCTTCAAAACTCACCACCGGAACAGGGCCATCGGGGTCGGTAATTTCCAATTGCAGCGTAAAAAGGGAATCGGCAACAGCCGAAACAGACGATGGCGCCTCAATGACCGGCAGTTGATTAGCCGGCATGATGTCGTCCTGCTGATCTTCCTTAGAGCAGCTGTAGAAAACGAAGGGCATTGCGAACAAAAACAGCAGTAGCAGGCGATTCAGCATAAACGGTAGATATCTTTGATTTGCATAGACCGCTAAGATAAGGAAATCCGTTTTACCTTTGCTGGCCTATACAAAACCAGAACCATGGCCCGATTTCAACTATGGATACTCCTTAGCCTGCTCCCTATACTGAGCATGGCACAACAAGCCAACCGGCAGCACTATACCGGGCTCAACCTTGGGGCAAGTGTCATTCAGGAAGACTTGCGGGAAGGTTATGCTTACCAGCCTTTCACCTTATTGGCAGAAACCTCCCTCTGGCTCATAGGACCGGTATCCGTCTATGCCGAGGGGCAGTTTGTCTATGCGGACACCCCGATAGAACCGGGCGCCGTTTACGAAACCGGCCTGAACATGGGCTTCCGGTACCAGGCGCAGCTTTCGGAGCGTTGGCTCTTTGGAGCGGCGATTGGAGCCGGCCCGCACTACATCACGCTTAATACCGAGAGCCAGGCGCCGGGCTTTATTTTCTCTGATAATTTTGAGCTGGGCTTTTCCTACCTCCCCCCTGCCAAAGACTGGGGCATCAATTTGCGCACCCGCTTTCGGCACATCTCCAATGCCGGGTTCAAATATCCGAACCTGGGCCTGGACAACCTGTTTGTCATTCTTGGCATTCGGCGCCAACTCTAAAACATAGAAGGCATTTTGTTGTTATAACAATGTTTTCGCTATCGCAATGAACACTTGCACAACAAAAAACCCTTCAAGAATGAGATTCCTTACCATTATTTGCAGTCTGAGCTTCTTGCTTTTTGGATGTGACATGGGGCAGGAAGCACCGGATACAAAGACAACCAACGCGACGCCCATCCAAACGGCTGCCTTTGCTTTTGCTGACCAAGACCCGGGTTTGAGCGATTACTGGTATCAGGGCAAAGCTGAAATCAGCCGGTATGACTTGCAGCAAAACCGCTATCAGGATGTCCACCCGGGAGAAGCTGTTGCGATTTTTGTGACAGAGGACTTCCTGACCGACAGGCAAGTCAAAAATGATAATTACAACAACCCCAACAGCACGCCTGTACTGAAGACGAACCTGCTGCGCAAATTCCCCACCGGCATCTACGACTACAGCATTATGACCTCTGTTTTTACGCCCACTAAGGTGAAGGAGTACCCTCAGACGCTAAAGGTTTCCACCACAGCGCAGGATTGGTGCGGGCACGCCTATATGCAGCTCAATTACGAAACCGGGCAGTACCGCATGCAACTGCATTCCTACTTTGAAAACGAGGCAGACCAGGATGAGAAGATAGGCTACGCTATGCTGGAAGACGAGTTGTTCAACCGCATCCGGATTCATCCGGAAGGATTGCCGACCGGGCAGATGGATGTCATTCCGGCAACAACTGTGATCCGCCTGCGCCATTTACCTTTCAAGACCTATACCGCCAAGGCCACTCACGGCGATTACAGCGGTACTGATTTTGAAGGCAGCAACCTCAAAGTTTATACGCTGGAATACCCTGAACTGCAGCGAACCTTGTCCATCGTTTATCAGGCCGAATCCCCCTATATCATCGAGGGCTGGAAAGACACCTACCCTTCCGCATTTGACCGGCAGCCCCGTACCACACTGGCCCGGCGGACCAACACCATTGTATCTCCTTACTGGAAGCTCAATGGGCTTGAGCATCTTCCAGAGCGGCAACGGCTGGAGATGGAAGTTTTTCCCGGGAAAGGAGAGTGATTACTTTCTTACCGCTTTGCGGGCGGCTTGATCTGCCCGGCGCATGGGTTCGATATTCCGGTATTTGCCTATTAGCTGCTGCACCATATGCAGGGCAGTAAACTGACTCACTTTATGCCCGGCACTGACGAATACAGGTTTGACCTGTTCACGGGTGCGCAGCGCGTAGCCGACTATCTTTTCATTGAGTGTAATGGGCAATGCAGCACCCTGCTCCGGCGGCAGTGCTCCATCGTAAGGCAGCAGGGTATCCTTAGCAAGCCCTATGGCCGGATAGCCCGTGGTCACGCCCAGCCAGCAAGCCAGCCCGAACTGACGGGGGTGGTTTGTACCATGCCCGTCAGTAATGATCACTTTGGGGTAACGGTTGAACTCCCGGGCGATATCTTCCAACGCATTAACCAGCAATGGGCCTTCGCGAAATGCAAAAAAGCCTGGTGCGTAAGGTACCGTCACTGCGTAAGTTTTGACTACCGTACCGAGTGACTCATCTGGCCAGCGGAGTACATCCACTGCTACAGCTCCAATATCTTCTTTGTACTGCACATCCGTGGTGAAGACCCAGTCACCCGGCTTTAATTTCAAATCTTGCCGTGGGCTTTGGGGAATACGCACTTGCTGTGCCAGGTCCAGCTGCCTTTCCCGCAGGGCTTGTTTATCCATTGCTGAGGTAATTATAAAGGCGCTCAAGCTGAGGGCGGTTGCGAAGCAGGGCACCGGCAGTGATCTGAGCCGTCTTGGCCTCTTTCAGGTTGGGAAAGCGCAGGGTTTTGTAAGCTGCCGAATACTTCCACAGTAAATCCAGGAAGTTGAAGTACAGGTTGTACTTTTCGTAGGAAGGTATCTCCACCAATTCAAACCCCAGCCGTTTCGCAGTCCGCTCGCTGAAGAAGTAGGAACTGCCTTTGATCAGGGTTTCCTCTGCGACCTCTCCCTTTTCCACCAAGTCTGTCAGATGGAGCAGCCCTTCCAGGTAGTAAGCCAGGATACGGCGGCGCAGGGGAGCACCGGCGGGCGTGCCACGCAGCACAAAAAGGTAGTCGAAAGAAGTGCCATTGTGCAGCCCCCAAACCTTTTCATTGGGCGCATACACCAAAAGCATAGGCGACAGATAACGGTACAGCCCGATGAGCCGGAACAATGGGGTAAAAGCAAACTGCAAAGCCGGAACAATGAGCAGGAGCAGTGGAATATAAAAGAGCCAGTGCTCTGTACCGTACATGATGACTTCACCCGTCAGGTAAGCGCCGGCAGCAAAAAGCAGTAACGCCAAAACCCACTGCACGGCCTTAGGCCAGGTGTAAAATGTATTCATATCAGTCCTTGTAAAAGAGCCACTTGCCCAGTTCCTTAAGCGTCACCTTCTTGCCGTACATGAGAATGCCTACCCGATAAATCCGGCCGGACAGCCAGACAAAAAAGATCGCTGTGGCAGCCAGCAGGACGACCGACAGCACCACTTCCCAGACCGGAGGCGAGAAGGCCAGCCGGGCCGGCATCACAATGGGTGAAAAGAGCGGAAAAATAGAGGACCACACTGCCAAACTCGAATTGGGGGCCTGTATGGCCACAATCATAATGTAAAATGCCAGGATCACCGGAATGGTAATCGGGATGGTCAGGGATTGCCCTTCGCCCAGGTCATCGCCCATGGCGGAGCCCACTGCAGCGAACATGGAGGAGTACAGAAAGTACCCGCCCAGGAAGAAAAAAATAAACATCGGCAGGATAAGCCACCAGTTGAGGCTTTGAAACTCCTCGATAGCCAGGGCGACCATCGCTTCCGTGTCTTCCGGATTGAAGTTCGCGCCACCGGGCTGCTGTTGCGCCATCTCCATTTGCGCGCTGGAATCAATGCCAAAGAGCAGGCTGCTCACCAGTATGATTATCGGGATCAGGATAGCCCAGATGGCGACCTGCGTCAGGCCTACCGCGCCAACGCCTACGATTTTGCCCAGCATCAGCTGAAAGGGCCGGACGCTGGAAATCATGACCTCTACTATACGGCTGGTCTTTTCTTCCATCACCGAGCGCATGACCATCATACCATAGATGAAGACCACGATGTACATCACGATGCCCATGACGCCCCCAATACCGGCGGCAATAGCTCCGGTGAGCTTGCTGGCATCCGTGCTTTCGTCATCAATGGGCTCCGGCTCCAGTTCGATGCGGGTATCGATTGCTTCCAGTTGCTGAGGGTCGAGCTGCAGGGCTTCAATTTTGTAATCGCGCATTTGTCCCCGCACCCGGTCCCGGATCAGCGCATCGATATCCAGGGAAGGCTGCTTGTCGGCATAGTAATAAATGGTGTGGCGGGTGGCCATCACATCTTTGACTTTGGGCACGACAAGGATGCCATCGTAGTCGAAGTCGTCAAAATTTTGGCGGAGGGTTTCCAGGTCCGTGTCCACAAATTTGAAGTACAAATTCTCTTCATCTTTGATGGACCGGTCGAAGATATTGCCTTCATCGATGATGGCGATGCGCCGGGAATCGTCGCTCTCGTACTGAAAGATCAGGCCCGCTACTACGAAAAAGAGGCCAAAAGCCAGCGGGGTCAGCAGGGTGGCCAGGATGAAAGAGCGGCGGGTCACTCGTGTGAGGTATTCCCGTTTTATGATGAGCCAAAGCTTATCCATGATTGTTGTTTAGGGTTCGTTAGTTGACTTGCCGGATGAAAATTTCGTTGAGCGTAGGCAGGATTTCCTGAAAGCGCTTCACAAAAACGCCCCGGTCGAGCATCGCACGGAGGAGGGTATTGGACTCGGCCGTTTCTGCCACCTGCACGGTGAGCCGCCCGGGCTTTTGATGGATGACGGTGGCTTGTTCCAGCAGGCCTTCCGGCAGCTCGCCCTCGTACTCCAGTTCGAACAGGTTTTGCTTGAAGCGGTCTTTGACAGCGCTGACTTTGCCCTCCAGCACATTCTCGCCTTTGTTGATCAGTACGATGTGCTCGCAGATTTCCTCGACCTGCTCCATGCGGTGGGTGGAGAATATGATGCTCATGCCCTTCCCGCGCAGGCTGTGGATTTCGTCTTTGATCAGGTTGGTATTCACCGGGTCCAGCCCGGAAAAAGGCTCGTCCAGGATCAGCAGCTTAGGCTCGTGGACCACGGTGGCGATAAACTGAATTTTCTGCTGCATGCCCTTGGAGAGCTCTTCCACTTTTTTGTCCCACCAGTCCTCAATGCCAAATTTTTCCATCCAGCCGCTGATCTTGGCCCTGGCATCTTTAGCGGATAAGCCCTTGAGGCGGGCCAGGTAGGTCAAGTGCTCGCCCACCTTCATTTTGCGGTAGAGCCCCCGCTCCTCCGGCATATAGCCAATTTCTTCGGGGTGGCGGCTGTTGAGCTTTTCACCATCCAGGTACACCACGCCCTCATCGGCCCGGGTTATGGTGGTGATGATGCGGATAAGGGAAGTCTTCCCCGCCCCATTCGGCCCCAGGAGCCCAAAGATGCTCCCGGCAGGCACTTCGAAACTCACGTCCTTAACGGCGACATGCTTTTCGTAAGCCTTCACAATATTTTGAATATCAAGTATAGGTCTGCTCACGGTTCAATAGGTTGTGGCAGGGAAGATAAGCCCATTTCTGCGGGGGACGCAAGAAATTCGGTTAGGGATTGGGATTTTCGGATGAATAGGGGGTGCAGCTACTTAGAATGTCAGGGCTCGTTGTCCTTTACGTTGCTTAGTTGTGGATAGCTGAGCATTAGTCTCCCCTTGGTATAGGGCTATAACCATCGTTTTCGTCAAAAAAATGTGCTTTGGTACCTTCGAAAACATCGATTAGTTCCCTGATGACAGCTTGGTGCGCTCTAAAAACCGTGTACCAAACTGAGAAAAACCCTTTTTGATGGGCAAATTCTGCAATAGCTTGAGCGGATAAATTACCACTAAGATAGGCGGACAGTTTCCGTTTAGCGACCTCCCAGGCCTTTCGTCTATGCTCCCATCTTTTATCTCTTGGGTTGTGTAAAGGATAATCCGAGTTGCCAGGGTATTTATCAAGCCCTACTAACTTTATGGTTTTTTCTGCACGACGCCGCTGCTCGGGACTGAGCCCTTCCCGTATTTGCACCTTACCTCCTTCCAGGTATACAAATGGCAATAACGTATTATTTAAATGAGGCAGGTACAATTCTTCTACTACTACTTGTTTGCTGCCTTTGTTATCTGCACCATTGCATCTGCTGCAAGCTAAAAGAAAATTAGACCATTCATATTGCTTGCTTCTGTCTTGAATAACAGGTACAACATGCTCAATCTGGGGGTTGCTGTCAAAAACCTCGCAATAGCTACAAAAATAACCCAAGTTACGAATGAGCGCAGAAGCGGCGCTGCCATGAGGAATATAAGAGTGGCTAATCTGGCCTGACGCTCCATCAGGGTCACCTGCGTTCCATTTTTCCACCGGTCTCATAACCCATTAACTTTTCGCTCAAGCTGAAGCGTAGCAACAAATTCAGGATCATCACTAAACCGTTCTTCAAGAGCATTTAATGTTTTCCTGAGTTGAGCGACTTCTTCATCTGACTCACTTGTTTTTCCTTGCTCAATGAGATGATAATATCGTTTAGCCACTTCTACCCGTTTTTTGAAGGCTTCACTTCTTGCTACATTCTCTACTCCCATTTCTATTTCAGCCACGTCTTCTATTCCATAGTTCGCAGGATCTTTTTCCAAGCCTTCCTCTCCATATTCCAGATCAAGGTTTATTAGTTCTTCCTGCGATAAGCTCTGCACAATAAAAGGCGAGTGAGTGGTGGCGACAAATTGCAGATTAGGAAATGCCGCTTTCAAATCATCAATGACATGTCTTTGCCAATTAGGGTGTAAATGGAGATCAATCTCATCAATCAAGACCATGCCTTTGGTCTGAATAACAGCCTTGTCTTTTCGGTACGCATTAAGCGTTATGCATCGGTAAGCCAATTCAGCAACCATCTCCGTAAAGGAGACAATCCCATCGCTATGCAGGTGAACAGGCAAAAGGTCAGACGTATAATGCTCCATCCTGATCTTCAACCAGAGCTGATCCCGCAGGAATTTCAGCTCCTCTATGTAAGGATTAGCGGTCTTTACTGCTTCAAAGAAAGCATCTTTCAATCCTTCGTATTCCTTGCCTTGCTCCAAGAGGGCATCATAAGAACTTAGCCATGCTTCGTAAGCGTACCGGCTTGACCGCATTTCATGCCAGCTATCGTAACCGTCTTTGAAAATGCGCCGCATAGCCTTTGCTTTGCCCCGCTTCCGACCTGCACCATACACCCTCGATGTACCCAGGAAAGCAATCAACGGAAGGTCCAGGCTGTCTTCTCCTGCCTGCATAAGCGCGTACTTAACCGCCCCACGCTCTTTAATGTCCCCCACATCTTCTTTGGATGAGGTGGTTTTACCTCCCTCCGCGAGCACACGCCTTTTCCAGACTATAATTTCATCGCCCCCCAGTTTACCTTCTGCCTCTACCAAAACAGGAAATTGCGGCGATACAAACTTCCCCTGATCTTTCAACCGAATTTCTTCCTCTTGTATGTGCCTGCTCTCTACTTCTCCAATGCCAAGGAAAAAACTACCGCATGCCACTCTAAGCGCATGCAGAAGGGTAGATTTCCCCTTTCCGTTGATGCCAATAACGACTGTGAAAGGAGCTTCAAAATTAAAGTTAGAATACTCAATATTTCGAAAGTTCTTTAATGTCAACCGGTTGATCTGAATATCCATTTATGCCTCTTTTATCTGAATTTAAAGTTACACAAATTCTACCATTTCAGGATACCAAGACATGAGTGACATTTCCTTCATCGCATCTGTATTGATTATGAATTTTGATTTCTTTCACAAACCTCTGATCTATTCAAAACCCATCAGAATCGTATTCCAACGGTGGCACTACTAACCGTAAACAGCACCCCATACCCGCCCTCAAAATTGGTAAACAGATCGTCCTGAGGCGGGAAGAAGCCTCCAATTTCGTCATCTGGCACCGATGCCCGATACGCATTATACTCATCAGAGATCGTACGGATAAACACCGCTGCACTGTCAATGCTGAGGGTATCCACCGGGACAAAGTCCTCAAATCGGGTAACCCGGGCGGGGACAATCAGGTCAAACCGGACCGTGTCGTTTTCAATAAATGGCTCAGCGCCACTGATCGCGCTGCGCACCCGGTCCCTGACCAGTTGCCCATCGGCGTACAAATCGGCAAAAATACCGTAGGAGCCGGCATCCTGCCCGGTATGACTGAAGGATAAAGCGATACGGTATTGGGAAGCCGATTCGTTATAGTTGACCGTATAATCAAAGACTTTGGCCGGTGGAGGCAACAGTACTGTTTCTGATACCAGGTCCGGATAATCGTTATGGCGTACCTTCAACTGGTACTGACTTCCCGGGATGCCCAGTGTAGCTGGTGCAGAGACGTATTGATCTTCTTCAAACTGCAGTTCTTCCAGAAACCCGCCGTCTTTGTAAAGTTCCACTACTGCATCTGCAATAAAATTAGCCGCCGAAGTATCTAATGCGTGTACCGTAGGAAAGAGGTAAGCCGAAACAGGCTGGTCATTCTCAATGCTCGCAAAACAGACTAAGACGGGCGGAGCCGCAGGGAAAATATCCTCATCATACGACCGGGTCAATTCACAGGCGGTGAGCATTAGTAGCAGAGCAAGGAGCATTTTGTTAAATTTCATAGGCTAAGCTATTTCCAGTCGAACGTTCGGCTGTAACTAAGTGAAGGAATAAAGGGAAACAACCCAACAATGACAACCTCTGGCTGATCCTCCCCCAGGTACTGCCCGTCCCTGCTGAAGCGGGGCGTTGTCTCTGTGCGGATGAAATAAGGGTTGATGCGATTGTAGGCATTGTAGATGCTCAGGCTCAGGTCATGGGTAGGCCCTTCTTCTCTTTTCTGCCAACTGTATGTGCACCCCAGATCAAGCCGGTGGTAAGAAGGCAGGGTGACATTATTGCGCTGATCGTTGATATGGGCGCCGCCGGGGAAAAAAATATCCTCAAATGCAATGTTCGTATTGGGTATTTTGGCGGTAGGCAATGTGATACGACTCCCCGTTTGATAGCTCCAGGTAGCTGAAAATTGCCATTTTTTGGACAACGCATACAAGAGTGCCACGGAGCAATCATGACGCCTGTCAAAGCGGAAGGGGAACCATTCCCCCTGATTGATCTGATCGAACTGCCGCAGGCTCTTCGACCAGGTGTAAGACAGCCAGCCGGTAAGCCGCCCTTCCTGCTTCCGCAGCAGTAATTCCAGCCCATCTACCCGTCCTTTTCCGTTAAACTCCAGGAGCTCTTCCCAGCGGTACACATCCTCCAACCCGCTATTGCCCACCGCTTTTAATTCCGTAAGGCCTGACATGCGCCGGTGAAAAGCTTCCAATGACACCTCATAACGCGCTCTGGAGTCCAGCCATCTGATGCCCATTGCCACCTGTGCGCCCTGTTGCGGGGGAGCCGAAGCGGTGGCGCCCAGCCAGATTTCATTGGCTTGCCCGGCATTACCCCCCGTGATCAAATGCATAAACTGCTGCCCGTAATTAGCGCTTAGGCTCGCCCATAACCCTTTGCCCAACTGGCTTTCAACTTCTAATCGGGGCTCCAGCGATAAAAAGGTCGTATCTGAAGCCTGATGCACCACCTGCCGAACACCAAACCGTATATCCGCAGCATTGCCCAGCCGGATGTTGACATCTGAAAAATAGTTCTGCTGAAAAGCCCGGGCGTCGCTCAGCAGGAGCGTGGCAGAACGGCCTTCACTCTGAAAAGTACTCTGTGGGGCGAACCGCTGACTGACTTGCTCAGTGCCCAAAATAAAACTCAGACTCCGGTGAGTGTATTTGGCAAAAGCCCGTATCCCAAAATCCTGATTGGATGACGCATTGGCATTGAAAGATGAGGTAGTTGAACCATTAGCAAAGAGATTCATCTCCCGCTGATAACCGGAAAAGCGATACCGGGTGTAGTAAATGATACTTTGCAATGACCAACGGTCGCTCAGAAAGGTCGCATACCTCAATGACGCCGTTTGATTGCCCCATTTCACGCCAATAGCTTCTTCGGATTTGATTCGTTCCTGATTGCCCAGGCTGCCACCTCTAAGCACTTCTTCCACCTGACTGTCATCCAGGCTGCTGTAGTAGCTTAGGTAAATCCTATGATTATCATTGATCCGGTGCGTAAGCTTTCCGTTAAGGTCGTACATGAGGTAACGCTGTTTGAAATCCTGGCCCGAAAATGCGTTAAACAAGACACCCAGCCATGAGGACCGCGCAGAAAGCAGGAAGCTGGTCTTATCCGTTTTGAGCGGCCCCTCTACCAGAAGGCGCCCCAGCAGAGGGCTGATAGTTGCTTTGCCCTCCCAATGCTTTAGGTTGCCCTCGCGCGTCCGGATATCAACCAGGCCGGATAACCGACCCCCATACTTTGCCGGCCAGCTTGCCTTGTAGACATCAAAGTGCTTAATCGCGTCTGTGTTGAATACGGATAAATACGCCCCAAAATGGCTGAGGTTGTATACCGGAGCCCCATCCATCAAAACCAGATTCTGATCGGGGCTGCCCCCTCGTACGAGCAAGCCGGTAGTGCCTTCTACTCCCTGTGCGATGCCCGGCAGCAGCGTAATCGTTTTGAGCAAATCAGCTTCGCCTCCAAGCTGAGGCAATAACTGAAGCGTTGAAATGGGCAATGAGACCCTGCCAAGTTTTGGCACGCCGCGATTAGCATAAGAAGAGACTTCCACCTGAGGCAGGAAATTCGAAGTGCTCAGCTCAATATTTATAGCCTGCCCTTCTTCGAAAACCCCACAGATCAACCGGGGTTCATAACCGATGTACTGCGTACGTAAGCAACCGTGCGCGCCGGGCAGGCTCAAGGTAAAAAAGCCATATTCGTCAGAAATAGTGTACGCTTTGCTCAATGTATCCTGTATGACCGCTCCGATGACAGGCTCCTGGGAGTCTGCGGATTTAATGGAGCCGTGAATATTGAGCATCCTTTGTTGCGCAGATACCGTAACGGATGCCACCAGAAAGAGGAGCGTATAGCATTTTCCTTTCACGAGAAACCAGCTTTATTGTTAGGAGCCCGGTCGGCGAGACAGGCTTTTTATGTAACGGTATCCCCACAAAGTTTAGCTCAGATACGATCAGAATTAACACTAAAACTAAAGGCTAAGGATAGCGCAATCTTATTGAACCGTCTTGTATAATGACGATGGTTCGTTATAAAGTGAACCGGTTTCGCCTAAAACTTGAAACCAAACTAAAGATTAAACTTGTTTGATCTTAGACATTACCAGAAAACCAAATGATGAACAGGGGCACGATTACTATTGGAATGTGTTTTATGGTTCTTCTATCGACAAGTTGTGTAAAAGATCAGGGCATTGACGATGCTGAAAGTGAAGCTCTTCCTGATATAAGATAGTTGAGTTCCAATTATTCTTTAAGCCTGGAAAGGCTTTACCAACCTACAACGATGAAGATACAGGATACAACTTTTGTACCCATGTCAGCACAAGGAGTATTTCAACTTACAAACTTTACGGTGACTCCACAGTAGTTTACGAGGTGATATTAAGCCCGCTTAATATCGTTAACCAACCGAAAGTGCTCAGCTATGCCTTCTACGTGTACTGGAATCGATTTGAAGAGACAGACCTTTCGCTTTACAATGCTGTCACTGATATCATTCAAGGCAACTCCTCGCGGAAATATCATTTGCAATTTTCGATAAGGGATGAGGATGTAAGTTACTCCAATAGCTTTTTCTATACAGAGCGTACTACAAACACTGATGGCGATTCTGATTCGGAATCAATCCTTCGCATCCCTGAGAACATTGATTGCAGGGTTTACGGAGAAAGGGTATGCGAATTAAATTTTCAGTATTCCGGATTCGTGTATTCCAATGGCAAAGCAGATTCCTTATTTGTGGATTATTTCGATTTGCAACTCTTTTTGCCTTTGTCGTTGTGAACCGGATGCCTCCCGTGCTAAGTGCCAGGCATCATCGAAGCATTTTTCTTTTTTTGCAAAGACCTACATCCGGCGCACCTTCCCTTCCTGTTGCGCTTGGCTGGCTGGCTTCTCCGTCTTAAGGTCCAGAATATTGCCCATATGGTAGCAGGTCCGGCAGCGTGCTTCGTAGGTATCCTTTTCGCCCAGGACGACGGTGTGGTCATCTGCCGAAAGGCGGTAGGAATGGGTGGCCAGATTGCCGCAGTGCTGACAGATGGCGTGCACTTTGGTGATGTACTCCGCCACAGCCAACAGATTAGGCATAGGGCCAAAGGGCTTGCCCCGGAAGTCCATGTCCAACCCCGCCACAATGACCCGTAAGCCGCGCAGGGCCAACATCTGACAGACCTCCGGCAGGTCTTCATCAAAGAACTGCGCCTCGTCTACGCCAATGACATTCACACCCTCCGTCAGCTCCAGCAGGCGGCGGGAGTGCTCGATGGGCGTGGAGAGGATGTAGTTGGCATCGTGGGACACCACTTTGGCTTCATCGTAGCGGGTATCCACCTTGGGCTTGAAGATTTCCACCCGCTGATTGGCAATTTTGGCGCGCTTCAGGCGGCGGATCAACTCCTCGGTCTTACCGGAAAACATGGACCCGCAGATGATTTCTATCCATCCGCTGCGCTGTCCCTTAAAATGTGGTTCTAAAAACATAGGCTCAGGGTTGAACGCCTAAAGTTACGGCACTGGTAAGGGATTAAGTAACGATTAAACAATAACTTCTCGATTTATGACGGGGCCTTTTGTTCCAATACTTCGTTGAAAAGCCTCGCCGTCCGTACGGACGCCTACGTTTTCCGCCTAGTCTTGAAGCAAAATTCCCTCGGTCAAAATGCGGAACTTACCGCGTAGCGCGGCAGGCGCTATTATTCACTCGTTACTAAAAATAATCCGGAGAATGGGGCTGATTTTTCCGGCCCTGCCTTCCGAAAAGTCACGCTCCTGCAAATACGTGAACTTGACTGGCTCTGCTAATGTTACTAACTTTGATCTTCCGGTAGAAAAACCCGGTACATCTGAATGCTAAATATTGGTCCGCCATGATAAAAGTTGCCGATAGCGCAAAAAGCCAGATTGCAGAGATTCGTAAAGTCAAGAATTACGGAAAAGATTACTTTGTCCGGGTATGGGTCACGAGCGGAGGCTGCTCCGGGCTGACCTATCAACTGGAGTTTTCCAATGAGGCCAAAGCGGATGATCAGGTCTTTGAAGACAACGGCGAGAAAGTCGTTACCGACCTGCGCAGCTTCATTTATCTTTGTAACACAACGCTGGAGTTTTCCGGTGGGCTTAATGGGGAGGGTTTTGTGTTCAACAACCCGAATGCCTCCCGTACCTGCGCCTGCGGAGAGAGCTTTGCTGTTTAGCATCCCCACACTCATCAAAAACTTCAACGACAAAAAAAGTCGTTGGAGTTTCACTGTTCAGGAGATGTCTGAATGCCTTTTTTAACCAATCTTTTTTCCATGCAATCTGACCACCCTCCCTCTTGTTGCTCCATGCATTGGTTTAACCTACTGCTCAGGTCTCTGATTACAAAAGCCTGACCGCCTATGCTACGCATCGGATATGACGCAAGGCAGTTGTACAACAATTTTACCGGGCCCGGCAACTACAGCCGTACGCTCCTCTCCAATCTTGCGGAGTACTATCCGGACAATGCCTATTTCCTGTATACGCCGCGCCTGACCCGGAACGAAGAGACGCAGTTTTTTCTCAACAGCGCCTTGTACAATACCCACATGCCCCGCCGAAAAGGCTTTCCACTGCTCTGGCAAAACTTTGGCATCAAACGTGACCTAAAGCGGCAACGCATACAGCTTTTTCATGGGCTGAACCAGTCTCTGCCCTTCGGCTTGTCCAAAACGGGAATCAAAAGTGTGGTCACGGTGCATGACCTGATATTCAAGCGCTTTCCCGACCAGTATCCTTTTTCGCGCCGGCTGGCGCTCGACTTCAGGCTTAAGTACGCTTGCCGGGAAGCAGACCACATCGTAGCCATCAGTGAAAACACCCGGCAGGACCTGCTGCACTTCTATGAGGTGCCTCCGGAAAAGGTTTCTGTGATCTACCAGTCCTGCCACGAGCGCTACATGCAGGAACGGTCAAACAAAACCCTGGAAGCCGTCCGGCAGCGATATCGGTTGCCCAAAGAATATATTTTATCAGTGGGTGCCATCATTCCCCGAAAGAATCTGTCCGGGGTGGTAAAAGCCCTATCTCTCCTGCCCAAAGACGAGCAGCTGCCTTTGGTGGTGGTGGGCAGGGGGCACATGCATAAACAGCAGATTTTGCGGCTGGCGAAACAGCTTCAGCTCAGTGACCGCATCCATTTTGTGGATGTCCGCTTCAATGACCTGCCGGCCGTCTATCAGAATGCCTCCCTGTTTGTCTACCCTTCGCTCTATGAAGGGTTTGGCATCCCCATCCTGGAAGCGCTGTTCAGCAAAGTGCCGGTTTTGACCTCCAGCACCTCCTCTCTGCCCGAAGCGGGTGGACCTGGCGCGCACCTTGCCGACCCTACACAGCCTGAAGCTATTGCCGAGGGCATCCGAAAAGTGCTGACCGATGCCGAATACCAGGCCCGGCTCATCCATGATGGCTTCGAACATGCCCAGCAATTCCTGGGCGAGCCCCTTTCCGAAAAAATGATCGATCTGTACGAGGAACTGATTGGAGAAGAATACCTGACGCCGGAACAAATTACTTAACCCCCTCCCTTCATCCAGACATCGCGTTGCGGGAATGGAATCGTGACGCCATTTTCCCGGAAAGCCTGGTCCACCTTAAAACGCATATCACTCTTGACATCCTCGATTCGGATGAACTCGTGCGACCAGAAGTGGAGCTCAAAGTCGAGCGAGGAGTCTCCAAAATCCACAAAACGGACAAAAGGTGCCGGGTGGCGGATGACTTCGGCATTGCTCCGCGCGATATCCAGCAGCAACTGCTTGACCAGTTCCGTATCCGACCCGTAGGCCACGCCTACCTTGATATAAAAGCGGGCTTTGTTGTCATTATGGCTCCAGTTGACAAAGTGCTGAACAATCAGGCGGGAGTTGGGGACAATCACGACGATGTTGTCACGGGTTTCCACCAGCGAGGTCCGTACGCCAATCCGTTTTACGGTACCGATCAGGCCGTCTACTTCCACCACATCACCGACTTCTGCCCGGCGCTCGAACAACAGGATCACACCGGAAAATAAATCCTTGAACGTCTCCTGAAGCCCAAGCCCCACCCCAACCAAAAGAGCCGCTGCACCACCCCAAATCAGGGTAAGCGTAAAGCCAAGCGCCTCCAGCGCCATCAGCCCTGCAATGATATACACAAAGTATTGCAGCAGTTGATTGAAGGCATACTGCGAGCCTACATTGATTTGCTTGCTCCGGTAGTACTGACTGAGGACAAGCTGAATGATCATCCAACTGAACAACCGGGCCAGTACAATAATGAATGCCGCATTCAGCAGGTTGGAGACCGAGAAATTCCGCGTCTGCCCATCTTCTGCACCGGCAGGTTTGTAAGTGTAGAACACCCAGTCGATCTCAAAAGCCTGTACAATAAAGAGCAGCGCCAGGATGTAAACGGCATATTGTACCGTGCGATTCGTCTTGTTTTTGGAATCCGTCTGATAGCGGTCCAGCTCCACCGGGTCTTCCCGCCGGTTGCGGTAGTAATTGGTCACCAGCAGGCGCGAAATGACAAAGTCCAGCAGGCGCGCGAACTGCCAGATCAGCATCGCCTGAACAAAAGTAGAAATGAACAGGTTGGGCGCATTCTCATTGGTGGTCTCCACCAGCTGCCGGTCGAGTTGCAGCACGGCAATTAGCGCGACAGCTGCCATCAGGACCAGTAAGGTGCCTAAAATCCGGCGGGCTTTGCGGCGCTCCTCCTGTGGCAGTTCCAGATGTGCGGCAATTTTTGGGAAAAGCCGGCGGGCGACCAGCCAGTACAGAAAAGCAAGCACAACCAGGATACTTGTGCCCAGCACCACCTGCCCCAGGCGCAGCGCCCATCCGTTGTACTCCAGTATGATCTGATCAAATATCTCCTGCATAGCCCTGATCTTGACGGAAAGTTAAGCAGACCGTCGTTGAAAACGGAATGGATGACTAAATATTTGCGCATTCTTTCCTGCCGGGCGGGGTCAACTTTACTCTATCAGAATTTGTATCTTTAGGCGCAACCAAATCGTCTTTACATGCTGAAACCACTGGCTCAGGTCATCTCCGTACTTTTCCACCCCCTGCTGATTGTGACCTACATGCTGGTTCTCCTCTTGCTGATCAATCCCTACCTATTCGGGGTATACAGCATTGGGGACAAATTCAGCAAGCTGCTCATTTTGCAGGTTTTCCTGTCTACCTTTTTTATTCCCGGGTTTGCAGTAGCTATGCTGCGCTTTACCGGGCTGGTGAGCTCTCTGGAAATGAAGACCAGGCAGGAGCGCATCGGCCCCTACGTCATCACAGGCATGTTTTACATTTGGATGTTCCGCAACTTCCTGGGCAATGCGCAGGTGCCCAATGCTTTTTCCGCTTTTCTGCTGGGGGCAGCGATTGGCCTGTTCATCGCTTTTTTCATCAATATCTTTTCCAAAATCAGTGCGCACGCGGTGGGCATGGGCGGCCTGTTGGGCATGGTGGTGATCACCCTGCTGCTCTTCAGCCACGACACCTTCCTCGTCCATCTTGGTGCCATCGGCATCTATGAAGTCAGCATGTACTGGGTACTGATGCTTACGGTGCTGCTGGCCGGGCTCGTCGGCACCTGCCGCCTCATTCTGCAGGCACATGAACCAACGGACCTCTACGGCGGTTACCTCGTCGGATTCGTATCGCAGTTTATCGCGCTACGCTTTATGTTTTAGGACTCAAAACCAACCTTTTATGAAAGATCGCATCCTCATTGTTGGCGCCGGGCTGGTGGGCTCGCTCTGGGCTGTACTGCTTGCTAAGCGCGGCTATCAGGTAGAGGTGTTTGAACTCCGCGATGACCCCCGGAAGGCGGGCTTCAAAGGCGGGCGATCCATCAACCTGGCCATGAGCGACCGCGGGTGGAAAGCCATGGAACGCGCCGGCATTAAAGATACGATCCGGCAACAAGCCATCCCAATGCGGGGCCGAAAGATGCACGACACCGCCGGGCAGCTTACCTTCCAACCCTATGGCGAACAGGACCAGGCCATCTACTCCGTCTCCCGGGGCGGGCTCAATATTGAGCTGATCGATATCGCCGATCAGTACGATAACCTGAAGTTTCACTTTGGCTACAAGTGCCTTGGTGTGGAGGCCGAGGATGCGAAGGCTCACTTTGAGCACCGGGACACCGGCGAGCACCTGACGGTGAAAGCCGACCGGATCTTCGGTACTGACGGCGCATTCTCAGCAGTGCGGCGGAGCCTGATGAAAGCCCTCCCCCGCTTCAATTACAGTCAGTCTTTCCTGGACTACGGCTACAAGGAACTGCACATACCGCCAGCAGCCGATGGCAGGCACGCGCTCGACCCTAATGCGCTCCACATTTGGCCGCGTGGACAGTTTATGATGATCGCTTTGCCAAATGTTGATGGCAGCTTTACCGGCACGCTCTTCCTGGCTTACGAAGGGCAGACACCGTCCTTCGAGCAGTTGAATACGGATGAGGAGATTATAGCCTTCTTCCAAACTTACTTTGCAGATGCCATTCCGCTCATTCCCAATCTGCTGGAAGAATTTCGCGAAAATCCGACTTCCTCCCTCGTCACCATTCGCTGCAGCCCCTGGCGCTACGAAGATAAAGTCCTGATCATGGGCGATGCGTCCCACGCCATTGTCCCTTTCTACGGGCAGGGCATGAATTCTGGTTTTGAAGACTGCACCCTACTCGATGGGCTCATTGATGCTCACGATGGCAACTGGGCGGAAATCATCAATGCCTTCAATCATTCGCGTATCAAAGATGCCAACGCTATTGCCGACCTCGCCCTGCGTAATTTTATAGAAATGCGGGATAAAGTGGCAGACCCGAAATTTCTGCTGCGCAAGGAAATAGCCGCTCACTTTAACAAGGTCTATCCGGAATTCCTGCCGCTATACTCACAGGTGACCTTCAGCCATATCCCCTACAGCGAGGCCCTTGAGGAAGGGCATGCACAGGATGCGCTTTTTGAGGAAATACTGGCGCTGGAGGGCGTTGAGCAAAACTGGAAAGACAATCCGGCCGTTGACCGTATTTTCAGGAAGTGGATGCATGGACGCCCGGTGCTGGCACCAAGCTGAGACAACACAGCCCTCAGCGCACCGAAGCACTGAGGGCTGTTGTCCTTATTTCGAAGCTTTTCTTATTTCTCCTCTTCCGGAGCCTTTCCCTCCATCCAGCCTTTTGTGAGGGCGACTTCCTGCAATTGCTCTACGATAGTGCCCAGCTCTTCCGGGTAACCGTAGTAGAGTTTAATTTTTTTCTGTTTGCCCTCGTGTTCAAAGGTGAGGTAGGTCGTTGGCAAATCCGTCACATTATCCGTGTACTCCCGCTCGTACTGATACAAATCGGCCTCAATCAGGCGGGAAAAGACCATGTTGGTGGTATCTGCCGAATAGGTCCGGTGGTGTTCCCCTTCCGGCTCTACAAAACGGCGCCCGTTGAAAGTAGCTGAACCGTCGCCTTTAAGCGAGAAAACATAGGTAGGGCACTGTCCAAAGCACCCGGTTTTCGCAATTTCGATAGAGGTGGTGGGCTCGTACTCATATTTGCCACTGCCGCATTTCTGGGCTGTAAACAACAGAAAGGCACTCGCCAGCATTAAAGTTAGTCGGATTGGACTTTTCATAGATTTCATTTTTGCCGCAAGATATTAATTCCTCGCCTTATCCACCACCTTGAAGAGGGTTCCGCTCTCCACCTGTGTGTTGAGCTCCATCCCATTCAGAATGGCAAATTCTTCGAGGCGGTCATTAGGAATACCGTTGCTGGTGAGCAGGCTGCGCAGGTTGGTGGTACGTGGCGCTTTTACAATTTTGATGCGTTCCGGCTGCACATTGATCTTGGAGGCATCCGTCAGGCGGTCAAAGCCATTCATCGTGCGCAGGAAGCTGCTCTCGTAGTTGCCATACTGTTGCTGATACGCCATGCCCAGCAACTGATATACCCGTCCTTCGTACTCAATAAAATAAAGCAGAATATTAATCACCTGCTGGTTCTGTTCATCTACCTGACGCCCCTGCACCACGCGGGCATTCAGGCCATTGACCTGCCGGTTATTCCGGCTCGTCACCTCAAACTGATGCGTCTCCATATAGGCCTGCTCCGCCTGAGTCAGGTTATTCTTAGCCGACAACGAGAGGACCATAAGGGCGTTACCATCTTCGGGTGCCATTTGTACCTGGCTGGGGGTATTGACCGTGCGCCAGCCATTCGGGATGGGGTATTGGAACTTGAGGTCAGGGTGATAGAAGGTGTTGCGCTCCACATAGCCCTGACGAGGGTCTTCGCCGTAGAGCAACCCATCAATCATATTCAGGTAAGAGTCGCGGCCCACCTTTAAATTCCGGCCATTGGAGCGCTGCTGCCACTTTTGGGCCAGGGCTTTGGTATTTTCGTACCGGTTAGCCGGGTCGGGGTGCGTGGACATAAATGTTGGCAACCGCCCGCCGCTCTGATCGCTCAGACGCTTCAGGGTTTGGAAAAAATCAGCCATTTCTCTGGCATCATAACCGATTTTCGTGGAGTATTCCACGCCCAGCCGGTCGGACTCGGTCTCCGCATCCCTGCCATATTTCAGAAACAACAGCCCCAATCCCTGGCTCGCCACATCCGCAAACTCCGCAAACTTAGGGGAGACGATGATACCGGCAATCAGCCCAACCTGCCCAAGCATCTGACGGCTGTACTGCCGCGCCGAATGCCGGGCGGTTACGTGACCGATTTCGTGCCCCAGCACACCTGCAAATTCAGCTTCGTTGTTGAAATGGGCCATAATCCCACGGGTGAAGTAAACGAACCCTCCGGGTACCGCAAAGGCGTTCACCACCGGCGAGTCCAGCACCTTAAACTCATAGGGCAGGTCCGGGCGATGAGAAATCCGGGCCATTAGCCGGCCCTGAGTGGTAATAAACTGCTGGATTTTATCATCTTCGTATAATCCGTAGGAGGCAACAACCTGCGGGTCGTAGCTAATGCCCATTTGCACTTCCTGCTCTTTGCTGAGCAGCATGAATTCCTTTTTGCCGGTCACCGGGTTGGTGGCACAGGAAGCCAGAAAACCGGCCATCAACAAAAGGAAGGAAAACTTCATAAGAATGGGGCGTAGAGTTATCATAGTTCTTCAGCTTTGTCGTGTTTCGTTTAGTTGACACAAGCTAAAATAATAAAAGCTCACTACAAATGACACAAACCATTTGGATATATGTATCACTGGTCGCACTGGGAGGTGCGCTGTTGCTGTATGGCCTGCTCAAAATGATAGCGGGCTACAAGAAGCGTAAGCTCCAGCGACTGGAGGAAATAGAAACCTTGAATCCGGTCAAAACCGTTTCGCCCCCGGGGGATTCGCCGGAAGCCTCCCTGGAACGGGCCGCCGACAATATCTCCGGGCGCTTCAGCATCATCAGAAAAGGGGCCATTACCTTTTCTGTGCTCATTATCATACTGATCGGGGTGCTGCCTTTCTCCACTAAGCTGCCCATTACTTCGATTTCCCTGCTGGTCTCCGCGTTTGGTATTGTGCTTGGTATCGCTGCCCGGCCGATCATTGAGAACTTCATCTCCGGTATCCTGCTCAGCTTTTCCTCTGCCATCCGGCTCGGCGATACGGTGGTGATTGAAGGGTACTACGGCACAGTCGAGGATATTTCCATGCTCCACACGACGGTCAAGACCTGGGACTGGAAACGGTACATCGTTGCGAATTCGGATATGCTAAAGCGGGAAGTCATCAATTATTCTGTGCACGACACTTTCATCTGGGCGCATGTGGAGTTTTTCATTTCGCCGGAAGCAGACCTCTCCAGCGTACGCTATACAGCTATGCGCATAGCTGAGCAGTACAACGCCAGCCAGGTCAAGGAAAAGCCCCGGTTTTGGGTCATGGAAATGGGCGAGAAAGCCATCAAGTGCTGGATAGCGGCCTGGGCAACTTCTCCGGCCAATGCCTGGTCCGTTCAGCACAACATCCGCACAGACCTCATGGTCGCACTACAGGAGATGGGCGTTGCCACCCACCTCCATCAGCACCAGTTACAGTCGGATTATCCCTTTGATACTAAAGGGTAGTAAACCCGGGTCAGCCATTTTGAAGTATCCGGCTCCGACCCCGGGTCCGTTACATATTCTTCGATAGCCGGCACTCCGGCCTCCAGGCCATGCTGCTTGCAGTAGCCTTCTATAGCCATGTGGGCTGCTCCCAGCCCTTCGTAGCCCCCGTAGTATTCAATGAGCAGGGCCTCGTTTTCCGCCACCTCAATGGTTTCAAAACCTTTAAGCTGATGGGCTTCTGCCAGCGGAATAGCCTGTGCGCAATCCGAAGTGCCTGCGGCTTCGTCCCAGGTATAGCATAGCCCGCAAGGCATACCAGCCATCGCCAGCCCAGCCTGCTCTACCGCCTGATAGACTTTTGGGGTATTGGCACCAAAAACGGCGGTCATTTCGGACATATCCACCGTTTGCCGTAAGGCTACAAAATGGCGCAACGGCAGCTCAACCGTTTGTACCTTGAACTGAGGCATAGCGGCAGCCTTCGCCTCCACCTGCTCCTTCAGCAATTCCAGCCCTCTGTCATAGTCTTTCTCAATCGCACCTTCAAAGTCCTGAAACAGCAGCATCGCATTGAAAGGGTAAGGGAACTGCGTATGAAACGCCCAGGTGGTTTCCGTACCGCCGTCTACCGGCTTGAAGGTCCAGGCTGCATCTGCTCCGCCCTGCCCTTTGAAATCTACGTGCGTAGTCAGTTTTTCCGGTGCAGAAGAAGAAGTGATTTCCATGCGCCCTTCACCGGAAATGTCTCCTTTCCAGGAGTAAAATGCGCCTGAGCCTACTGAAGGATCGCCCATAGTGACCTTCATAGCCGGGTCCATTTCATTCCAGGGCGACCAGGACTCCCAGGTTTTAAGGTCATTTACGGTATTGAAAACCTCCTCCTGCGGCGCTTCAATAACGGTGGAACGGCTGAGGGAAACTTCGCGGGGCGCGATAAGCCCTCCTATAGCGACCAAGCCAATAAGCCCGGCCAGGATGAATAAACCAATCTTGAGGATTTGCATGATATGTAATAGGTTTTAGTGACGGGTGAACTAAGCAGATTGTCAATCCAATGTAAAAATAAACAATTGTTTTAAATATTTAAAATTCAAAACAAATATTTATTTTATTGATCTAACTTCAATTGCCATATGCGGGATCCCTCTATCGGAACAAGTTTGGCTTTCATCCAAAAAAGGAAAAAGAGTATTACCTAGGGTGACCTACCTTTCCCCACAATTTGCGTACTTTGGAAGCAAACCTGGAATCGCCTCAATCCAAACCTCATGCATCGCCTAAGCATACTCATCTTGTCGGTCCTGTTCGGCCCCCTGCTACGGGCGCAGAGTGATGTACAGATTAAGGTGTACGACTTTGAGGACGGGCTGAGCCACCGCATTGTCTCCAAAATATTGCAGGACAGTACCGGATTTATCTGGATGGCGACCATCAACGGGCTGAACCGGTTTGACGGGTATGAATTCGTCACTTACACACCACAGGACCCCTCCACCTACCTGCCGCACGAATCCTTTTCCGATATGGTTATCGATGCCGAGCAGCGGTTGTGGCTGGGCAGCCCCAATTACATCACCCGGTTTGACCCGGGCAACAACCAATTCGAAGACTACAAAATCAAGGAGGGCGATGTACGCATACGAGAAGCGGTCGTGCCTCATGACCTGACGCTTGGCCTGGGCGGTCAAATCTGGTCGGCAGCTTACCATGAGGAGACGGCTACCACTCAGCTCCTGCTCATGCAACCGGATGGCCGCTATCAGGAGCTGATGCGGCTTGCCGGCAGGCACATCGGGCGACCCATGGCTCAGGTACAGCAAAAGTTGTTTCTCGGGGCCGTAGGGAATGAGCTCTGGGAACTCAGCGCCAAAGGCCGGGTGCTGCAGCGGCATGTTGTGCCTGTACCGGAAAGCAACCGCATCGTGCAAATTGCCGGCACAGCCACCCAAATCTATATCCTTTGTGCCGACGGCCAGCTTTTCGCCTTTGACCCCGCCCGGGAAACCTTCAGCGAGCACCCCGCCAGTATTCAGGGCGCCGTTGCTTCCGCACTCATGGTGGAGCAGGATGGCAGCCTGTGGGTGGGCGGCCGGGGCATGCTACTCTATTACGATGCGCAACTGGGCAGCGTCGAAAACTTTGCGCCGAGAATCCGGTCCATCACCAAGAATACCGCTACCTACCGGCAGATTTTCCGCGATCAGTCTGGTGTGGTCTGGGTCGCTTCTGATTTTGGGGCTATCCGGCTGGTGCAGTCTGAGCAACTCTTCGCTCATTACCTCGAAGGGGGCAGTGAGTATTGCAGCAACATTTACTGCAGCACCCGCGGGATTACCGAAGATGACGAAGGGAACGTCTACTTTTCCTACTACAGCTCCATCCATGTGCTCGACCCGGAAACCGATGGGCTCCGCCCGCTTTTCCCTTTCAATGATTATTTCAACTATCCCTTTGGGCTGACCTACTTCGACGGGGCCCTTTATACCGGAAACGGCAAGCGGATAGACCTGGAAACCCTACAGGTGCGTGACCTTCTCAAAAAGCCGGACAAAGACCTCGGCCATGTGGCCGTGGGCCCCGACAGTACCCTTTGGATGGGCTACCTGCAGTGGCTCTACCAGTATGAGCCTGCTACCGACCGCCTGATCCCCTTTCAGGATGAAGCAGGCACCTGGGACAGTTTGGACGGCAACATCAGCTACCTCCACTTCAATGCCGCCGGCGACCGCCTCTGGGTGGGGACACTGGACAACGGGCTACACGAGATTGTGCCGGGGCAAGGACGGGTGGCGCATTATCATACCGGAAAAGACAGCCCCCTGCCCTTCCGGAGCAATCAGGTGAATGCCATCTACGAAGACAAATCGGGCAAGCTGTGGGTTGGATCGGGTGAAGGGCTCCACTGCATCCTTCCCGGGCAGGACAGCCTGAGGGTATACACTACGGCAGATGGCCTCTCGAATGACTTCATCAATGGCATTTTGACGGAAGGCGACTCCTGCCTTTGGGTGAGTACGGACAATGGACTGAGCCGGCTGATCGTGCCCAATGGTACCTGCAACAACTACTATGTGGAAGACGGTCTGACAGCGAATGAGTTCAACCGGGTTTCCTTCTACCGTTCGCGTGCCGGGCGGCTCTACTTTGGCGGGCTGAACGGCATCAATGCTTTTTTCCCTGGCCCGCAGTTTCAGGAGCAACAGCTCGAAGAACAGGAAGCCCACCTGCTGCTGACCCACTTTAGCAAGTACGATGTTGCAGAGGACACGCTAATCCAGCGCAATTACGGGTTAGACCCCGGAGAGCGGGTGGACCTCTCCCCCTGGGACCGTATTTTCTCTTTTGGCTTTGCGCTCGCTGACTACCGGCAGCCCCTGGAAAACACCTACAGCTACAAACTGGAGGGGTATGAAGAAGAGTGGAGCCCGGCTGCCACCACAACCCTGGTGCGCTACAACAACATCCCTGCGGGCAGTTACACCTTCCGGGTACGTGCCAAAGCCGGCGCGAACAGCCCCAACTGGAATCAGCGGGAACTCGCAATACCCGTAGTCGTCCACGAAGCCTTTTACAATACCTGGTGGTTTTGGGTGCTGTGCACGCTCCTGCTTAGCAGTGCCGTCTTTGGCGTCATGCGCTGGCGGATCATCCTCGCCCACCGCCGGGAGCAGGAACTGGAAGCGCTGGTGCAGGAACGCACCAAAGAACTGGAAAAGGAAAAGCAAAAGTCCGAGGAACTCCTGCTCAATATCCTGCCTGAAGAAACCGCCCGGGAACTCAAAGAGTTTGGTTTTGCCAAAGCCAAGCGGCATGAATTGGTCACGGTTATGTTCTCGGATTTCAAAGGCTTCAGTCATATCTCGGAAGGCATGGAACCGGAAGACCTGGTTGCAGAGATTGACCACTGCTTCCGCGCCTTTGACGAGATCATGGAGAAATACGGCCTGGAGAAGATCAAAACGGTAGGCGATGCTTACCTGGCCGTAGGCGGCATGCGGGATACGGATGAAGATGAAGCCGTGCGCGTGACCCTGGCTGCTATGGAGATTCAGGAATTCATGGCGGGCCTGAAAATACAACGGGAAGCTGAGGGGCGTACCTGTTTTGAAGCCCGCATCGGCATACACACCGGGCCTGTGGTTGCAGGCATCGTGGGCATCAAAAAATTTGCCTACGACATCTGGGGAGATACTGTCAACCTCGCTGCCCGGATGGAAACCAGCGGGGAAGCAGGCAAAGTCAATGTCTCCGAAGCGACTCATGCCTTTATTCAGGACTTCTTTAGCTTCACCCGAAACGGGCAATACACAGAAACCAAAGGCCAGGATATTGACATGTACTTCGTAGATGCGTATCTTGGGGATTAATTCTTACCTCCCTTTCCCCTCCTTTTGACGTCCGGGCTACTTTCGAAGTAGCCGCAATCCATTATCTTGTACCCAAGATCCTTAAATCCCATGTTCATGAAATACAAATGGCCACTCGCGCTCTTCTGCTTAGCCGCACTCAACCTGACCTTTGTTGATTTTCCCTCCATACAAAAAGAGGCTCCTCTACCCGCTCCCACGAACGGAGAAACCATTATACACTTTGGCGAGGAGGAATCGAAAAATGATGCCAAAAGCCAATGGCTGGAACTCCTGCATCAGGCAGCTCCCGGCACGGACTGGAAAGCAATTGAACACCAAAACAGGCTGCGCAGGCACCGCGCCAAAGCCAACCGGGGGACCGGCCTCAGGTCAGGCTGCGAGGGCGGGCTTTTCGCCGATGGGCTCCTTTCCGGCTCCTGGCGTGAACGGGGCAGCATCAATCAGGCCGGCAGTGTTTTTGATACCGAATACGACCCGGCTACCGACGAGCTGTGGCTTATTTCCGCAGGGGGCTCCCTTTGGCGGGGGCTGCTCGATGGCAGCCACTGGGAAATCGTGAATCAGGACCTCCGGTTTACACCCGGAATGCTGGAATTTATTCCCTATCAAAACGGCCGGCGCATGATTGCCTTTACCGGGCGGATTCCACACTACTCCGATGACGATGGCTACACCTGGCAGCAGGCCACTGGCATCAGCCACGATGACCGCTGGGGGAACATCCACTCCCCTATTCTTGTGCAAGACAGTATTTCAAGGATTTATGTGCTCGCCAAACCATCCTACTGGGCAGACATCCAACTGTACCGGTCCACCAGTCAGGGGGAAATCTACTCGCCTGTGAGCACTTTCAACACCAATGACTTCAACCGGCTGCGCCTTTCCGCCCCCCACCATTACGGCCGCATGATGCTGGTGGAAAAAGCCGCCAATAACACCGGAAAAATTTACCACGCCAATCCCGACAACGGGCAACTCGACTGGATCAACCCTTCGACCAACCTGGACTTTGGCGGGGCACGGGCCAACCTGGCCGGTACCGCAATTGCGGACAGCCTGGTGCTTTATGCCTACACCAGCCCGGCGCAGGGAAGCTGGGAAGTCTGGCGCTCTGTGGACAAAGGCATGACCTGGTCTAAACGAGGCGACCTGCCCGCCCGCCCCTGGGATGTCGGGCTATTCGTCAGCCCGGACAACCCCGATGTGCTGTACATGGGCGAAGTGGAATGCTTCCGCAGCCTCGATGGCGGGCAATCCTGGGGAAAAATCAATGACTGGTGGGCTTACTACGCCGATATTGCCAATACCCTGCATGCCGATATCATGCATTTTGACGCCTACAAAACCGCCAATGGAACACCTTTTACCCTCATTAGCAACCACGGCGGCCTATCGGTATCTTACGATCAGCTGGAAACGGTGGATAATATTGGCATGGAGGACCTGAATGTCAGCCAATACTATAGCGTACGAACCGACCCTACCAATCACCAATTCGTATATGCCGGCTCGCAGGATCAGGGCTTTCAGCGCTCCCGTCACTTTGATGATCCCGGTATTCAGCGGTTTGATCAGGTTATTTCGGGAGACTACGGGCACATCGTTTTTTCCAATGACGGGCAGTATCTCTGGACGGTCTACCCAGGCGGCTGGGTGTCCTACTATCAAAACCCGCAAAACGGAGGCATTACCGGCGATTATGACCTTGAGTCTGAGGATGAGTCGGTATGGCTGCCCCCACTTATGGCCAGCCCATTCCCCGGTGATGTAGGCGCGTTTATGGCGGGTGGTAATATTGATGGCGGGCCCGGCTCTTACCTCATTCGGCTTGATCCGTCACCGAACGGCATAGCCGCCACGCAGATTGACTTCGACTTTGCAGCAGCCTCCGGCGATGGCGAACTCTCTGCCATGGAAGCTTCGCCCCTCGACTACAACCGCTGGTACGCCGCGACGACCAATGGCCGGTTTTTCACCTCAAATGAAGCTGGCTATACCTGGGAACAGACAGTCAATTTCATCCCGGAAGGGCATTACCTCTACGGCCAAACGATTTACGCTTCCACTCAGAATGTCGACAAGGTGTACCTGGGCGGGAGTGGTTATTCCAATCCACCGGTCTATGTCAGTACTGACGGCGGGCAAAACTTTACGGACATGTCTGAGGGGCTCCCTTCCACGCTGGTCTTTGAGATCACCGGAACGCCCGACGAAGCCTATCTGTTTGCGGCCACGGAAGCCGGCCCTTACGTTTTCATAACCGCTGAAGAACGCTGGTACTACCTGGGGGGCGACTGCTCGCCTGCACAGACCTACTGGTCAGTGGAGTACCTGCCTGAGATCAACACCGCCCGCTTTGGCACCTATGGCCGGGGCATCTGGGATTTCGAACTCGACCCGGTTGTAGCGAACAATGCTGCTTCCAACCCTATCGCCAATCTTGCTGTTGCCCCCAATCCGGTAAGCGAACAGTTTACGGCCACTTTGCCGGAAGGCACCTGGCAACTGCAGCTCTTCAACAGTGCCGGGCAGCGCATGCAAATATGGACGGACGTGCAAGGCACCGTTCAATGCCAGGTTGCTTCTCTGCCTAATGGCACCTACTATCTGCTGGGACGCTCAGCAGCCGGAGAGGTCCGCAGGCAAACGGTGGTCCTGCAGCGGTAGACAAAACCAAAGTTTTTCCAAAATAAGCCTGCCGAAGTTGCGTTCCACCTTCAAAACCACTAACTTTGAATCTCAAAGTACTATAAAATGACAACTCACCATCAGGAACACTTGGAAGCGCTGACGGAAATCCGCAGCATTATGGAGCGCTCCTCCCGTTTCATCTCCCTTAGCGGGCTCTCCGGAGTAGCGGCGGGCATCTGGGCGCTGCTCGGTGCAGTTGCCGCCTTTTGGTACCTGGGCGCGACGCCTTTCGAGGGCACCACGCCTTTTGCCCGCATCGCCAATCACCCTACCGGGCTTGACCCCATCCGTTTCTTCTTTCTTAATGCGGCTCTGGTGTTGGTATTGGCGCTGGCCACAGGCGTTTACTTCACTACCCGGAAGGCACGCCGGAAAGGGTTGCCCGTTTGGGACCGGCTCACCCGCAGGCTTCTGGTCAACCTGTTCATTCCACTGGCGGCCGGGGGTATCTTCTGCCTGGCGCTCATTGCGCATGGAGAAGCCGACCTTATTGCGTCCGCCACCCTGATCTTCTACGGGCTGGCACTCCTCAATGCCAGCAAGTACACCCTCAATGACATCCGCTATCTTGGGCTGATGGAAGTCGGGCTGGGGCTTATCGCCGCCTTTTTTACCGGATACGGGCTTGAGTTTTGGGCCATAGGCTTCGGGCTCCTGCACATCCTCTATGGTACCGCTATGTACTTCAAATACGAGCGGGAGGTATGAAACACATCATCACCAAATTAAATCCTGCTTTTGACCACCGGGTACGGCTGGGCATTATGTCTGTGCTTATGCTGGAAGACTGGGTAGACTTCAGCAGCCTGAAGGAAACCCTGAACCTGACCGACGGCCGCCTGGCTTCCCACATCAAAGCCCTGGAAAAAGAAACTTATCTGGAAGTCCGGAAACGCTTCATTGCCCGGAAGCCTAACACCTCCTACCGGGCTACGGATGAGGGGCGAAAGGCTTTTCAGGCCCACCTCGATGCATTGGAGGCTTTGCTGCGGGCTGGCAACAGCGGGCCGCCAAAGTAAAAGCTCTATTTTTTTTATTCAATAACTTTGAAATTCAAAGTACTTTATGAAAAAGACAACTCACCTTCAGCACCCCTTCACCAAATTAGTATTGTGGATAACCGGTGCTCTCCTTTACGTACAACTATTCTATGATGCCTACCTCGGGCTCAATGTACTGGCCTTTGCACTCCTCGCTATCGGCATTGCGGCGCTGAGCTACCCTGACCTTCGGCACCAAAGGTCGTCCCGCTGGCTGGCAGGGGCATTGCTCAGCAGTGCGGTGCTGGTGGCCTGGCGCAATTCCGACCTTTCCATCCTGGCCTTTTTCCTGTCTTTTCTGATTTTCTCCGGGCATTTGCACCGCCGTCCGCTGCGCTTCCTATGGTTTGCCGGCATGCTGGGCATCACCAAGCTTCTGGGCAGCCCGATAGCCGCGTTTTATCAGCTGATCCGATCCTGGCAGCCCCTGGCCTGGAAACCGGCATTCCGCTGGGCCCCCTTTGCGGTCTTGCCCGCAGGGCTCGGGCTGGCTTTCGGCACTCTTTATTACCACGCCAATCCGCAGTTTGCTGCCTTTTGGCAACGGTTCTGGCCGGGCAGCTGGCTGCAGCTGAACTGGAGTGTGGAGCAAATGCTCCTGTTTATGATGGGCTGCTTTGTGGTGGGCGGCCTGGTCTGGCCTCCGCTTTGGGGAGACTTTCTGAAAGACTGGGAAGCACCTTTCCGGCCGGTACTGAAGCGCAAACGGGGCAATCCAAAACCGGAAGTGGGTACGCTTGGGCTCAAACGGGAGTACCAAACCGGGGTTTTCAGCCTGGCGGTGCTCAACGGGCTCTTATTTGTGGCGAATCTGGCGGACCTGCGTTTTGTATGGATCAACTACGGGCAAGCCACGCCGCAGGAGCTGAGTCAGTACGTCCACGAGGGCACCTATCTGTTGATTTTGTCTATCCTTATGGCTATGGGGGTACTCCTGTGGTTCTTCCGTGGCAATCTGAATTTTTTGCCGGATAATGAAAGGCTGCGGCGGCTGGCTCATCTGTGGCTGGCGCAAAATGCGATGCTGGTCTTATCGGTAGGGCTACGCAACTGGCAGTATGTGGCCAACTTTGGGCTGGCGTACAAGCGCCTGGGGGTATTTGGCTTCCTCATTGCCACGCTGGGCGGGCTATGGCTGGTTTACCTCAAAACGCGGGAGCAACGCACCGTTACTTTCGTGCTCCAAAAGTCCGCACAACTGGCGCTGGTGCTATTGCTGCTATACAGCACCATCAACTGGGACCGGATGATCACGCGCTACAACATCCGGCAGGCTGCCCCCGGCCAACTGGACACTGATTTCCTGACCCGCGAAGTCTCTCCGGTCAATTTGCCCACGCTTTGGGAAGAGCGGCACCGCCTGCAGATTGCTGCCGGATGGACGGACGAACAGCTGGAGCGCAAGCTAAAATTGGTCAGCAGGCAACTGGGCAAGCAGTACAAGCCTGGCTGGCGCTCCTGGAACTACACGACCTCAAGGGCTTACCACAGCGATCCGTTCCGGGAGGTCAGGTGAGGCAATCGGAAGGGGCTTCCTCGGCGGGATTTTGCTGGTAAAGGGCCCATATTTCCTCCGGGCTAAGGGCACGGCTGTACACCCGCAGCTCATCGAGGACGCCCCTGAACCGGCGGGCGCTGCCCTGTTGTACGCAGGGGCTGTTGCCAAAGGAAAGGGGGACCGGGTTGGAAATGTCCACACCGCTGCAGCGGAAAGCTTTCTGGGCCAGGCGCCCGTTGACATAGGTGAAAGCACGGGTGCCCTCCCGGGTGATGGCGAAGTGCATCCAACGGGTGGTGTCGAGACCGGGGCTAAGCCCGGGATAAAATTTGTGGGGGTTCTCATGTACAAGGGTAGCAATTTCCTGAGCGTTCAGGTCAAGAAGGATATCCAGCATATTGTAATCTTCGCACTCCTCCCGCTTGGACAACAGGCTTTGCTGAAAAACCAGGTACTGCTCCGGCTTAAAATAGAAGCTGACCGTAAAGTCTGAAGTGTTGAAATAACGGTTGACCGATCCTTCAAATTCCACAAAGTCGTCTACGCCATCAAACAGCAGGCCACTGCCCTCTATCCCACACCAACAGCTCGTGCTGCCATACATCCGGCCATGAGAGCCATTGCCCGAATCATCGCGGGCATCACAATCGTTAAAAGAATAGTAAGCCACAAGGCCAGCTTCGGGAACCGTGGGCACATAGGGCGGCGCGGAGGCTAAAAGTCCACTCAGGAAGAAGAGTAATGCGCTATGGATCAGGGTTTTCATAAGGCAAATTTGTTATCCCAAAAGATATGAAAATTTCAATAAAGTATCCATGGGCTCATCCTTCCTGTGTCAGGTTTCTGCGCTGGCTACTGCCCTAAACCCTGAATTTGCTACCTTTGCAGCATGAAGAAATTATTGATCCTGGACCGCGATGGCACGCTTATTCTGGAGCCGGAAGGCTATCAGATCGACAGTCTGGAAAAGCTGGATTTTTATCCCGGGGTTTTTCAGCACTTGTCCCGTATTGTGAAAGAACTGGACTTCGAGCTCGTCATGATCACCAATCAGGATGGGCTGGGTACAGCTGTTTTCCCGGAGGAGACCTTTTGGCCGGCACACCGGAAGATGATGAGCGCTTTTGAGGCCGAGGGCATCTCCTTCATTGATGTGCTGATTGACCGTAGTTTTCCTGAGGACAACGCGCCCACCCGCAAGCCCCGGACCGGGCTGATGGAGCCCTACATGAAGGGCGGTTATGACCTGGCCAATTCTTTTGTGGTGGGTGACCGCCTGACAGATATGGAGCTGGCCAAAAATCTGGGCGCAAAGGGCATCTGGCTCAACAATCAGCCTGACCTCGGGGCCGATGAGGTCGAAGGGGACAACCGGGCCGTACAGGAGGCTATTGCCCTCACCACCACCGACTGGGGCAACATCTACCGCTTCCTGCGCCTGAGCGAACGCACCGCCATGGTACAGCGGACCACCAAGGAAACCGACATTCTCATACAGCTCGACCTCGATGGCACAGGCAAAGGTGAGATTGATACCGGGCTGGGGTTTTTCGATCATATGCTCGACCAGCTGGCACGCCACGGTGGGCTCGACCTGGCCATCAAAGTCAAAGGCGACCTCGAAGTGGACGAACACCATACCATAGAGGATACTGCACTGGCACTGGGCGAGGCTTTCGCCAAAGCGCTGGGCGACAAGCTCGGCCTGGAGCGCTACGGCTACGCCCTGCCAATGGACGACTGCCTGGCACAGGTAGCCATTGACTTCGGAGGCCGCCCCTGGATCGTTTGGGAGGCGGAATTCAAGCGGGAGAAAATTGGCGATATGCCTACCGAGATGTTCTTCCACTTCTTCAAGTCCTTTTCCGATGCGGCAAAAGCCAATCTGAACATCAAAGTGGAAGGCACCAATGAGCACCACAAAATCGAAGCGATCTTCAAAGCCTGGGCGCGGGCCATCCGAATGGCGAAACGACGGGATACGGAGCATTTGCAGTTGCCAAGCACGAAGGGCGTATTATAAACCAGCCAAACTATGAAAGTAGCCATCATCGATTATAACGCCGGCAACGTCCGGTCGGTACAGTTCGCCATGCAGCGCCTGGGCATTGAGGCGCACCTGACGGGCGACCCCGCAGCCATACAAGCCGCTGACAAGGTCATCTTCCCCGGTGTGGGCGAAGCGAATACCACTATGGCTTTTCTTCGGGAGCGCGGGCTGGACGAGGTCATCCGCAACCTGAAGCAGCCGGTACTGGGCATTTGCCTGGGCATGCAGCTGTTGTGCCGGCATTCTGAAGAAAATGACACCAACTGCCTGGGCATTATCCCACAGGAAGTAGTGCGCTTCCGCCCGAAGCAGGGCGAGAAAATCCCCCACATGGGCTGGAACAGCATCCGCAATTTGGGCAACGGGCTGTTCAGCCCTGAGCTGGAAGGCGAATACGTCTACTTTGTGCACAGCTATTACGTGGAGCAGGGGCCATACACTACTGCGACTACCGAGCATGTGCTGCCCTTTAGTTCAGCATTGCAAAAAGACAACTTCTACGCCACTCAGTTCCACCCGGAAAAATCGGGCAACGTAGGCGAAGCCATTCTCAAGCACTTTATCCAACTTTAGTATGCACCCCATTCCCGCTATTGACATCATTGAGGGCAAATGCGTGCGCCTGACACAAGGCGACTACAGCCGCAAGAAAGTCTACAACGAAGACCCACTGGAAGTGGCGAAGGCTTACGAAGCGCATGGCCTGCAGCGCCTGCACCTGGTAGACCTCGACGGCGCTAAAGCCAAGCAGATCGTCAACTATAAGGTACTGGAAACGCTGGCGACGAAGACCAACCTCCACATCGACTTTGGCGGCGGGCTGAAGTCGGATGAAGACCTCCGGGTAGCTTTCGAGAGCGGTGCAAAGCAAGTGACCGGCGGCACCATAGCCGTGAAACAGCCGGCGGTATTCGAAGCCTGGCTGCAGCGCTTTGGAGCAGAGCGGATTATCCTGGGTTCTGATGTGAAGGATGGGAAAATTGCCGTCAGTGGATGGCAGGAACAAAGCGAGCAGGAGCTATTTCCTTTCCTGGAAGGCTACATCTCGAAAGGCGTACAGTACACCATCTGCACCGATGTTTCCAAAGATGGCTTGCTGGAAGGCACCGCCTTGTCGCTCTACAAGGATATCCGCTCGGAATTCACCGGTTTGCAACTCATTGCCAGCGGCGGCATCACGAGCCTTGACGAGCTGGACGAACTCCGGACTATTGGTTGTTTTGGTGCCATTATCGGCAAAGCCATCTACGAAAATAAGATTGCCCTGCAGGAGTTGGAGCAGTGGGTGCTGAAAGGCTGAATTACATCCACGTCACCTTTTCTTCAATCGGGCCCCGCTTGCCAGGCAGTTCCGGCAGATTATGGTAGCCCATATAGAATAGCCCGAGGCAGCGCTCCCCTTCCTTTAGGTTGAGGAATTCGCGGTCTTGCTGCAGGGCTTTGGCAGAGCTCCAGTAGCTACCGATGCCATGAGCCGTACAGGTCAGCCACATATTTTGCACCGCGCAGGCCACCGCAGCAATTTCTTCCCACTCCGGCACACTTTCCTCCGGGTCGCGCTGCATGCAAATGGCGATCACACAACCGGAGCGCAGTGGCTTTTGCAGGTTCTTCTCGTATTTTCGCTCAGAGAACAGCTCCCCCTGCGCTTTCATCTTGTACAGGTCAGCCAGCCGCTCCCCCAGGCGCGCACGGGATTCACCGGTGAATACGCGGAAGCGCCAGGGCTCTGTAAACCGGTGGGTAGGTGCCCAGTTGGCATTTTCCAGCACTTCTTCAATGATAGCCCTCGGAATAGGCTTATCGATATAGGTTTTGGGGAAAATCGCCCGGCGGCGACGGATCAGCTCAGTAGTTTGTTCAGGCGTAAAGCTCATGTGGTCCCTTTCGTTTTTGAATATACTGACGATTAAGTGGTCTCCGATAAAGATCGGAGCAGCAAACCACTTTATATTGCGTATAGACACCTGAAGCCCCCCTTTTGTTTCCGCTGCCTGCTACTGAAAAAAGCGTACTTTTGCCGCTCAACCATAGGACCGTACCGTGAGCAACCCTGTCAGGATTTCTGGTGTTATCATTACGCTAAACGAAGCGAGGCACATCCGCGCGTGCATCCAATCGATGCTGCCGGTGGTGGACGAGGTCGTAGTGGTCGACTCTTTCAGTACGGATGAGACCCCGGCCATTTGCCAGGAACTCGGCGTGCGCTTTTTGCAGCACCCGTTTGAAGGGCATATCGAGCAAAAAAACTACGCCATGCAGCAGGCGAAGCACGACTGCGTGCTCTCCCTTGATGCCGATGAGCGGGTTTCTGAAGCAATGGCTGAGGCCATCCTAACGGTGAAGCAAAACTGGGCTGCCGATGGCTACGCCTTCAACCGCCTGAACAACTACTGCGGGCATTGGCTGCGCTACGCCTGGTACCCCGACCGCAAAACCCGCCTTTGGGACCGCCGCCGGGGGCAGTGGGGCGGAACCAACCCCCACGACAGGGTTATCCTGCCCAAAGGCCAGGTTGAGCATTTAGGCGTAGATTTACTCCACTATCCCTACCGCAACGTACTGGAGCATGCCGAACAACTCCTAAAGTTCGCAGACATTGATGCGAAGTTCAAAAATGCAGGAGGCCATCGCGTATCTTTATTCAGGGATTTAATCCTTGGCCCCTGTTTCAAATTTTTCAAACTTTATATTCTGAAGCGGGGTTTTCTGGATGGCCTTTACGGTTTTCTTTATTGCTGCATGGCTGCCGGTTTCAACTTCCTCAAATATGCCCGCTTGTGGGAGCTCAACCGCCGCCCTGCCAAATAAGACATGCCAGAAAATGAAATCGACTTTGCAGATATCCGTCATTATCTCCACCTATAATCAGCCCGAATGGTTGCACAAGGTTCTTATGGGGTACCGTCAGCAAACCTACCCGCACTTTGAGGTAGTCGTTGCTGACGATGGCTCCGGCGAGGCCACCCGGGAGCTGATTAGCCGGCACCAAAAGGAAAGCCCTTTTGCGATCCGGCATATCTGGCACGAAGACAATGGTTTTCGAAAAACGGCTATTTTGAACAAAGCTACAGCGGATGCCCGCCACCCTTATCTGCTTTTCACGGATGGAGACTGCATTCCCCGAGCCGATTTTCTGGAGACGCATGCTCAATTTGCCGAACCTGGTTATTTCCTTTCCGGAGGCTATTGCAAGCTGCCTATGCCTCTGAGCGAAGTTATATCAGAAGAAGATATTCAAACCCAACAATGCTTTGACCCAGCCTGGCTCCAAGCTCGTGGGCTGAAAGGCAGCAGCCAGCTGCGAAAACTTGGTGCCAGCCCACGCTGGGGTGCCTTTTGGGATGTTGTCACCCCTACCAAAGCCAGCTTCAATGGCTGCAACACCTCGGTTTGGAAAGCAGATGTGCTTGCCGTGAATGGCGCTGACGAACGCATGGAGTACGGTGGTGAAGACCGGGAGTTGGGAGAACGCCTCTTTAACTACGGCATAAAAAGCAAACAAATCAGGCACCGGGCTATTCTGCTGCACTTAGACCATGCCAGAGGGTACAGGACCAAAGAGAGCCTGGAGCGTAACCGGGCGATCCGAAAAGAAACGCGCAGAGGCAGATCCGTGTGGACGCCCTACGGCATCAAACAAGCAAAAGCTTAAGCTTTTCGCTCCAATACCTTAAAGGTGTAAGCATGGGGGTTTTTCTCATCGGGCTGATGAGCCTCTCCGGACACTTCGGACCAAACGGCCGGGTCTACTTCCGGAAAAAAGACCTCCCCATTTTCCACTACAGTATCTACTTCCGTCAGATATAAACGGTCGATGAGGGGCATAGCCTGCTCGTAGATCGTACCGCCGCCGATGATAAAGGCTTCGTCCTCTCCGTTGTTGCGCGCCAGGTCAATGGCTTCCTGCAAGCTCCCCGCGACCAGGCAGTTGGATGCAATAAAGAAAGGATTGCGGGTAACGATGATGTTGGTGCGTTTCGGCAAGGGCCGGCCGATAGACTCAAAGGTCTTGCGCCCCATAATGATGTGATGATTGAGCGTACGGCGCTTGAAGTACTTCAGGTCCGCAGGCAGGTGCCAGGGGATATCGTCGTCTTTTCCAATAACGCCGTTTTTATCAATAGCTACAATAGCGGATAAGATCATACCACGGTTACATTTAAGGCAGTTCAGGGAGAAGGTTGGCATCCAGCATGCGTTTTTCCAGCCACTTTCGGTTGTCGCTGATGGAGTCTGTCATGTACTTTTCGATCATCAGGCTGGCAATAGGTGCTGCGTAGGTGCCGCCGAAGCCAGAGTTCTCCACATAAACAACGATAGCAATCTTCGGGTCTTTTTTGGGTGCAAATGCAAAGAAAACCGAGTGGTCTTCACCGTGGGGGTTCTCGGCCGTGCCGGTTTTCCCACAGACCGGAATATCCGGGATATAGGCCATGCGTGCCGTACCGGAGACCGTTACTTTTTCCATGCCATTGGCAATGATTTCAAAGTAAGCGCTGTCAATCCCAACGTAATTGCGCCGGGTGAACCGGTCCGGGATAGGGACATCAACGCCTGCGCCCCGGTACCCTCTGACCAGGTGGGGAGTGACGTAGAAGCCCCGGTTGGCAATGGTCGCCGCTACATTTGCCATTTGCAGGTTGGTCATTTGCAGCTCGCCCTGCCCAATGCCCAGGGAGCGGATCCAAACGGAGTTCCAGCGCTGCCCTTCCTGTTGTTTGTTGAAATAATCGGTATAGAACTGTGTGGTAGGATAGAAGCCGCTTTGCTCTCTTGGCAGGTCGATCCCCAGCGGTTTGCCCAGGCCAAACTTATCCAGGTAGCTGTTAAAAAGGTCAAGCCCTTTCTCCGGGTTACGGAAGCCGCCCGGGCCGTCAACGATTTCGCGGAAAGCGGTAACAAAGTAGGCATTGCAGGAATGCTGAATCCCCATTTCCACATTGAGGCAGGTAGGGTGGCCATGGCAGCCGGTCAGCCGCATCCCGTTGAAGTAGTAAGCGCCGGAGCAGGAGATGGTACGGTTGGGGTCCAGATAGCCCTCCTGCATACCGACCAATGCCACGATGGTCTTAAACAGAGACCCTGGCGGATACTGCCCCATAATGCTGCGGTCAAACAGTGGCTGCGTTTTATCTGCTGAAAGCCGGCCGTAGGGGTTGCCCCTGCCGTACCCTATAGCGAGCAGGTTGGGATTGTAATTGGGTGAACTGATCATGGCCAACACCTCCCCGGTGGTAGGCTCCAGCGCGACTACCGCACCTATTTTATTTTCCATGAGCAGCTCGCCGTACGCTTGCAAATCAAGGTCAATGGTCGTGATCAGGTCCTTTCCAAAAACGGCGTCTATATCAAGGTCACCCTCTTTATAGGGCCCTACTTCACGCCCCAGGTTGTCTTTCAGGATCAGAGCCATGCCCTTCTCACCACGCAGGGTATCTTCATAGGAAAGCTCCAGGCCGCTTTTGCCCAGGTAGTCCCGGGGCTCGTATTTGCCATTAGACAACTTGATGTCGTTTTGATCTGCTTCCCGGATGTATCCGAGCACGTGGCAGGCGTTGTCGTGCGGGTAGCCGCGGGCGTGGCGCAGGCGTGGCGAAAAGCCCGGGAACTGATAGAGGCGTTCTTCCAGTGCGGCAAACTGAGTGGCTGACAGCTGCGTCAGGAAAGGGAAAGGGACGCTTTTGGAGTACCTTGGGTCGCGCCAGTCTTTGTCGAGGGCCTCCTCAAAGTAACTGCGTTCTATGCCGAGCAATTCGCAAAAGGCAGCGGTATCCATGTCCTCATTCAGCTGATTGTACGTAACCATAAGGTCGTACATAGGAACGTTGTAGACCAGTATCTGGCCATCACGGTCGTAGATGGTGCCCCGTGCCGGATAGATCACCTGCTCGTCGATAGCGGTGGCATCCGGATTTTCCTTGTAGGTAGAGTCCAGTATCTGTAGCTGGAAGGCACGATAAATCAGCCCGAATGCCGCCAACACGAAGAGGCCCCGTATGATGTATTGCCGTCTGCTAAATGTATCTGCCACTTCAAAATTATTTCAGTGAACTATTAACGCTAAAACCCCGGGTTAACGTTTAGGCATGAAGATAAAAACAAAGATTAAGATCGCCGCCATAGAGGAGACAAAGGTGAAAAAGGTACGCAAAAGTATGCCGAGGATGTAAATGGGCGAAAAGGCATCGACACTAAAATAAACCAGCAGGTGCAGCCCCATCAGGGACGCGGAATACTTCAGGAACCAGTTCATGCTAAGGTCCCCCGGTGTAGGCCTCGCGTTGAGTTTGTACCCTTCCCGCGGCTCATAAAGGCTTAGAAAAAGAGACCTGGCGTAGCCCATGGCTGTTAAAGCCGCAGCATGAACGCCCGGAGAATCATAAAACAGGTCCACGCTGATCCCCATCAGAAAAGAAAGCAGCAAAACACCGGTACGGGGCGTCTGCAACGGCAGCAGCAAAATGAATAAAGGGTATAGGAAAATATTGATATACAGGCTGCCGGTCACCCATCCATCAGAGATTCGCTTCAAGAAAAGCCCCTGAAGCGCGACCAGCACAAAAAACCGTATGATATTCCAAATGACCGTATTATTCATTGACCGCTTCGTCTAATTCCTTATGCTCTTTCCACATCTCATTTTCAATGACGTAGACATAGCGTAACTTATTCAGGTCATTGCGCAGCATAACCTGTATGTTGTAAAAATTACCTCCTCCCGAAAAGTCAAAAGACTTTACGGTACCCACGGCGAGCCCTTGCGGGAACAGCTGGGAGTAGCCGCTGGTGACCACCGTATCGCCTTCTGCCACCACTGCATGTTTGGGGATGGCTTCCAGCTGCATCAGGCGGGCATTTTTGCCGTTCCAGGTGAGTGTCCCGAAGTACCCCGAGCGGGAAAGGGCCGCTTTGATGCGGGTCTCCCGGTGCAGCAGCGACATCACCTGACTGTAATGGGGGGTTACGGCTCTGACTACGCCTACGATACCATCTGAGGAAATAACGCCCATATTGGGCCGGACTCCATGATTGGAGCCTTTATCAAGGCGCAGGTAATTGGCCGTGCCTATGGTGGAGTTGCTGATGACGTTGGCGGGGATATAAGTAAAAAGCTGCTCTGTGGAATCCCTCAGAAAGGTATCCTGCCGTACGGCATTGGAGTACCGGGCGTTGTCCAGTTGCTCCATGAGGCGGATGTTTTCGCCCTGCAGTTTAATCATTTCATCGCGCAGCGCCCATTGCTCCCCCAGCCAGTCAGCAGATTGATCAAACATAGCAGTAGCCATGCCCCAGGAATTATCCCAGATCGCACCCTGCCGTTGATTGAAGCTGACCACCAGAATAAGGGCAAGCAGCTCCAGGAAACCAAAAAGCAGGAAGTTCCCATAAGCTGCAAAAAGCTGCAATAGGCCTCTCATGGCTGGCGGTTGTTTTTAAAAATTCAGTGATTGTGGTCTTCCTACACGCTCTTCCGGTCAATCAGGAAAGAAAAACGGTCGGTATTCTTCAGCGCTATGCCGGTACCATGCACTACTGCGCGGAGCGGGTCTTCAGCAACGTGTACCTTGAGCTTCGTTTTCTGAGCAATACGTTTGTCCAGCCCACGGATGAGTGCTCCACCGCCGGTCAGGTAGATTCCGGTACGGTAAATATCGGATGCAAGCTCAGGCGGCGTTGTTTCCAGCGCTTTCAGAATGGCATCCTCGATTTTTGAGATGGACTTATCGAGGGAATGAGCGATCTCGCTGTAAGAAATCTTGATCTGCTTGGGGATACCCGTCATCAGATCCCGGCCATTGACCGCAAAGTCTTCAGGTGGGTTCTCCAGTTCGTGCAGTGCAGAGCCAACGTTAATTTTGATTTGCTCTGCCGTACGCTCCCCGATGAGAATATTATGCTGCCGCTTCATGTAGCTCATGATATCGCTGGTGAATTCATCTCCGGCGATGCGGATGGACTGGTCGCAGACGATGCCGGAAAGGGCGATCACGGCAATCTCGGTGGTACCACCGCCTATGTCGATGATCATGTTGCCAACCGGCTCCTCCACATCCAGGCCAATACCCAGCGCAGCCGCCATGGGCTCGTGAATCAGGTAGGTTTCCTTGGAGTCAACATGGTCTGCGGAATCAAATACCGCACGTTTTTCCACTTCTGTGATACCCGATGGGATGCAAATTACCATCTTCATGTGGGTAAAGAAGCGGCGGCGGCGGCCGATCATGTTGATCATGCCTTCGATCATATCCTCCGCAGCCTGAAAGTCCGCAATAACGCCATCTTTAAGCGGGCGGATCGTCTTTATATCTTCGTGTGTTTTTTCGTGCATCTGCATTGCCTTATTGCCAACAGCAATAGGCTCACCGGTACGGCGGTTCTTTGCGACAATAGAGGGCTCATCCACGACGATCTTGCCGTCCTGAATGATAAGTGTATTGGCAGTACCAAGGTCAATAGCAAGTTCTTGGGTAAAAAAGCTGAAGAGTTTCATTAAAACCTTTGTCCTGGTTAATAGTATCGTGTTTCGAACATGTTGTCAGTGCACCTGTTGCGGCAGCACAGGTTTTCCCGGCTGCTGTCAGGGCTCTACAGGAACGGAAATTAGCAATTTTTCCTATATCAGGGGTATGGTTTTTAAAAAATAAATTGCCTGCCGGGCTTTCTTTTTCATCAAAAAAAGGGCTGTTGGCAGCCTGCCTGGCCGGATTCCTGCTGCTGTAAAAGTTACCGACCTGCAAAGCAACGCATTTTTTTGGTCAATAAGAAGAATTTAAGGGCAAATTAAATGGGCTAAGGGCCAACGATGACCTGCCACAGGTCTGCTTTGTTGAGGTACTTTTGAGCCAGGCCCTGCAAAGCTGCAGCGTCAATGTTTTGTACGGTTGATACCAATTCGTCAAAGGTGCTCAAAGGGAGCTCGTCGAGTACCAAAGTCCGGATGACTTCCGAAACGTTGAACGGACCATCGAGCATGGTCAAAAAGTTGCCCAGCAAAAAATTCCGGACCATCGTCAGCTCTTCTTCATCGACCATCGTCTCCTGCAACAGCTTCATTTCCCGTTCAATTTCCCGAAGCGTGGGCTCCACATACTCCGGGCTGACTTCTGTGCCGATGAGCAGGGAGCCGTCGTACCGCATGGTTTCCAACATGCTGTAAATGTTGTAGGTATAGCCTTTTTCCTCCCGTATATTGGTCATCAACCGGGAACCGAAATAGCCGCCCAGCAAAGTATTGAGGACATACAGCCCGTAGAAATCTTCATGGTGCCGGTTGAGCCCTCTCCTGCCCAGCCGGACAGCAGATTGCAGGGTATCAGGGCGGCGCTCGAAGGCAGACTGTGGCTGTCCATCCGGAACGGGGATACGGGGCTCCGGCTTTTCTCCGGGGCTCAGGGCATCGCTCAGGGCTTTGTTCAGCAGCCGCTTCACCTCATCCGTCACCCGGCCACTGATAAACACCATGCAGTTGGAAGCATTGTAAAGCCTTCGGTGGTGCTTCCTCAGGTCAGCCGGAGTCAGGGCCAGATAGGCTTCATCGGTGCTGTTGTAGCCATAGGGGTGGGCACTGCCGAAAATCTGCTCCGTGATGAGGCGGTACGCCAGGGTGTCGTTTTTAGCCAGATCAACGGCCAGCCGGCGCTGATTGCGCTTGATGTAGGCCTCCAGATCTTCTGCTGCAAACAGAGGCGCCCTCAGCATGTCCTGCAGAATGGGCAAGGTGTCGGCAAAGTGCTTGTTCAGGCTGTACAGCACCATGCTCGACGTATCGAGGTTGAACGGCAGGCTCAGCGTTGCGCCGTAGAAGTCGATGGCTTCCGCAATCCGGGCAGCGGTGTAGTGTTTTGTCCCTTCGCGCAGCAGGCTTGAGGTGGCTCGGGCTACCAATTGTTTGTCTTCGTAGGTACGCCCTGCGAAAAAGACCAGCTCCATGCGGATGACTTCCTGTGTGCCCATGTTGGTGACGTAAACAGGGGTACCGTTGTCCAGATGGAAAATCTCCGGTTTGGGCAAATGAAGCGTTTGGATATCTTTAATGACAGGCGGTTGCGATCGGTCAGGCATAAATTCTTTATTCAAGGAGTCAAAAAGCGACAATTCAACTTATTAACAGTCTGTTGGTTATTCGATAGTACGAAAATGAGCAAAAAAAATTACTTTTGTTTGCTATAGTGCTTGCAAAGCCGGCTGCAAAAAAGCATCCCGGCATAACAACATAAAGCAAGCCTCCAGATTCAACCATCATCAAACCCTAGCGGATATACCTATGAAGTTTAGCGTTTCCTCATCAGAATTGCTCAAGCGCCTGCAAATCGCAGGTGGTGCCATTGGCTCTAACCCGGTATTGCCTATCCTGGAAGACTTCCTCTTCACGATTGACAACAACAAGCTCCAAATTGCGGCAACCGACCTGGAAACTTCCATCACCACTGAAATCGAAGTGATGGCCGATGCAGATGGCAAAGTGGCCGTACCCGCTAAAATACTGCTGGAAACCCTCAAGGCGCTTCCGCAGCAGCCGATTACCTTCACGGTGAATGACGAAAACTTTGGCATTGAAATCACTTCTGCCTATGGCAAGTACAAGCTTGCCGGCGAGGACGGACAGGATTTCCCAAGCATCCCGCAGCCGGATTCGGTCGATAAAATTTCTATGCCGGGCGGCTCCCTGACGCATGGCATTACCAAGACCATCTTTGCAGCCAGCAACGATGAGCTGCGCCCGGCTATGACCGGCGTATACTTTCAGGTCGACTTCAATAAGCTGATCCTGGTCGCTACCGATGCCCACAAACTGGTGAAGTATACTTTTAATGAAATTGGCGGGGAGGTTTCCACTTCCTTCATCGTTCCAAAGAAAGCCCTGAACCTGCTCAAAGGCAGCCTTCCGGAAAATGAAGACATTGACATTGCCTTCAATAGCGCCAATGCCTTTTTCTCGTTTGGAGATACACAGCTGGTCTGCCGCCTTATTGATGCGCGTTACCCGGACTACAACGCGGTGATCCCCGTGGACAACCCGAATACGCTGAGCCTCTCGCGGTCGGACTTCCAGAACTCCCTCAAGCGGATTGCCATCTACGCCAATAAAACAACCAATCAGGTCATCCTGAATATCAATGACGGCAGCCTGACGATCTCCGCTCAGGACCTCGACTTTTCCAACGAAGCTACAGAACAACTGGCCTGCACCTACGAAGGCGAGCCGCTGACGATCGGCTTTAACGCCAAATTCCTGGTGGAAATGCTGGGCGTACTGGAAAGCGACGAAGTGAAAATTGAACTCTCCACTTCCACCCGCGCCGGTATTATGGTGCCTGCGGAAGAGACCGAGGGAGAGGAAATCCTGATGCTCGTCATGCCGGTGATGCTGAGCAACTAAATTCCTGATGCTCTGAAGGCGAGCTATTGTTCAGCAATGGCTCGCCTTTGTTTTTGCCGGGCCTCAGCAAACGGCCTGGCCTGAAGCAGTCCTAACCCACAACCAAACACAACATGAAATACAGCAACTTATGGTTCGGGATGATCATAGCGGCACTCCTGTGGAGCTGTGGCAGCGAAGCCCCTCCGCTTCCCAATGACCCGGAAGCCGTTTTGAAGCAATACCAGGGTTTGGTAGACAAAAACCTGCTTGAAAAAGCAAAAGCGCTGAGCACGCCCGCCGGAAAAGCCTGGCTGGACGAACTAAAAGCCATCGTGGAAGAAGAACCCGATAGTACGCTTTTCCACACCCAATTCCTGTCTGTCAACTGCGTGGGCGCTGGGGATACGCTGCGGTGTCAGTGTGTGCTTGAAGATCAATACGAACGCTACACCTCCGACTACCATCTGGTAAAGCTTAATGGCCAATGGCTGGTTGATGCCCCTCAGGATGAGATTCAAATTGACAATGACATTCTGGAGCAACTACCCGACAGCCTGGTCCGTGAAATGATGCAAGAATAAATCTACAACCATGAGCATGCCGAAAGTGGGGCTCTTTTTTGGCTCTTTCAACCCTGTCCATGTCGGGCATATGATCATCGCCAACTTCATGGCCACGCAAACTGACCTGGAGGAGGTATGGATGGTCGTCTCTCCCCACAATCCGCTCAAGCCCAAAAAGACGCTCGCCCGCGATCACGACAGGCTGCACCTCGTCCGGCTGGCTATTGGGGACAATCCAAAACTTAAAGCTTCGGACGTTGAGTTTGGGCTCCCCCAGCCTTCCTATACCGTGGACACCCTCTCCTACCTGAAGGAAAAATACCCCAACCGGCAGTTTTCGCTCATCATGGGCGGCGACAATCTGGTGACTTTGCACAAATGGAAAAACTACGAGCTGCTGCTCCGTGACCACGAAATATTTGTCTATCAGCGCCCCAGTCATGATCTGGGCGAGCTGCAGCAGCACCCAGGCATTAAAATTGTAGAGGCCCCACTGATGCAGATTTCCGCCAGCTATATCCGCAATTGCCTGAAAGCCGGGCAGTCTGTACAGTACCTCGTGCCCGATGCTGTTTACCGCTACCTGGAAGAGGTTGCTATCTATCGCTGAATATCCAACAATAGGGCTTGAGTGCATAATTTTCAACTTTTGGCTGCTACCAGTCAAAAGTTGGCTAAGCCTTTGCAATGACTTGCTGGTATATATTTTTTAGATTATTTTCACTCCCGAATATTGACATTTTGTATTGAACTGAACCATAGACTCTTTTACTTAAAACTATATGCGTCAAATTAAAGCCACGTGCTGTGCTTATGGATGCCCCACACCTTAGGAAAATGCTTAAGGATTATTACTTTTCAAACACCCAAGCGAACATAAAATTTAACGGCCTGCCCGATGAAGGAAATAAAATTATCTTACCTGCAAAAGGGTAACAAAGGCGGGTCAAAAGAGCATTACTGGCATTTCATGCTTGGTTATTTGCTCCCATCGCTCCACCATATCCTCAAGATTTCTCACTCCAGTCCGGCATATGCACCTAAGTTCATTTTTGAGGACTGTGGCCCGGTTATGAATGGCTTGATTAAAGAGGTCGCTGACTTATTTTCAATTCAATACCGAATAGAACAAACTCAATCCACCAGTCCTGCAAACGTCGTTACTGTACCCAGGTGGGACATTCTGCTCAGGCGAAGCTTTTTTTTCCTTATCTGGAGGAGGCGGTTCGTAACAGATTTGTCCCTACGCAATACCAAAAACTTCCCGAAAAGAATGCGCCGAAGCATTGCGATCGCCCAGCAGAGCCTGCAACTCAAAAAAGACCTGCTTGGTGTCAGAGATGCAATCCTGGCCCGGATCGGTGATTTGAAAACAGCCCCGCCAGCAGGGATGCTTCTCCTTAAGCGCTCAGATATGCCTGCTTATTACAGTCAAAACGGGCAAGCCCGGAAAAAAGGGTACGGCAATTCCCGCAGATCCATGCTGCATTTGGAAGAGGGTATGCAATTGCTGCGGGAACACGAAATCCCCGCTACTATTTACGAGCCTGGCAAGTATTCACTTGTGGAGCAGATTCATACGTTTTACAACGCAGACGGAGTGATAGCCATCCGGGGCGCAGACCTTGCCAATATGCTTTGGTTAAAACCGGGAAGCCTGGTGCTTATGGTCAACCCTATGGGCAAGGGCTCTTTCCATATCTATAACTACTGCTGCATTTTAAAATTATTCCTGGTTGAACGGCTTACAGAAACAGCCTTTCCGAGTTTCCTTGATTTCCAATTCGATAAACTGATTAAGACCTATGCCTAAAGTTGCCCATACCCTAGCGGATTTAAAAGCCTTCTTATCCGAAACGCTGCACACCTCTTCCTTCCGTATAAAACGGACCTCCTTTGATGCTCAGGAAGAGTGGCTGTTTAAAGACGGCATGCTCTCGCATAAAACCGGAGGGTTTTTCCATGTCATTGGCGTAAATGATGCCGAGGACGGCTCCGATACCCTTTATCTTTTCCAGCCTCAAAGCGCTGTTACAGGCCTGCTCATCTGTCCCTCGAAAAATGGCTCGCCCCCCTACGTGCTTACTCAGGCCCGAATTGAACCTGGAAATACCGGGGTCATACAACTGGGCCCCACCATTCAGTCTACTCCTGCTAATTTTCTCCGCCTCCACAACGGTAAGAAAAACCCTTATCTGGAGTACCTCTACTCCGGCCATTGTCATGTAACTGGCTTTCATTCCACTAATCAGCTTGACCTCGGAAAACGCTATTATCAAAAAACAAAGTGGCACAACTTTGCGCTTGTTGACTCCCTGCTGGAAACTGCAGATACCTATATTTGGCTACCGCTGCCTGTCCTGGCTGAAGCAGCAAAAATGGATTTCATCCTCAATACTGATTTACGATCCCTTATTGCAATTTTTGAATGGGACTCCCTATCCGGTCAAAATGCGCATCCCGGACAAACCCAATCATCAGCAATCCTGGATTACTACTTAAGAAAGAGCCGCCCCGTTCATTGCAGGAACAAGTTCATCCCGGTTGATCAGTCAAGTGCTTTCACGATCGAAGATCAGGCTATACGCATTAACAAAAACGGTCAGGAAGTAGGGCTTTACCAAATTGAGACCAACCACCGGGAAGTGAAAAGATGGACGCAGCCGCTTTGGAGAGCTGAGGGAAGGGGAAAAGCCATATTGCTTTGCAGCAACCTGTCCGGACAACGCGTATTCCTGCTTACTGTAGAAGAAGAGAAAGGTACGCACTCCTCTTTTTCGATATCACCTTCTTACCTTTTTTATCCGGAGGACACCCAAAGCCCCGAAGTAAGCAACCTTCCTCCTCCTTTCGCCAGGTTCGCTCAGTCTGATGAAGGCGGGCGGTTCATCAACCACGAATTCGAGTTCCAGCTCATTGAAGTCAGCAGTGATTTTGCGATCCGGGAGAACCAGTTTTGGGTAGGCATTGACGAACTAAAACGTATACTCAGCACTTCAAACCTCTGCAATATCCAACTCCGAGGTATCTGCTCTCTCCTAATAGAACCGCTCAATCCTCTGACATTTGAAGCCTAAATACCTTTGCTGCCAATAAAGCCGTTCTCTTGGTTTGACCTGTTCAGGAATAAAAAGCAAAACCCAAAACTTTCATTACTTATTGAAAGTTTTATAAAAAAAGCTTATCTTGAGACAAGCTTGATTTAAACCTCGCAGGTTTCAAACAGGAACAAACAAGACATTATGATCAGCCAATATAGAATGAAGCTTGACCTTGTAGGACAGTCTGTTTTGATTGCCCTTGCCATGATAGTCGTCTTAGGCAAATGGTGGCTCTGGGCGCTTGCTGTAGTGGCGGGCCTTGCCCTTTGGCAGACTGGCAGTGCTTTTCACTTAATTGTGGCTTATGCGTACCGCGCCCGCAAGCCCTATTTGTTGTTACTGGGCAGCATCCTTCTCCTTCTGCCGCTCAAGTTTTGGCTGGCTGGCTACTGGAGCCTGGTTATACCCGGAATTGCGGCGCTTCTTTACTTCTTCATCACGCTTCGGGACACGATCGTAGTCCTTCGCAGGCCAAGGTCATTTTGGGATATATAAATTTTTTGTTTCCAAATATTGCAACAAACAACAAGATTGATTATATTTGTACCGGACTTGTATTTGATATGCGCTTATTTCTGTAATTATTGCTCCACGAGTATTTCGCAGTTCCTGCCATTTCAGGCAGATTTTCATGATTCATTTTACCGATTTGTGGCAAGTAGCTTCCACCAGGGAATGGTTAATCAGACTGTGTTAGTCTGTATGGAAGATAGGGTGCTTTAGCTTTACGGCTGTCAAAGCAACAGGACAGCCTGAGCGCCACAGCCTCCGCCGGGCTTTACAGAGGTGCCCGGATGGCGGCCGTATCTCCGCCACGAGTTCTCCTGAGTGGGAGCTGCCTTGCCGGATACTGCGCATAAAGAACGACCAAAAAACCAAAAATCATGAAAGAAGAACTCCTGCATTATGCATGGCGTATGCGCCGCTTTAACGCTACGGCCCTTCAAACGACCGATGGAGAAGCAGTGGAAGTCCTGCACCCCGGGCAGCTCAACACCCACGCAGGGCCTGACTTCCTGAATGCAAGGCTGCGGATCGGGGATACCGTCTGGGCCGGGAATGTAGAAATGCATCTGCGCAGCTCAGACTGGCTGCAGCACGGGCATCAGACTGACACCGCTTACGACAACGTAATCCTTCATGTTGTCTACGAAGACGACGCCCCCATCCAACGAGGCAATGGCACTTCCATCCCCTGTCTGGAAATGAAGCAGCGTATTTCAAGAAGGCTGGCCGCCCACTACCAACGTTTGATCCAAAGTGAACAATGGGTGCCCTGCGCCAATACGCTCGCACAAGTTAGCGAACTCACCCTCAATCTATGGCTGGACCGCATGGCTGCCGAGCGGCTGGAAAGCCGGGCCAGCAAAATTCTGGAACAACTGGAACGCAACAAGGAAGGCTGGGAAGAAACCTTCTACCAGTTTATGGCGCGCAGCATGGGCGGAAAGGTCAACGCAGAACCGATGCAAATGCTCGCAGAACGCACACCTCTGCTCCTGCTTTATAAATATCGCCACAGCCTGTTCCAGGTAGAGGCGCTATTGTTTGGCCAATCGGGGTTATTGGAAGCAACATTCGAAGGGGAGTACCCCAGGCGGCTGCAACAGGAGTACCGTTTTTTAAAACAAAAGCACGGGCTGACGCCTATGCCGCCCCAAACCTGGAAATATCTGCGGCTCCGGCCTGCCAGCTTTCCCACTATCCGTATCGCACAGCTGGCTACCATGATTTATCAGCAGGCTGGTTGGTTCAGCAAAGCCATGGCAGCCCATGACCTCACGGAGCTCAACAACTTCTTCACCATCAAGCTTTCTAACTACTGGTGGGACCACTATACCTTTGACAAGCCCTCTCAGCGAAAAGCCAAAGCCCTGGGTGAACAGACGGTCCGTTCGGTCATCATCAATACAGTTGCTCCCATGCTTTTCCTGTATGGCACCCGGAAAGGAGACGACCGCATGAGGGACAAGGGGCTCGATATACTGGAAAAACTCCCTCCGGAGCAAAATAACGTCATCCGGGAATGGAAACGCCTTGGCGTCAAGGCCAGCTCTGCTTACCATACTCAGGCACTGCTGCAACTGAAACAGCAATATTGCAACCCCAAGCGGTGCCTGGAATGCGCCATTGGCAATGCGCTGCTAAAGCCAACCTCCAAAGCGGAAGAGCCCTGGCTAAATGAGATGATTGGGGAAGATTGGGATAAAGACTGGTCGTTGTTTGACCTGGAATACCATCAGGCTTTTTCCCATACTTTACAGCCCTCGGTGCAGTTGGTGCAAATGTCAATTTGATCACGCCCCTGCAGCAGCTGTGCCCGGAATTGCTGATATGCCTTACCCTGCCATAGCTCAGCAAACGAACTGCGCTTAAGGTCGCCTAGCTGATGCTGTGCGTCTTTATCGAAGCAGCAGGGCACAACCAGTCCGTCCCAGGTGATGACGCAGGCGTGCCAGAGTTTCCAGCAGTGGTTGAGCAGTTGATTCCTGACCCGGTACGTGCCATCTTCCTGCCGTGCGTAGCGGGAATAGCGCTCGTTGAGAGGGATAAGCGGGTTGCCCTGCTCGTAGTCGTATACCTGTGCCGTCTTCAGGCGGACCTCATCGATCCCTATTTCCTCCGCCAGGCGGTAAATTTCCGGTATCTGATGCTCATTGGGCCGTACCACCAGGAATTGAAAAATGATATGAGGCTTGGATGCCTTCATTTCCCGCTTGGCAGCCACAACGTTTCTTGCGCCCTGAAGCACCGTCTCAAGGTTGCCTGCTTTGCGGTAGTTTTCGTATACCTCCTGTGTGGTGCCGTCTACAGAAATGATGAGCCGGTCCAAACCGGAGGCGACCGTTTTCTGAGCATTGGCTTTGTTCAAAAAATGCCCGTTGGTGGAGGTGATGGTATAAATCCCCCGCTTTGAGGCATATTCCACCATATTGAGAAATTCCGGATTGATATAGGGTTCTCCCTGAAAATAGAAAATCAGGTAAATGAGCTTGTCGCCCAGTTCCGTGATGATCTGCCGGAAGAAATCTTTTTTCAGATTCCCGGTGGGCCGGGTGAAGGACCGAAGCCCGCTTGGGCACTCCGGGCACCGCAAATTGCAGGCGGTCGTAGGCTCTACAGAGATCGTGATGGGCATGCCCCATTGTACGGGCTGCCGCAAGAGCCGGGTCACCCAGTAGGAAGACCAGACCTTCATGGCATTCCAAACCCTCCGCAAGGTCAGTTTGCGCAAAAAATTCAATGCATCGGCGGTGTAGATCCTCATACAATGCGTGGATTGTTGCTTACATCAGCGCGTTATCCTGCCCAGCCTTCCCGGTCGAGGCTTCTGAAATGTATAGCTTCGGCCAGGTGCTCAATTTCAATATTTTCGCTCTCGTGCAGGTCAGCCGCAGTCCGGGCCACCTTTAGGATACGGTCGTAGGCCCGGGCGGAGAGCTGAAGTTTTTCCATAGCCTTCTTGACCAGCATTCTGCCCGCCTGCCCGATTTCACAGAACTCCCGAACCTGCCTGCCCGACATTTGCGCATTGGCATTCACGCCGGGAGCATCTTTATAACGCTCCGCCTGAATCTCCCTTGCTTTGATGACCCGCGCCATAATTTCGCTGCTCGACTCGGATGGCATTTCCTTGCTCGCCAACTCATCATACGACACCGGTGTCACCTCCACATGCAAATCGATCCGGTCCAAAAGTGGGCCCGAGATTTTATTGAGGTAACGGTTGATCTGCGCAGGCCCGCAAACACACTCCTTATCCGGATGATTGTAATACCCGCACGGGCAAGGGTTCATAGAGGCGACCAACATGAAATTTGCCGGGTAGTCTACCGTCATACGTGCCCGGGATATGGTCACCCGGCGTTCTTCCATTGGCTGCCGCAGCACTTCCAGCACCGTCCGCTTAAACTCGGGCAGCTCATCCAGAAACAGTACGCCGTGATGCGCCAGAGAAATCTCCCCGGGCATAGGGTTGCTGCCTCCGCCCACAAGCGCCACATCGCTAATAGTGTGGTGAGGCGACCGGAACGGGCGGTTGGCAATCAGAGCGGAATCGGGCGGCAGCACACCCGCTACAGAATGGATTTTTGTGGTCTCCAGCGCCTCGTGCAGGTTCAGAGGCGGCAGTATAGTAGGCATACGGCGTGCAAGCATGGTCTTCCCTGCACCCGGAGGCCCAATCAGGATGACATTATGCCCGCCGGCAGCAGCAATTTCCAGGGCTCGCTTAATGTTTTGCTGCCCTTTTACATCAGAAAAATCAATATCGAAGATGTTCTGTTGTTCGAAAAACTCATCCCGGGTCAGCACCATCTTGGGACTGATCTTTAGGTCACCGTTAATAAAATCAGCGGCTTCCTTCAGGCTGCTCACCCCATACACATCCAGTTCATTTACAATTGCTGCTTCGCGGGCATTCTCTTTGGGCAGGATAAACCCCTTGAAGCCCTCCTTCCGGGCCTGAATAGCAATCGGCAGCGCGCCACGAATAGGCCGCAGGCTGCCATCGAGCGACAACTCCCCCATCATGATGTATTGATCCAGGGTGCTGCCGTCCATTTGTTCAGAGGCCGCCAGCACACCCATTGCTATGGGCAGGTCGTAAGCGGACCCTTCCTTACGGATATCAGCAGGAGCCAGATTGACGACGGTTTTGATCCGCTTCATCTTCAGCCCTATATTCTGAATAGCCGCTTCCATACGGGAAAAGCCTTCGCGGACCGCATTGTCCGGAAGGCCTACCAGATGGTAAAAGTTTTTTTCTGTTGCTACCTTACCACCGACATTCACTTCTACGGTGATGGTTTGAGCATCGACACCTTGCACGGCGCCGGCATAGGTCTTGATTAACATGGGCGTTCTTTCCTTTTGTGGTTATACAGAGAGATGCTCCCGGAACTTTTCAGGCCCGGGAGCATTAGAACACCCTAAATTAAGGATTTTTTGGGTTAGTACCGCTCATTATCGTCAAATTCCGGCTCTTTTGCAGGATCCATAAGCAGGAACCGCGCTTTCTGGAAGCCTGGATGCGGACGGTGCGCCCCCTTTTTCATACCTTTTTTGCCTTTATGCTCCGGGCCATTCTCTTCAGCAATGGCTTTCATATCCTTTTCCCACTGCTCCCGCTTGGGTTCGATCTCTTCCATCAGCTTGCTGATCTCCCCGTCGTACTTTTGGACCAATGCTGAGAGTTCATCCTTATGAGGGCGGTCATCTGCCATTTGGCCATCACCCTTTTGCCCACGGGATGTTTTCCGCTCCGAGCGGATCTTGGCGAGTGTCGCTTTATCCTCATCACTGATTTTTGCCTCCAGCTTTTTGCGCTGCTCCAGCAAGACGGGCGCTACGTTTTGTTTCTGGTACTCGCGCATCTCTCCCCGCATAGCCTTAGCCTCCGCTTTTTTAGCTTCATGATGGGCTTCCAGCAGTGCTGTTTGCTCTGCCGTTAAGATAGCATCCAGTTCGCTTTTGAGTGCCTGATGCTTCGATTGCTTACGGGCACGCTCTGCGTTTCGGGCTTCTTTTTGAGCACTGCGAGTTTCTTTTTTCAACTCCCCGATCGCCTTTTCCTGCTCAGGTGTCAGCTGTAGTTCGTCCTTTAACTCCTCAATTGCCCTGAAGGAGACACCATTTCCGCCACGCTGATGCCCATGGGGCTGTGCCCAGGCCGCACCTGCGGATAAAAACAGGGCTAACAATAACAAGCTGGCATTCAACATTACTTTTTTCATAGCATTAAATTTTGATGTTTGATGATACAGGCGCCCCGGGGTTTAATCCCGCTGCCGCCTTTTTTTTGGATGGCCATCCCGCATCTCAAAACGTCGGGAAAACCGGTTTAATTTTTCAACCTGCTCTTTCGTAAGCAAGGGTTTTATTTCTTCGTGCATTTGCTGAATTACCGCACGGCGGTCGTCCCCGAAACGATGGTGCATGCTGTCAATCTGCACACCGTATCGCTGCACTATGGGGCCAAGCGTTTTTTGCTGCTCCGGAGTAGCCTGTATGCGCCGGTACAGGTAGTCTTCAAAACCGCCCGCTTTGCGCATCCGGGCCACATCATGCATGCGGTCTACAACCATGCTCCGGTGCGTGGCCCAGCCTCCTGCAAATCCGGCAGCAAGCAGTAAAAACCCTATCAGTAAAAGCTGTAGTCGGCTCATGATTTTTGATTAGTAAGCTTGAAGTAAAGTGACTGCATCTTCCGGTGCCAGTTCGCTCACCCCCACGAGGGCATCAGGGGAGAAACTCCCCGCCGACCAGTAGATGCTGATCCCCGCCACAAGTATGACCGCTACGCTTGCGGCAGCAGCCCAGTACAACCATCGGACCGGCAGCAGGTCAGCAGCGGTTTGCCTGACTTTTAGCATAACTGCATCCGTGAAGGCGTTACTTTCCGGTGCAGGCATAGAACGAAAAGCCTTGCGCAGCTTCCGGTATTGGGCGGCCTGTTGCCGCAGCTCAAAGGAACTTCGCAGCGCCTGTTCAAGGTCTGCCCGGTCTTCACCTTCCAGTTCCTCATCGAAAGACCGGGCAAGCAAGTCCTGATAATATGCGTCGTCTTTCATAGCCATGGTTCTAAAATTGATCTTAGTTTTTGCTGTGCCCTTGCCAGACGTGAGGCTATGGTGCCCTGTGGCAGCCCCAGAATGTCAGCGGCTTCCTTTACGGAATACCCCTCCACCAGGCGCAGGGCAACCACTGCCCGGAACTCAGGGCCGAGCTGTTGCATCGCCCGCTGCAGCGCATCCTGCAAATCCTGACGCTCGGGCCGGGCCGCAGTATCTTCCACCTGGTGCTCTGGTCCATCTGACCGGGTAAATGTGAGCCACCGCCCTTTGCGCTTACGCCTTTTCAGTTCATTCAGGGAGAGGTTGATCGCAATGCGGCTGAGATAAGTGCTCAGCTTTGCATCCCCCCGGAAATCCGGCAACGCCTGATGCAGGCGGATAAATACCTCCTGTGCCACATCATCAGCTTCCGGCACTGCTCCCAACATGCTGCGTACCGTTGCCCGTACCTGCCCCTGATGCTGCTCCACCAGCTGACGGAAGGCCCGGGCATCGCCTCTTTTGGCGCGTTCTATGCAGTCATTGGTTGGGAGCATGCAGCTTTTTTCGGTTGCTTTCGTGGGTTAGACAATGCCAAGTCATGGTTTTTTCCCTGTCGCTTCATTTTTTTTATTGCCGAAGCAGCTGACCTATGCTAACGGTACCGCCCTGCCGGGCTCTTACCCAGTAAACACCGGGGGGCAATGCCGACAAATCGAGTGTGGCAATGCGGTCTTCTATGGGTTGATGAAGGACAGGCTGACCAGCAGCATTAACAACCAGGAGCTCACCGCCTGATTCGGGCAGGATGACCTGTGCCTGGCTGCGGGCAGGATTAGGGAAAAGCGCCAAACGGACCGGTTCAGGGTGGCTGGCTGAAGAGGAAAGCCCGCTGAGGTTATACCGGGAGAAGAAGTGCCAGATTTCGACACTCCCGTTGATGTCCTGATTGGTCACACCGATGGCAATAGGCGAGCCTGGCCAGGTATGCCCACCACCATTAATCCGGTAGTGCCACACATCGCCACGCTCCGCGCAGCCTGCGGATTCGATAAACGATACGGTAGAGGCATCCGTAGTATTCGTATTGGGCAGCTCAGAGATAGCGGCATCTCCATCGCAGCTATTGTTGGCATTCCAAAAAGCCAGGAGCTCCTCAATAGAAACTGCCAGCAGGGGCTGCCCTTCGTAGGGGACGGTGGCATCATCTGTACCATGGATTTCCAAAACCGGTACCGGGCGCCCGGGCGTACACGCGCTGACGTAGGCCGGTACCATGCTCCCGGTTACGGAGGCTACAGCAGCTATACGGCCGTTAAGCTCACAGGCCAGGCGATAGCTCATAAAACCACCATTGGACATGCCACAGGCGTATATCCGCTCCGGGTCGATTGAATACTGAGCGGCGAGGGTATCAATCAGGGCGCTGATAAAGCCTACGTCATCAGCGGTGCTCCCAAAGGTCCAGCCAACATTCCAGGCATTACTGACGCCATTGGGATAACATACGAAAAAGCCAGCAGTATCTGCCACCGGGTTCATCTGAGCGTAGGCTTCCTGCTGGAAAGCATTGGAACCGAAGCCGTGAAGATTGAAGACCAATGGGCGTGCGCCATCGAAGGAAGCAGGCGGGACCCGCAACCGATAGGTCCGTTCCTGGCCATCAAATTCAAAACTTCCGGTAACGGTTTCCTGTGCCAGCAACAGGCTGACCGGCAACATCAGGTACAATAAAACGGGTATCCACTTTTGCATAAGATAAAAAGATTTAGGTTTTCCGTTAAGATAGGCCTTATTAGGGCAAGCGGGAACCTTTTGTGAGCAACGCTGCCAATTCTTCGGCGTTTTCGGCACGTTCGGCCAACCCCAACACAGCGGAAGCCCTGCGAAACAGCACTGCCGGCGACTCTCCGGCTTCCCGCCATGCCTGCAGCGACCCCGCTCCTTTGCTCTTGGAGAGTTTTGCGCCATCTGCCCCTTTCACCAGTTCATGGTGCCAAAAGGTAGCGTTTTGAAAACGGCCTGCACCCAATAGTCCGGCCAGGTACAACTGGGAAAGCGTTGATGTCCATAAGTCAGCCCCCCGGACAATAAAGTTGATCCGGAAATATTCATCGTCGGCCAGAGAAGCAAGCTGATAGGCGGGAAATCCATTCTTTTGGCGCACCACAAAGGCGTCAATTTCCTGCAAAGAAAATGCTTGCAGCCCTTCGCGCCACTGACGGGCCTCAACCGATTGCCCGGGGTCCGGAGGCCGGATGCGCCAGGCGGTTTTGGGAGCGTTGAAGTCCAGTTTTCGGGCGAGGCAGGTGCCGGGGTAGCTGCCATCCGGGCTAAGCGCCTGGATTTGCTTCCGGCTGCATGTACAGGCAAATAATTGCTCTTTTTGCCTTAGTTGCTGCAGCAGATCTTTGTAACGGTCCAGTCTTGTATGTTGTGACCAGTGGGCAAAGAAGTGCTCCACTCCGGCCGGGCCCTCGTCATAGTCCAGGCCCAACCATTCCAGTGTCCGGAAAATATCTTCGACGTAGGGCTTTCGGGTGCGCGCCTTATCAAGGTCATCAATGCGAAGCACCACCTGCCCCTGCATGGCACGGGCAATAGCCCAGGTCATAATAAAAGACAGCCCGTTGCCGGGGTGCAGCAGTCCGCTGGGCGTTGGGGCCAACCGGGTACGCAGGGGTGCAGAAGCCATAATGCATGCATTTCCCGAAGTTCAGTCGCTGGGCAGGATGTCATCAGCCTGACAGGCGCCCAACGGAAACTCCACAAAAAAACTCCTACATCAGGGGAGACTGAATGTAGGAGCACTAACATACTATGAGAAAACTACACGGTCAAATTTAAGAAAAGCTAATAGGTAAACGGAAGGGCAATTAGAAAGCGGGAAGGCTGGAGGAGATTAAGGTGCCGCTGGGATAGAAAATGGCAAAAAAAAACCTGCACCGGTGTTAGGTGCAGGAGGTTCAAACAAACATACTATGAGAAAACTGATAGCAAGATAAGGTTTTGCATACGTCCGTGAAGGCACCTTTCCGGGTACGGTCAGTTTGAGCCCGGCAATGGCAGGGTTAAATTATCTAACGGGGAAAAGCAGGCTATAAAGTGGCAGGGGATTGAGAAGATGGACTGACCTTGATTTCCAGAATAGGAATCTTGATCTCTACCCGGGTACCCAGTGCTGCTCCTGTCTCAGGGTCCTTGAGGTCATGCGTATGTACAAAGACTTCCTCTTTTTCGGCATTGCCTGTATGCAGGATACGAAGCCGGTTTTCAGTAATGCTGGTCCCCCGGGAGCGGTGGTTCTGATGGCGGGGGTCATTCATCTGAAGCTTTAGTGCTCTGTCCCGGCCAATACCGTTGTCTTCTACCCGGCACAATATGGTTTGCTCATCAAACAGGAAGAAGAACACCTTGATCAGCCCGTTTTCCCGGGTACGCAGCCCGTGTTCGATGGCATTTTCAACGTAAGGCTGAATGATCATGGTGGGCACACAAAGAATGTCTTCCTCTATTTCCTCGTCGATGATGATTTCATAGCTTAGTTTATTCTCAAAACGGAGTTTTTCATTGATCACCAGGTATTGTTCGAGGAACTCAATTTCATCTTCCAGGGAGATCACTTCCAGGTCGGAGTACTCCAGGCTTCGCCGCATCAGCTGAGCAAACTTGGCCAGGTATTTTGTGGCTGAGTCGACATCATGGGAGGTGATATAGTTCTGAATGGAGTTCAGCGCATTGTACATAAAGTGAGGGTTCATCTGGGCGCGCAGTGCCTTGAGCTGCAGGCGGGTGGCTTTCAGTTCAAGCAATTCTGTCTCCTGCCGCTTCTTCTCTGCTTCGTATTTGGCTTCCACTTCGCGCTGCTTGCGCTGGTCCACATCTCTGTGGTAACGCTCCATATACTCATCGTGCTTGCACTGATACTCATAGGCCAGCTTATAGTCCGAATGCCTGGCGTGAAAGGCAGCCAATTCCTTGCAGATATTCGCGATTTGCTGGTAGTCCTCTGTTTTTTCGGCAAAATGGAGCGCCATTTCCAGCTGCTTCAGGGACTGTTGGGTATCGTTCAGCCTTTGGAAGATTTCGCCCCTCCACAGGGCTACGTTGGAGAAGTTTTTGTTGTTTTTTTCCGGCTTTTGTGAGTAGACCTCATGAGCAAGATCGAACAGCTCCAGTGCTTCCTTGTACTGATCGCGCTCCATGTAACAAAAGCCAAGGTTAGCGTAGGCGTTGGCGCGGGCGTCTTCGCTGGCGTCATCCGCATTTTCCAAAGCAAGCCGGAAGAAGCCTTCCGCGTTTTCCTGTTCCCCCTGCGCCATATAGCTTTTTCCGACACTCAGGTAGTGCCAGGACAAGCGGGTACGAATGCCCATCTGTTCGCACATTTCCACGACCTTCCGGCGTGCCCGTATGCTTTTTTCAGGCTCGTCGTTGCCTTCATAGATTTGCCCCAGCCCGGAGTGGATCAGCGTGAGGAAGTAATAATCTTTCAAATCCAATGGCGACTGAAGCATTGTAATCATCTTATCCGCCTGCAGCAGCATTTCGATGGCTTTTGAGTAGTTGCCATAGTGGAGTTGCAGGAAGCCCTCCCGGCATATCAGGCGGGCTCGCAGGCGTTCACTTGGGAAGGTTTTCAGAATTTTCCCGGCTTTAGCCAAATAGTCGTGCGCCCGCTCCATGTCTGCTTTATTGATGCACAAGCCGGCGTAGTCGATGTAGACTTCAGTTTGCTGGTTCACCGCCCCTCTCTCCTGCAGCATCGCCATCGCCGTTTGATAGTGGAATTCCGCCTCGTCATAGTCGTACATCTGATTTTTGATCGTGGCTTCGTAGAGGTGGTAATTCAGCAGCAGGTCGGGCGTTTCGATATCCCGGAGTATTTTGCAGAGCTCCCCGAGGAGTTCTTCGGCCCGCTCAATATTGGAAAACACGTAATGAGCGATCAGCTTGTCCAGCAGAATCAGCCGCTGCCTGGGATCCGGTTGCAGGTTGAGCTTGTTTTCCAGCTGCTGCACATTAACGACACGTTGTTCGGAGGCTTCGATGAACATGGTAAAGGAATGTAGGTTGCGATAACCTTATCAGAAGCGGTTATCGAAAGGGGTAAATTGTCAATAGTTCACTTAAAAAGCAGGCACTGCTGCCTAAAGGTTCGCTTTCGTAAGTTCGGAATGTTTCGGAACAATTTCAACAGAAGACAAATATAAAAAATGGCTATGCCTAAATAAATAGGTATAGCCATTTCCAGAAGGGGGTAAATATCCTGAATGTTACTGCGGGACTATGCCGCCACAGCCTTTATTCCAATTTTTCTTTTTACCCTTTTTACCACCGACGATCTTCTTCATATCCTCTTTCTTGATCGACTTTAGCTCCTTCTTAATGTCATCGAGGTTCTTCTTTGATCTTCCCATAGTAAATTAGATTTTCTGCACGGGCTTTTAATAACATAAGCATTATCACTTACCTGTGCGCCTGTAAAAGTAAAAAAACAATCCAATGCACCGAAGCATTGTGGCCGCAAGCTTGATATATTTATATCTTGCATAGACGGCTTTTCTATGTGATTGCTCTTCACACCAGACAAAAACCAGGTGCTTATGCGTTTGTAAATCGTTAAGTGTTTTTGTGTAGATTTGTTATGGGAATACTAAACAACAATACAAGGACCTTAACCCGTACAAAACGTAATGGTTGAAGGGTCAGTGTCTGTTCTGTTGCTCCTTATTGAGTAGCGATGCCAGGGAAGGCTTAGAGCCCCTCTTGCAACCTTTTCATTCTTTCCATGAAAGCTGGCCGGCGGCGGCGGGAAACTTCTATCTGAATATCATCATCCATAACGAGGTAACCGCCGTCTCCTTTGACGAACTTTCGCATAAAATTCAGGTTGATCACGTGGCGTTTGTGGACTCGATAGAAATTGAAGGGTGCCAACAAATCTTCGTAGGCCTTGATGGTCTTGGAAGCTGTTATGCGCTCTCCGCTTTTAAGGTAAATGTGAGTGTAGTTGTCTTCTGCTTCGAAACGGACGATATCTGCGATGTTCACAAAATAGATACCATCCAAAGCAGAGATGCTCATCTTAGTGAAAGCGTTTGGATTATTGTAGTAGCTGTTAAATAAATCCAGCCTTTTTTCTACTTCTGAGTCTTGCCGCAAATTGATACGGGCAACTGCTTCTTTGAGTGCATCCGGGTCAATAGGCTTAAGTATGTAGCCTATTGAGCTGTATTCGCAAGCCTTGACCGCGTATTCTTCGTAAGCCGTCACAAATATCACTTCGAAGTTAATGGGCCGGATTTGGTTCAAAAGCTGGAAGACCAGCCCGTCTGGCAGGCTAATATCCAGGAATGCCACATCCGGGGATTCTTCCTCCAGGAGTGCAGCACCTTCGCTAATCGAACCCGCGTCTCCAATGATGTTTACCTGAGGGCAATGCTCTTTAAGCAAATTCTTCAGGTTGTTAAGCCCTTTGGCTTCATCCTCAATTATTATGGCTTTGAACAAGGCTGTTTTGTTTTAGCAGTTAAAGTACTAAAAGCCCCCAAATATGCTATCAAATATACGACTATTTTCGATTAATTGCTGCACTAAATTGAAATTGTGACCTCTTAATCTCAAAAAAAAGGGGGTCTGACACAATAAATAACTGCTGCAAATATAGATTATAGCTTTCGCAATATAAATTATACCTGACACTTATTTACTCCTCGTTTTTAGAGGGTTGCAGCGCAGCTGCAGGTTCAATCCGTACAACTATGCGTAAGGGCTGATCCTTTCTGGCAGGATACGCCGCCCTGATCATGCGCCCAAAAACGAACTTTCAACGCCCGATTCCCAAACAGATGCACCTGTCCCATTTTCAAAATCGCTTAATAAGCCCTAATTTAACGGCAAGCAATAATGCCATCACTACATGCCGCAGTCTGAATCTTCCGCATTCCGGGACAAACTCCATGAGGTCATTTTCGAAGCCGACACGCCCGAAGGGAAAGCTTTCGATGTCATCCTGCTGATCCTTATTGCCGCCAGTGTACTGACGGTGATGCTGGAGAGCATAGAACCCTTACAGCGCCAGTATGCGGCCTTTTTCACCGTGGTGGAATGGATGTTTACGGTCTTTTTCACCATTGAGTACCTGCTGCGCCTCTACTGCGTGCTTCGTCCTATGAGGTACGCGACCAGCTTTTTCGGCATTATCGACTTGCTGGCTATTTTGCCGTCCTACCTGGCGCTGTTTTTGCCTACAGCCCAGTATTTTCTGATCATCCGGGCCTTCCGGCTCATCCGCATTTTCCGGATATTCAAAATGGCGCACTTCATCAACGAAGGGGACATCATCATTCAGGCGCTCCGGGCAAGCCGGGCCAAGATCACGGTTTTCCTCACTTTTGTGTCCCTGCTGGTGATCATCATTGGCGCAGTGATGTACCTTATTGAGGGGGGGAGCAATGAAGGGTTCTCCAGCATCCCCCGGGGAGTCTACTGGTCAGTAGTTACCCTTACCACCGTAGGCTACGGCGACATCACCCCGCGCACAGAGCTGGGGCAGCTGATCTCTGCTGTGGTCATGATCCTGGGCTATGCGATTATTGCGGTGCCCACCGGCATCGTCTCCGCCGAATTCGTCAAAGAGTACAAGAGTGGCAAAGCCAATACTCAGGCCTGCCGGTACTGTGGCCAGGAAGGGCACGACCATGATGCTATCCACTGTAAATATTGCGGCGAAAAACTGAACCCCTGAGTTTACCGGACAATCAGCACCGGAATGTGAAACTCAAAATTCAGTAATTGGATAGCGGTACTGCCCAACAATATGGCAGGGATATTGCTGCGCCCCTTCGACCCAATGACAACGAGGTCTTTGCTTTTTTGAATGGCGAAATCATAAACCGCCTGAGCGGTGGTGCGGTCTTCACTGTACGTAAATACGCAGGAAACATCCTGGAAAGGCTCTGGCAGCCCCCGCCGAAAACGCTTGTACTGGTCTTCTGCCTCCTCTTTCATAGATTTCCGGAACCCCTGCACCGGAATAAATGGAAAATAGTGCATCGGAATGGTATATACATGCTGGCTAGTCAGTACGCCACCAACAGCATCCTCAATCCGTTTGCCTGCCAGCAATGCGCGCCTGGACGCCTGAGAGAAATCAATCGGCACAACGATGCGCTCTATGCGGTGCGGTGCCGTTTCCGGCACGGCCAGCAAGTCTGATTTCAAAGAGGCCTGCCGAAGGACTTTTTCGGCTACCTGCCCGGAGCCCTGATAGGATAGTTTTTTGCCCACTACGATCAGTGCTGCCCCCTGGGCATTAGCGGTTTTCACAACCTCCTGAGCTGTAGAGCTGCCCTCTGTGACGATGACTTCCCAATCCACATCTGGCATAGCGCCGCCATTCTGCTGTAGGAAATGGGTGTCAATATTTTCTTCAATTTCCTCACCAATGAGCTCCGAAAGTGGCCGCTCCAATTCTTCCAGCAGGGACTCCGCTTCTTCAGGGTAGTCGAAACGGATGTTATGCTGAAAATAGACTTCCTCCACGCCCGGAAGGGCTTCGCAAAGGAAGCGGGCGTAGCGCAACATCACCTGGTCCATATCGGTCAGGTCCAGGCCAAACAGTATTGATTTGTAGGCAACCATAGGCTAATCGACTTTATTTTTTTTCTGCCGCTTGGCAATGAGTTCAGATAAAACCTGCCGGTAGGATTCCCGCTCCTTCAGCTGTTTTTGCTGTTGCATGTCCTCAAACTCTCTGGAAAGGCCCTTGTACAGGCTGTAACACATTACAAACAGCAGTAGCGTAAAGGGCAGTCCAGTGGAAATCGCAGCAGTCTGAAGGGCTTTTAAACCACCTCCCAATAACAAGGTAGCAGCCACCGCGCCCTCCGAAAGGGCCCAGAAAATTCGCTGCCCCACCGGCGCATCCAGTTTACCACCGGAGGTGATGCTGTCAATCACCAGCGAACCACTGTCTGAAGAGGTCACAAAAAAGCTGGTCACCAGCAAGATACCAATAATTGAGGTGACAAAACTCCAGGGGTACTCTTCCAGCAGTACAAACAAGGCCGTGGCAATATTCTCATTTACAGCCGTAGCTATATCTCCTATCCCATTCAACTCGAGGAAGAGCGCGGAGCCTCCGAAAACGGACATCCACAGGAACGTGAGCAATGACGGCACCAACAGGACGCCCAGAAAAAACTCCCGCACGGTACGCCCCTTCGACACCCGGGCAATAAACATGCCTACGAATGGCGACCAGGAAATCCACCAGGCCCAGTAGAAAACAGACCAGTCGTGCTGCCAGGTGGTACCGGCATAAGACTCCGTCCAGGCACCAATGGAAACCAACTCTTGCAGATAAGCGCCGGTATTCTGAATAAAGGAATCCATCAGAAAAACGGTAGGCCCCAGGATAAGCATGGCAATCAGGAAAATCAGCCCCATACGCATATTAAGCTCGCTGAGCACCCGCACGCCTTTGTCGAGCCCCAGCACAACAGAAATCGTAGCGGCACCGGTAATCGCGGCGATCAAAAAGACCTGCATGGCAACCGTATCCGGTGTATCAAAAAGATGGGCGAGCCCTGCGGAAACCTGTTGCACCCCAAACCCTAGTGAAGTCGCCAGCCCAAACAGCGTAGCCACCACGGCCACCACATCAATGATGTTCCCGATCGGCCCGTGGATACGGTCACCCAGAAGGGGGTAGAATACCGAACGCAGCGTCAGTGGCAAATTCTTATTGAAGGTAAAAAAGGCGAGGGACATGCCAACGATAGCGTAAATGGCCCACGCATGCAAGCCATAGTGCAGGAAGGTAAACTTCATAGCGTCCTGCGCTGCGGTGGCTGCATTGGTAGCGCCACGCGGTGGGTTGGAATAATGAAGGATGGGTTCTGCCACGCTAAAAAACAACAGCCCGATGCCCATACCCGCCGAAAAGAGCATCGCAAACCAGGCAAAAGTGCTGAAATCAGGCTTGGCCTTAGGCCCTCCAAGGCGGATGTGCCCCATTTTGCTAAAGGCGAAGTAGAGGGAAAATGCCAGGAAAATATTCACCGCCATTACCAGCAGCCACCCGGCATTCGTGGTGATCCCGGCGGTGGTTGTTGAAAAAATCTCTTCCATCGGCTCCCCTATCCCCAGCGTCAGCCCGATAAAGATCAGGATGATAACAGCCGAAGGGTAAAAGACCGGGGCGTGGATGTCAAAATACTTCTTAGACATAAACCTGTAGGTTGCGATGATTAAAAGCTTGCCCAAAACACAAGTGTGCCACCTCTCATTACCGGAGGTGGCACACACGCATCTTTGTTCAATGCTTTGCAATGAGCATGCTTACTGCACCAGCCACATTGCAGCGTTTTGTGAGTTCGAGCCGCCAAGGCGGTCTACTGCGGCGTTGTAGTTCGTTTCGTTCAGGCTGATCTCCTGTCCGGGGTAGAGGAAACGAAGCGGCAGTTCGTCATCATTGACGTTGGCGCAAGGTGGGTTGAGGAATGGGATACCGTCCCAGCTCATCCCGCTCTCGTGGTACCAGCGGCGCAGCTCAAAGTAGGGCTGCAAACCGTGGAAGAACAAAGCGACCCACTTCTGCTCCCAGATGTCCGTTACTTTTTCGTAGGCAACACCGGAGTTGTCGTAAAAGTCTTCAAAGGAAGACCACTGCGTGGAGGACAAGTCAACCTGATGGTACTCCATGGAAGCGGCAATGCCGTTGCGGTAGTGGCTTTCCACATCGCCGGATATCCAACCTTTGGCAGCTGCTTCTGCCAGCAGGAATTCTACCTCAGCGTAGGTCATCAGGATGCCTTTTGCCAGGTCGATGCCCAACTCGGCAGCTGTTGTCTGTGCAGCGTCTACGTAGTAGGCTGCGCCCAGGCGGGAGCCCGTTTTGCTGCAATCCTCGGTATTGTTGCCATTGTCTGCACCATTGAAAGTGCCTTCGGTAGAGTACATATCGTTGTCCGGCCGTGCATAGCGGAACAAACGAGGGTCATCGTAATCTGTCAGATGGCCAACAAGGGTAGAGCTGATCGCTACCGCATCAAAGTCACCTGTTTTCAGGGGGATCAGCGGGAACTGATTCGGGAAAGCGTTGAGGTACGTCAGGGTGGCGTTGTCGTCATTGCTTCCCATGATGTTGCCGCCGTCCACGATCGCTGCAAAATCTGCCGCTGCGTTATCCAGCTGGTTACTGGCCAGCATCAGTAGCTGCAAGCGAAGGGAGTTCGCAAACTTCTGCCACTTGGAAGCGTCGCCGCTGAAGATGAGGTCACCGGCAATAGAGCCGCCATTCGCAGAAGAAAGCAGGTTGCTTGCACGCTCCAGCTCATTCAGCAGGTCCGCGTAGATTTCCGGCTGCGGGTCGTATACCGGTGTGAAGTTATCCTGCAGGCCACTGATGGCATCGAAGTAAGGCACATCGCCATAAGCGTTTGTCAGCACAGAAAAAATCCAGCTGCGCAGGACGATTGCCGCGCCTTCGAGGTGGGCATTCTCCGACTCAATGGCAATTTCCTCTACAGCATACACATCGGTCAGGCTGCCGTAGAGCCCTTCCCAAACGGTAGGGAAGGCGTTCCAGTTGTAAGCGTCTACCTCATTCCGGAGGGTCTTGGCGCTCAGCTGAGCGATGTTGTTGCCCAAGAGGAAGGATTCTTCCGTGGTCGTGTTGACACTGTTCCGGATAGCCGAAGCCATGAGCACGTCGGGAGAAACCGTCGTCGGCTCATTCGGGTTTTCATTAAACTCGTCAAACTGCTCGCAGGCAACCAGGAACAGCCCGGCCAGCACAAAGAGGAGTGATATAGATTTGAAAAATTTCATAAATGTCTTTTTTGTCTTGAAAAATTGGGAGGGAGGAAAGCCTTTCCTCCCCCGAATGCGTTTCAAGCTTTTTTATTTAGAAGCCCAGGTTAAGAGAGAAACCGAAGCTTCTTACGGATGGCAGCTGCGTACTCTCAAAGCCGTTCACAAACAGGCCGTTCCGGATCGAATAAGTCTCCGGGTCAATAGAAGGCACATTGGTAAAAAGCAACAGGTTGCGCCCTACAAGTGAAATACTGGCGTTGGCGATGCCTGCAGACTCCAGCACCCCTGATGGAATGCGGTAAGACAGGCTCACTTCACGGAGCTTCACATAGGTGGCGTCGTAGGTCGCTGCTTCAATATTATCGCGGTTGAACCCGTTGCCGTAGTAGTTGTAGAAGTAACCGGTATAGCCGGCTCCACCTGGCTCTACAGCCACGTCGTTAGGGACGTACTCTGGGTTTTCATCGGTACCGATGTTTTTCACACCTGGCCCAATGACACCTCCCGCCTGCTCGAGCGTGTAGACGGGGTCACCGTTGGCATCATAGTCTACGCTGTATACTGTACGGCCCTCCGTAGTGAGCAGGTCAAGATGGGGGTCGTCTTCGTTGGTAATCGTACCGCCGGTGTTCATCAGTGCGTGCGTACGGGAGTAGATGTTGCCACCTACCTGGCCATCAAACAGGAAGCCAAAGCTGATATTGCCGAAGTTCAGGGTGTTGTAGATACCGATACGGGCATCCGGCTGGAAGGATCCGGCAGACACTTTTTCTTCTGTGAGCAACGGCAGGCCGTCTTCGTGGATGATTTGTCCGTCGTACTGACCGCCTTCCACCCTCTGGAAACCGAGGCCGTAGAGCTGACCGAGCAGTTCGCCTTCTTCGGCAACGTACTCCAGGTCTGCACCACCTTCATCGCCAGGGAATACATCCGCAATAATGCTGTAACGCCCGCTGGAAATAATGTCTGGCAGGCTTTCCACGATGGCGCGGTTGTGGCCAACGTTCAGCATCACATCCCAGCTAAAGTTGCGGCGCTTCACCGGTGTGGCGCTCAGCATCAGCTCGATACCCTCGTTGCGGATTTCACCGCCGTTGGTGAGGCTGAAGTCATAACCACTTGTTGCTGCAACCGGCAGGGTGATCACCTGATCGAAGCTCAGCATGTTGTAGTACGTCGCGTCCAGGCGCAGGCGATCGTTCAGGAAGCGGACATCCACACCTGCTTCGATGGCCTGTGTACGTTCGTTGGTCAGGTTCGGGTCGGCTACGGTACGGTTGGTAGTGAATACCGATGTTGCACCGAAGGCTGCCTGTGGCGTAAAGGTGTTGCCGAAAGAATAAGGCGGCGCACCATTACCAACCTCTGCGTATGCGCCTTTCAGCTTCAGGAAGGAAAGGGCAGAATTAGCGCCCAGATTGAGCTTCTCGCTCAGCACGGCACTCATCGAGACAGAAGGGTACAAAAAGTCATAGTCTGACCCATCGATGCCCAGTTCTGGGTTCACCAGTGTACTGTTCCAATCCTGACGCAGCGATGCATCCAGGTAGAGGAAGTCGTCGAAGGAAATGGTCGCGATACCGAACAAACTGTTGATACCGGTCGTGGTCTTCTGGGACTCCACCAACACGCCGGAGCGTGCGTTGGCAAGGGTGTAAATGCTTTCGCTCGTACCTGCAAACTTCAGTTCCGGGTTGTTGGCCACCAGGAAGTTGGCATCCTGCCGCATGATATTGCCGCCAAGCTTGACGTCCAGTGCGAAGCGGGAACCATTGCCCCGGTCGGTATGATAGCCGATCAGTGCCTCGGCATTGGTCTCTGTGAAGGAAATTTCATCTTCGCGGTAGCTGCCATTCTCACCAGGGGTAGCCTTGGTAGAAGGTGCCCGGCGGTAAGCCCGCTCGTCGTCCACTACGTCTGCACCGTAGCGCAGGCGGATATCAAAGTTATCATTCAGCTCATAAGACAGCTGCAGGTTACCAATTACGCGGTTGCTGCTGAAGCTGTTGGTATTTTCATTAGCGACAAACCAGGGGTTGTTCACCCAAAGGTCCTCCACATAACGCTGCTGTACGCCTTCAAGTCCAGGCTCCCAGTAGTCGCGCAGGTCGTCAATAGCCACCTGCCGTGGGTACCAAAGCCAGCCGTACATGACAGAAGAAGACTCATCGTAACCGGAGTTCGGCACGTTATCAGAGCCAGAGCGCACGTACATGGCATTCAGGCGCACATTGAGGCGGTCGTCAAAGAACTGACGTCCGATGCTCGTCTGAAAAGTATTACGCTGCAGGTTCGTGTTCGGCACGATACCACGATTCGCGGTATTGGTATAGGAAAGGCGGAAATCGCCTGCCTCAGAGTTGTTGTTGATCGCGACGTTGTTGATGGTGGAAATACCCGTACGGAAGAAGTTGCGGATATTGTCCTCAGCTGGCGTAAACGGAGCCGGCTGCCCGTCAGAGTTGAACTGCTTGATCAGCTGCCCATTCATGCGCGGGCCCCAGTTCTCACCGTAGGCTTCGTAGTACTCTTTATCGCCGATGTAGTTGGTACCATCGATGTAGCTGTACTTGCCACCGCCACCAAAACCAAACTCATTTTGGTAGTTGGGCAGCTTCAGGATGGTTTGCGCCATAGTTGTGGAATTGATCTCCACGCCCCAGCCCTGAGCATCTTTGCCCGTCTTGGTTTCGATCAGGATCACGCCATTGGCAGCACGTGAGCCGTAAAGCGCAGATGCAGCAGGCCCTTTCAGGACGTTGATGGACGCGATATCATCCGGGTTGACGATCTGTGCCGCATTGCCAAAGTCAATGGTAGTCGACCCGTTCAGGCCATCATCAAAGCTGTACAGGTCGTTGGTAATGGGGATACCATTTACCACGAAGAGGGGCTGATTATTCCCCAGAAGCGAAGCTGCACCACGGATGTTAATATTGGAAGAAGCCGTTGGGCCGGCAGAGCTGCCGGTAACGTAAACACCCGAAGCTTTACCCGCCAGGGCGTTGGTCACGTTGGTCGGCTTTACCTTGGCGATTTGGTCAGCGCCGAGCTTTTGCACGGAGTAGCCCAGGGCTTTCTCCTCGCGCTCAATGCCGAGAGCCGTTACGACCACTTCGTCCAGCTCGATTTGAGCGCTCAGCTCAACATCGTAGGTATCCTTACCCTCTTCAATGGCCACCTCTTTAGTGCTGAAGCCAACATAGGAGAAAACGAGGATTTCTGCATCTTCTGCGGTTGCCAGCTCATAAGCGCCATTGAAATCCGTTACGGTACCTTTTACCGTCTTTTTCACGTAAACGTTGGCACCAATGAGGGGCTCGCCTTCATTATCCGTTACAGTACCAGTAATGGTTCTCCCACCGGCTTGTGCCAGCAAGGTGCTGCTGCATGCAAACAGCAGGACCAGCCCAAGGAGGTGGCGAGTCATTTGTAAAGTACGATTCATAAAACTAGTGTTTAATTAAGAATAAACATGGATCGAGCAGTGCGCTGAACACACCACTTTATTAACTTAGAAACTCGTATTGCTTATTTTTGGCACAAAAATCGAAAATAAATGACAATTAGGCACATTATTACGTACTTAATATTCACATTAATATTCAAAACGGGGTTAAATGGGCAAGAAAACACCCCAAAATCAGACAATTCGTCAATTTTACATGTGGGCGTAAAGGAATCTCCTCCATTTTTGTTCAAAAAAAATACATCTCAACTAGAAGGGATCAGTGCCTGGCTGTGGGAACAGGTGGCGGCTGAGCTTGCCCAACCCTATGAATTCAGGGAGCTCACCCTGAGCGAAATGCTGGATCAGCTGGAAGCCGGAAAACTTGATATTGCAATCAATCCACTTACGGTAACGAGCGGCCGCATTGAGCGGATAGCCTTCACTCAGCCATTCTTCGTTTCCTCTTCTGCCGTGGCCACGCGCAGCAGCAGCGGACTGGACAGCGCCCTGGCTTTTGTTAAAAAATTCTTCTCTGTCAATTTCCTGAAGGCCATTTTTGTGTTATTTATTGTCATTTTCATCTTTGGCTTTATTACCTGGCTGTTTGAGCGCAAAGCCAACCCGGAGGAATTCCCCAATGGCTGGAAGGGCATGTGGGAAGGCATCTGGTGGTCGGCCGTCACGATGACAACGGTGGGCTATGGCGACAAATCCCCCCGCTCCCCTGGCGGCAGGATCGTTGCGCTGGTGTGGATGTTTACGGCCATCATCATCATCTCTGGCCTTACGGCAAGTATTGCTTCTTCCCTGACCGTGAATCAGCTGAGTGGCGATATTGAAAGCTTACAGGAATTGCGGCAGCATGAGGCAGGCTCCGTAGCGGCCTCTGCCAGCCTTCAGTTTCTGGACGACAACTACGTGCCTGCCCGGCCCTACAATAATGTGCAGGCAGGCCTGGACGCGCTGCAAGCCGGGGATATTGATGCTTTTGTGTACGACGAGCCCATCCTGAAGTACGAAATCCTGAGTGGCAACCGCACCGGGCTGCAGGTCCTCCCCTACCGGTTCAATACACAGTACTACAGCTACGGCCTGCCCAAAAACAGCCCCCTGGCAGATCAGATCAACCCCATCATGCTCAGCATTCTGGAAAGTAGCCGCTGGCAGGCGATCCTTTCGGAGTATGACCTCAAGGAGGAGTAGTCCCGGCCCGGACATTTCAGAGCAGGCGCTGTGCAGTGGCGCTAACTTTATGCCAAAGGGCGCGTTATGAAAATAAAACCCGTCCATGCGTTATTGCCTATTGTTCGTATTTGCCGCCCTGCTTTGCGGTTGTAAAGTCAGCGACTATGCTTCTGATTCCAGGCCCATTGACCACCGCATCTGGGACAGCCTTCTCCAAAAGCATGTTACCGCGGAAGGCCTGGTCGATTATCAGGGCTTCATTGCCGACAGCGCACGCCTGAACAGCTACTTGGACCTGCTGCGGCAGCACCACCCCAACGATGAGCACTGGTCGCGGGACGAGCGCCTCGCCTACTGGATCAATGCCTATAATGCCTTCACGGTAAAACTGGTGGCCGACCACTATCCCGTGGAAAGCATCAAGGACATCAAAAACGGAATCCCTTTCGTGAATACCGTCTGGGATATCAAATTCATTGAAATCGAGGGGCAGACTTATGATCTGAACAACATCGAGCACGGCATCATCCGCCCAAAATTCGACGAGCCCCGCATCCATTTTGCGGTCAATTGTGCTGCGCGGTCCTGCCCCAAACTGGGCAACCGGGCCTACACTGCTGAGCAGCTCGATGCCCAGCTGACGCAGGCAGCCGAAGCCTTTCTTGCGGATGAAAGGAAAAATAAAATCAGCCCCAATGCCGTGCGCTTGTCCAAGCTTTTCACCTGGTACGGGGGCGACTTCAAGACCGATGGGAAGTCAATCATTGAGTACATCAATCAGTATGCGCCGGTAGAGGTCAACGCGGACGCAGAAGTTTCCTACCTCGAGTACGACTGGAGCCTGAACAGCCAGTAAAAAGCCTACTGTTCCAAACGGGTGAGGCCGGCCTTGGCTTTTTGATGAAGGCCCACGCGGTATTCTTCGGGCTTGAGGCTCAGGCAGCGCTCGTAGGCAGCCCGCGCCCGGTTCCGCTTTCCTTGTTCTTCGTAGATGATGCCCATTTGGAGGGCGGCATTGCAAGCATAAAACCATGGGGAGTCCGCGCCTTTGTCCAAAGTCAGCTGATAGTGCCGCAGGGCTTCTTCATACCGCTCCATACCATGCAGCAGCCGGCCCAGGCGGTAGAAATACTCCAGCTCATGGGCGCCCTTAAAGTCATCCGCAGCCTGATTGGCCAGCAGTTGATAGCCTTTTTGGAAATACCCTCCGTCAAAGAGCAGGCGCGCGCGCAGCAAGTCCAGGTTCGGCACGATGCCGGATTCCGCTTCCTGCTGCGCATTTTTGTCGCCCCCGGCTACCGAATAGCCATGGGCAATGCAGTTGAGCATATGCCTTTTGTAGCCCGCTTCGTTCCCATTGATCAGCGACTGCCAGCCAAGCTTCTGGTAGGTTTCCTTGATGAAATTCCGCCCGTTGCAGGCGCTTAGGTAAGCGTTGAAGTAGGGGGCGGCATCACGGTCCAGCCGGCGCAGCTTAGCCAGCCCCAGCATGTAGTCCAGATAAGGGAAGCTGTAGTAAGCCCCGCTCTTCGGGTACAGCTGCAACAACTCTATGGCCTGATCATTGCGGCCGGTCCGCATCGCCACATGCGCCATCACAAAGCACTCCAGGGGGCTTTGCCGGGGCGAAAGGCCAGCTTGGTTAACGGCTTGCCAGGCGGTATCGCCTTTGTTTTCGAGGTGCAGCAACAGCAGTGCGTAGAGCACTTTGGTTTCCTTTTCAAAAACGAAGTCATGGGTCTCGGCGTACTTTAGCACCGCTTCCACTTCGCGCCGGCCTTCCTCGATGGTGCCTTCCAGTCCGCCCAGCAGTTTCACGCCCCATTTGTAGCTATCCGGTATGGTGCCCACCATAGCATGGAGGATGCCCAGGTCCTTTTTATTGGGCATAAAGTCGGGGTACAGGGCTTCATTTTCCCGAAGCAGCTTATAAGCTTTGCTCACTTCCGTAAATGCGCCAATGTAGTCTTCAAAACGCAAGCGCACCAGCGCCCACTGCAACCGGATATCAGCTTGTACAAAACGGTAGTAAGGCGAGTTGGGGTTGCCCTTTTCCACGATCGTGGCCAGCCGGCGGTCCCGCTTCGCTTTGAGCTGTTTGTATTCCTCCTCGTTCTCATTGATGTACAACTTGAAGAAGTCGATGTAATTCTCAATATGGTGAACAATGAGGTTGTCCGGCTCCTGCAGGCGTACTTTGGCCAGCAGGGCATACGCCTCTCCAAAGCGGAGGTCTGTAGCCTTTTCGTAAGCCGTTCTGGCATCAGCAGTAAAATGAAAATACTTGCCTGCAGCGCAGCTCAGGGAGGTGATGGACAGGAAAAACAAAGTAAATATGGAGGACCGGAGGGCGTGCATATCATTTGGTTTGGCGCAAAGATAACAGACATTAGGATATAAGCGGTGCCGAAGGCAAACGAAAGAAGCCCCGACAGCACAATGCAGGCTTATCAGGGCTTCTTTAACTTTTAGCAACACTGGTTTATGCCGCTTCCGTCTCTCCGGTTACCTCAGCAGCAATGGCGTCATCCACCAGAACACGGCTGCAGTGCTCACAGGCGATGATTTTTTTCTGCATCGCGATTTCCAGCTGCAGCTGCGGCGGGATCATGTTGAAGCAGCCACCACAGGCATTCCGCTCAACGGTTACCACGGCCAGGCCATTGCGGTAGTTGGTGCGGGTGCGGTCGTAAGCACGCAGGAGGCGGTCTTCAATCTTCTTGCGCCACTTTTCGGCTTCTTTGCGCAGCTTCTGCTCTTCTTTTTCTGTCTTCTTGATGATTTCCTCGAGTTCTACCTTCTTGGTCGCGAGGTCCTTGGACTTGCGGTCGAGGCGTTCCTGATTAGCTTCCAGGGTCTCCGCCTTGCGCTCCTTGTCTTTTTCCACCCCGCGGATTTTCTTTTCAGAAAGCTGGATTTCCAGGTTCTGCATTTCCAGCTCCTTCATCAGGGCATCGTATTCGCGGTTGTTCTTTACATTGTCGAGCTGGGTATTGTACCGCTCAATCAATGCCTCCGCCTCCTTGATGTTGGCACGGTGCTTAGAAATTTCTGAGTCGAACTCAGCGATGTTGTCCGTCAGGCGGTTGATACGGGTTTCCAAGCCGGCGATTTCATCCTCCAGGTCGCTCACCTCTATCGGCAGCTCCCCCTTTAGGATTTCAATCTCATCAATCTTGGAATCAATGGTTTGGAGTTCGAATAAATTTTTCAGCTTCTCCGCAACAGTGGGTTCTCCTGCCATTATTTTATGTCGATTTAGTAGTGATCAGATGAAGTAGTACTGCATTATACTACAAGTAATGAACGGGATTCGTTGTGACTTCCGTGCAATAAGCGGCAAAATTACTAAATTTCTGAGAAATAATCTCCCGCAGCAGTTGTATTGTAAATTGCTCACTTTCAAAGTGCCCGATATCTGCGATGATGATTTGCCCGTCTGCGTCGAAGAATTCGTGGTATTTGTAGTCGGCCGTGATGAAAATGTCTGCCCCCTGCCCCTTGGCAGCCCCCAGCAGGAAGCCGCCCGCACCACCACAAACAGCTACGGTCTCAACAGGCTTGCCCAATAATGCGGTATGCCGGATGACATGGACATCCATTGCTTTTTTCAGGTGCTTGAGGAAAGCCTCTTCCTTCATGGGCTTTGCCAGTTGGCCCACCATGCCGGAGCCGACCAGCGCACTTTTATTTTCAATACTGCTTAGCTCGTAAGGCAATTGCACGCCCGGGACGCTATCCCGGAGCGCCCTAAGCACAGCCGCCTGCTGACCGGTAGCGAAGAAGACTTCCAGCTTGACTTCAGCGCCGGTTTGCGCCCCCTGCGTGCCCACACCAAGGGAGGCATAGCTTAGCCCTGTTTCCTGATGGAGCGTGCCTGCGCCAGCTGCGAAGAGGGCTTTACGAACCACATCGCTGTGCGCCGGAGGCACGTAAACGCTGAGCTTCTTCATCACCGCTGCGGGGGCCAGGATGCGGGTATTTTCCAGCTGCAGTTTCTCCGCAATCCGGGTATTGACGCCCTGATGGTACACGCTGTCAAGATTGGTGTGAATAGCATAGATGGCAATATCATGCTTAATCGCCTGAATCACCACGCGCTCCACGTAATTGCGGCCAGTCAGGCTTTTCAGGCCTTTGAACACGATGGGGTGGTGGGCAACGATCAGGTTGCAGCCTTTTTCAATCGCCTCTTCCACAATCGCTTCCGTGGAATCCAGGCAACAAAGCACACCTTTCACTTCCGCGCTTTGGTCGCCCGTAATCAGCCCGGCATTATCATACCCAGCCTGATAGACCGGTGGGGCTATTTGTTCGAGGTGCTGAAGGACATCGCGTATCTGCATTAGGATTGATTTCTGATTTTTGCTTCTAAAGAGGTGGTCGAGTAGCCTTCAATATAAGGTAAGACGCGCACTTCTCCACCATTTTGGAGCACCGTGCCGGCACCAACGATGCTGCTGACTTCGTAATCGCCCCCCTTGACCAGCACATCCGGCTTCAGCAGCTCAATAAGCGCCGCCGGGGTGTCTTCTTCAAAAGGCACGACCAGATCGACAAATTGCAGGGCGGCCATTTGCCACAAGCGGGTGGTTTCGTCGTTGATAGGACGGTTGGGGCCTTTCAGCCGCCGCACCGAATCTGCTGCGTTGAGCCCGATGATGAGCACGTCGCCCAGTTCCCGCGCCTGCGCCAGGTAGTGGATGTGCCCGTAGTGCAGGAGGTCAAAGCAGCCATTGGTGAACACCACCTTTTGGCCCTGCTGCTGCCAGGCGGCCCGCTGCTGTGCGGCGCCCGACCAATCCTTAATCTTTGCTTTGATCTGCTCAATCATGGGTTATGCGTTAGCCGTTACCACCTGTTCCTGTTCATTGCCAGGCTGATAGTCGCGGTTGAGAATGGGCAGGAAGACCAGGGCGAGAATACCGACCAGGACGTTGCAGCCTAACTGAATGGAAAAGAAGGCAATATTCGCCCAGGAAAAGCCATCGTCTCCGCTGATACCGTACATGGCCAGCGCCGTTTGCGCCAGGAAGTGGTAGGTGCCCATACCGCCGGGTGAAGGGATGACCACGCCCCATCCACCAAATACGAATACGGTGAGCGCTGCCACCGCAGGCAGGCCCGCAGTGGGCGCAAAGGCGAAGAAACAGAGATAAGTCATCAGGTAGTACATAAACCAGATGTTGATGCTGTGGAAGAGGAACCACCAGGGGCGGTCCAGCTGACGCACCGTCTGCAGCCCTTCCCAAAAGCCGAGCGCCAGGTCACGGACTTTCTTGTAAACCGCCGTCCGGGACAGCGGCTTGCGGAAGAGGTACAGCACCCCCATGCCCACTGCGCCCACGCCAGCGGCCACCGCCATCAGGTTGCCTAAATTTGCCAGCTTGCCGAGATCGGCCTTTTCATTGACAAACTGCCAGATGGTATCGTACTCCAGCAGGAAGGCCAGCCCGGTGACCAGCAAAATGCTGATGACGTCGATAATCCGGTCTACGACAATAGTCCCCATGACTTTTTCCAGCGGGATTTTTTCGTATTGCGCCAGGGAGGCCCCGCGCACGACCTCCCCCATGCGCGGCAGGCCCAGATTGGCGAAGTACCCCAGCACGGTGGTCAGGAAGGCATTGATGAACCGGGGGGTATACCCCATGGGCCGGATGAGCATGCTCCAGCGGATCGCACGGCTTACATTGCTCATCATGAAGGCGATAAGGACCATCAGCACCCAGAAGTAGTTGGCCTCCTGAAAGTCCGTGACCACTTTTTGGAACAAGCTGCAGTCTGCGGCTGAGATGCCCTTGAGGGCACATTCTTCCTGATAGGCGGCATTTTGGCCCCGGTACACCAGGTACAGGATGCCAAGGCCAAGGCCTAAAAACAAGAGGAACTTCAGAATATTTACGAGCGTCTTTTTCAAAGGTCCGTATGGTTGATGGTGGGCGCAAAGATAGGGGACTGCACCTAAATGGCAAAGTCCGGCCGCCCCGGGAAAAAACTATTGAAGCTCAACATTTTACAGCTGATCCGGTTTTATCGAAAATTAAAGACACTATCCCATGAAGCTCCACCGCCAAATCCTGCCCGTTTTTGGGTTCCTGGCTACCTTAGGCCTGTTGTTTTCTCCGCTTATTGAAGTACATACTTCCGGCGACATCCCACGCGACCTGATCATCTTCGGTACCGATATTACGGGGGACACGCAGCACCTCAGCGGCCTGATCTTTGCCCAGGATTTCCAATTTTACAGCCTGATGGCCCTGCTGATGAGCTGGCTGGCGGCGATTTTCTCCCAAAAGCAGGTCCGGGTCGTCGCCCTTTCCTTTGGCATTTTCATCATTAGCATGCTGCCCGCCTGGTTTATGGTGTATGTGGAAGACATCATCAAGCATCAGGTGGAGGGCCCTCTGGAGCATCAGTACCTGTATGGCTTCACTTTTGCGGGCATTGCCCTTTTCTGCGGCACCTTTGGGATCATTCAGACCCAGCCCAGGCCCTCACAAGCTGTGGGCAACGTGCTCGACCAGGAGGTTTAACCATCCTTTAGGAAGAATTTCTTGCTGAAAAGCAGTAAATTACGGTACTTTGCGGCGCAATTTTCAAACAAGCATAAGTACCAATGACCAAAAGAGTAATTCCTGTTGTCGACTTGTCTCAGTTTACCAGGGGCGATGCCACCGCCCGTGAAGCTTTCGTAGCAGAACTGGGCAAGGCCTTTCACGAAATTGGCTTTGTTGGCGTTACCGGCCACGGCATACCCGAAAAACTGATCAACGACTTCTACAAGGCTTCCAACGCCTTTTTTGCGTTGCCCACCAATACCAAGAAGCAGTACGAAATCGCAGGCATGGCCGGGCAGCGGGGCTATACCTCCTTTGGCAAAGAGCACGCCAAGCAGTCGGAAGTGGCCGACCTGAAGGAATTTTTCCAAATTGGACAGGAAGTACCTGCCGATGACCCGCGCAAAGCGCAGTACCCGGACAATGTGCACGTTGCAGAAATCCCCGATTTTACCAAGCTTGGCCTGCAGCTCTACCGGGCTTTTGAAAAGGCCGGCGGCGAGCTCCTCAAAGCCATTGCCATCCACCTGGAACTGCCGGAAGACTACTTCGAAGCGCATATTGAGAAGGGCAACAGCATCCTGAGGGCCATTCACTACCCGCCGATCACGAAAGAGCCGGAATCCGCCATACGGGCCGAACAGCACGAAGACATCAACCTCATCACCCTGCTTGTGGGCGCTTCTGCCGGCGGGCTTCAGCTGCTCAGCAAGGACGAGGAGTGGCTGCCAATCATGCCGGAGGAAAATGAGATTGTCATCAACGTAGGAGATATGCTGCAGCGGCTGACCAACAACTACCTGAAGTCCACTACCCACCGGGTCGTCAACCCACCGCGGGAAGAGTGGCACCTGCCCCGGCTTTCTATCCCCTTCTTCCTTCACCCAAAGTCGGAAATGGACTTGAGCGCACTGCCGAAGTGCATCACCGCCGACAACCCACTGCACTACGAGCCCATCACGGCCGGCGAATATCTCGACGAACGCCTGCGTGAAATCGGCCTGAAAAAATAAGGATGGCCAAAAAATACATTACCTTCACTAAACTTAAGCCTCTTATTACGGTCAGATGACTGAAAGCAGGTTGATAAGGACAGCATAATGCTGTAATTTTGCAATAATTAAAAAGGATCATTATGGAAACTATACTGTTGTTCAACTTCTTCGGCCCGGAAATGCTGGTTGTACTCTTTGCGATTCTGCTGCTTTTCGGCGGCAAGAAAATCCCTGAGCTGATGCGTGGCATTGGCAAGGGCATCCGCGAGTTCAACACCGCACGCTCCTCCCTCGAAAGCGAACTGAAAGAGGGCATGGAAGCAGCGGAGCGCGCGGAAGCAAAAAAGAAAGAAAACAGCAACGCATAAATTCCGCAATTTTTGCGCACAACAGAAAGCCATCCGGGAGGCATTCCCGGATGGCTTTTTTCTTGCTTGCCTGAAAGCTGATTTACTTTCTTCCAAACAGCCCGCCCAGCATTTTCATACCGATGCTGGCTACGTCATCCACTACGCTTCCGTCCCCATCGCTGTCCAGAAACTTCATGGCCATATCAATCGCCGGATTATTGGTATTCGCCCGCTCGGCAGAAACCGTACCGGACAGCAGCGAAGCAATACCGGCCATATCCAGCCCCTGCTCCCGCTTGGTCTTGCCCAGGGCGCCCATCACTACCGGTGCCAGCATCGTCATCAGGCTGCCGGTCTTGTCGGAGTCCAGCCCGCTAAGCTGACTGATCATCTGTACTGCACCGCCCTGCTTGTTGCCCAGGACGTGCTTCAGGATACCTGAGCCGTTGAGCATGCCCGGATTCTGTGCCTGCGCCTGCTGCCCGCTGAGCATGCCGATGACATCGTTCAGGATGCTGCCATCGTGGTCCCGCTCCAGTGCGTTATTCAGCGACTGCGCCCCTTCAGCAGATTCAGCATTCTTGGCCAGTGCGCCCATCAGGGTATTCACGATGCCCGAAGCCGCAGCGGCGGTTTTCTGTTTGTCGGCCCCTCCGATTTGCTGGCTCAGTTGGTCGATCATGCCCTCAGAAAGGGAGCCTTGCAGGAGGTTCATCAAGTTAGCTTCCATATTGTTTTTTATGGTTGTTGATTATGGTGTTAAATTACGGATTGTTTTTCGGGCAGCAAAACATGTGTGCTTCCCGGGGATGCATTTTGTAGACGATGTTTTCCCGGCAGGTCACATCAACTATAGCTGGCCCCGGCTGTTTCCTCAAAATAAAAGGATACGGAACGTATGATGTGGAGCGATTTGAAAGCTGTAATTGCCTGGTTTCGCGGGGAGCAGGAGCCTGCCGGGACAGATACAGATGTTGGGGTAGCCAGCCTGATGCGGCTCGTCGCGGCCAACACCATGGCTAATATCCGAAAAGCGCAGGAACAGTCAGACGAGTTGCCCTATCAGTCTGATGAACTCCGGGACGACGCACCCGCTTCAGCGGACACCCCCGACTCCAGCCCCCTTTCTCCATTCCGGCACACGGGACCCCCTGCGTACGATTCATCCGGGGGCGCATCCGCGCAGGGAGACGAACAGGAGCCGCCGCAGGAAGCGTAACCGGCCCTGATTTTTTTACGCGGGCTGCCCGCTCACGACCAACACAATCTCCCCTTTCACTTTCGCCTGCTGCCCGTAGTGGGCAATCAGTTCTTCCAACGATGCCGTTCTGACCTCCTCATGCATTTTGGTCAGTTCGCGGGCCACACAGGCAAGGCGGTCCGCACCACAGTGCTCCGCCAATTGTTCCAGGCACTTGACCAGGCGGTAAGGCGATTCATACAGCACAAAAGTGACCGGCAATTCTGCCAGATAGCTCAGGCGGGTTTGACGCCCTTTTTTATGAGGCAAAAACCCCTCGAAATGGAACTTATCGCAAGGAATACCGGAGGCCACAAGCGCCGGCACGAAAGCCGTGGCACCGGGCAGGCATTCCACCTTGACGCCTTCCTGCACACAGGCCCGGGTCAGCAGAAAGCCAGGGTCAGAAATGCCCGGCATGCCCGCATCAGAAATCAGCGCCATCCGGGTACCGCCTTTGAGTTGTTCGACCAGATTGTCGGTAATATTGTGCTCGTTATGGGCGTGGTAAGCGCGGAGCGGAGTGGTAATGTCGTAGTGGTCCAGCAGCTTTTTGGAGGTGCGGGTATCTTCCGCCAGGATGAGGTCCACTTCTTTCAGCAGGCGGAGCGCCCGCAGGGTGATGTCTTCCAGATTGCCAATGGGCGTGGGGATGAGGTAAAGCATGCAGTTGTCGATTCTGTTAAAGTCAGTGCTCCGGCTTCGTGAAATACTGGAAAGCAGAAAAAAGAACATAAAGCACTACCACTGCTGAAAAAGCCACCTCCCGGGTCAGGATAAGCAACAGCAACGCAATGCCGGCAAAGATAAATTTAATCTCATTGCCCGCCCACGCCAGCGATTTGAATTTGAGGGCGAACATAGGGATTTCGCTCACCAGCAGGTAGGATTGCAGCGCGATCAGGAAGTAAAGCAGTGCAGGGCTGCTGACCACCCACACTCCCATGCCGTAACTGTCCAGGGCATATATCAGCATCAGGCCGGTTACGAACATGGTGCTCGATGGCGTTGGCAGCCCAATGAACCCATCCGTTTGCCGGGTATCGAGGTTGAACTTGGCCAGCCGCAAACCGGAAAAAGCCGAAAGGACAAAACCAGGCACCGCTGCGTATACCAGCGTATCTGCGCCTTCCTGCCCCAGGGCTACCAGCAGCAACTGATAGTAGATGGCTCCGGGCACGACCCCAAAGGAAACCGTATCAGCAATGGAGTCCAGCTCTTTGCCCAGCTCCGAATGCACGCCCAGCAAACGGGCCACCAGCCCATCCGCATAATCGGCCGCAACCGCAGCCACTATAAATCCAAACCCGGCTACGTATTGCCCATGCAGCACACTGACCAGCGCACAACCCCCGAAGACCAGGTTGAGCAGGGTAATCGCGTTTGGAATTTGCTTTTTTACCATGAGTGCGAAGGTACAAAAAACCAAAGGTTGAGGAAAGCTGCCGACCAAGGCTATCGGGCAGGGTTTGATTTTATTGCTTAACTTTCGGGGGAATCACATCCGACGCTATGAAAACGAGAAAATCTTTCCTCCTTGCAGTGCCTTGCCTGTTGTCGGTGCTTTGGGCTGCCGCACAGCCTGCCAACGACGACTGCGCCAATGCCTTCCTGATCGAAGACCCCATCAACTGGTGCGCTTCGGAAGGGCAGTTCACCACCTTTGAAGCAACCGCTGACCCGGATCAGCCTCCTTCCTGCTTCACGGCAACCGGCGATGTTTGGTTTACCTTCACTGCGGTAGCCCCTTCCGTAAGTATTTCTGTGCTCGGCGGCTTTTTTAGCAACCAGCTTTCCCAGCCGCAGGTCGCACTGTACACCGGCAGCTGTACAGATTTGACGGAAGTCACTTGCCAGACCGGCAGCGGCTTGTCCCTGCAAATCATCGAAACAGGCTTGCAACTTGGGCAGACCTACTACCTGCAAGTACAGGGGGTGGCTATCGGCAATTTCTCCCTGTGCCTCAACAACTACTCCGGAGCAATCACCGCTACCTCAGATTGCCCACAGGCCGCCGTGCTCTGCAATCAGGCTCCT
>JANSXW010000274.1 GCA_024742755.1 bacterium | reverse complement strand
GCATCGCATTCACACCGGTGCCTGTGCCATTGAAATGGCAGTCCCAAACCCGCGCATTGCTGCCGTGGGAGAGCCAGATAGAATTCCGGTTATCAGAAAAGCCGCTCTGGAAGAACAAGAAGTCCAGCGCATTGGACGGGTAGGTATTGTAAGCCTCCACGGCATTGGCAAACCCGTAGGCTTCGTTGTATACAAAACGGATTTTAGTCGCCCCGTCAGCCAGCAGGCCCACCGCCGTCTGCTCGCCGGTCTTCAGCTCCATATTAGAGATAAAGGCTTCGCCCTGCCCTACGGAGATTTTGGCATAATTGCCGTATTCCGCCAGGCCTTCCAGCAGCTCCACCGTATTGTCCCCGATGTCCAGGGTCGTATTGTTGCGCAGGCGCAGGAAGCGCTTGCCGATGCCCCGTCCCTCGATGCGGAAGATGCCGCCCGTAAGGCTGAGGGTATGGCTTTGGAAAAAGTCAAAGAAGCCATTGCCGCTAAAGTCGATGCTGCCCTGTACCTCCAGCTCGCCCTGCACTTCGAGCACAGCACGGCCGAAGGGGTCGTCCCCGTCCCAAAGCTGCACGATGGCGCCCGGCTCCAGTACCAGCTTGCCACCGTCTTCCACTACGCATTTGGAATCCTGGCTGACGCGCAAAATGCCCCCACTGCCAATACGGGCTTCGCCCCCTTTTTCGATGCGGACCTGCCCGCCAAAGCCTGCGCTGAGCAGCCCATCGGAGAGTACCTCGGTGTAGCCCCCTTCCTGTACGATAAACCGGGAGTCTTTATTGATGTACAGCTCGCCCTGGGCTTGAATGGAGACCGTCGCGTCTGCCTGCACGTAGACCTGGGCGGTGTTGGTGATGCCGGCGGCGGCGTCCCATTGGCCGAGTTCCATGCGGGCGGTTGGGGCGATGGTGAGGGTAACTGGGCTTGGCGCTGTACAAAGATCTCCGCCACCGATGTATAGATTAAAATTGGAGGATTGCTGGTTTTGGGGGTTTTGCAATTCGTCTGTAAATGCTATCCGGTCAACACGATTCACCCAAAGCGAGCCTCCGTTAAGGATATCTACATCGTAACTTATCTGGTTATCTGTCTCCTTAAAAAAATTTGGTACAGCTGGGTCGAAGATTGCCAAAGACCGGCCAAAGTTGTAAATCCGGTTGTTAATTACGCCTGCTTGCCCGCTCAACAATGGATCAGCCGTAACAAATGAGAATAGCAAAAAGTCAATATTGTCCTCATTGATAATCGGGCTGTGTTGCTGGTTTTCCTGTGCCGGCGGGCCATACTCTGTAGACTCGATACTTGCTGTAGACCCTGCATAACGGCTGACAACGGTCAAGTTACCTGCTACAGTGCCAACGTTTTCCAGGTTTGCATAAAGGTTGGCTGCATTTAAGGGTATATCCAGGCTACTCACCGTAGGGACAATACACACTGTATTATGAAGCAATTGTTGCTGGTTCAAATCCGTAATATTTCTGTTTACGCCCATGAAACCTCCAGGTGCACTATCTAAAGGCAGCGTTCCAGATACGGAATAGAGGTAATTAGAATTGATAAAGCTTTGGTTTAAATAGCTTAGTTCTATTTGTCCAAAATATACAGGAACAGGAGGGCTGCCCTGATCCGGAAGAGCTGTAATCTCAATGCTCACACCAGCAGCTGTAGTGCCAGCAATACCAGCAACTACTTCAACTGCACTAGCCCAAAAACCTGACCAATTATTCAAAACATCATCGAGTATGTCAGCTATAGAGCCCTCAAAATCAACAATAGCACCGCCTGGCTGTACCAACTGCCCCACACCACGTATACTGCCTGCGGATAGTGCGGTGTACTCAAAATGCTGAGGTGGCGCAAATGCCGCTAATTCAGCATAGAGCTGCCCATGTTCAGGCATGGGGCTTACCCCGTCACTTGAATAGGCATGGTACAAAAGCATCTGTTTTAATGCAGGTTCATTAAATATATCTTTAGCAGCTGATAGGGCAGGAACAAACGACCTAAGCGGTATGCCCCAGGGGCCTTCCAACAAATAAATATGCCTTGTTGCATGCTGGAGCCCCAGGCATACATTGGCCCCGCGCTGAACTCCATCCAAAAGCATCAACTGCTCAATTTCATGGCTTTCCCCATTTTGCTCCATCTCTAATAAGGCATACTCTGTCACTGGCCCTCCCATGCTGGGACCAAGCAAAATGCCCTCCTCCTGGCTGTTATTAGCAGCCTTCATTTGATTGATCATCCTCAGCGCGTCCTGCACCATCCGGGCATTGCGCTGTATGTAATCGCCTCCATTGTTGTAATCCAGGAAGATGATGTCGTAGCCTTCAGATTCCAGTCTATCAATTAAAATATCGCCTGATTGTAGCTGATAATTTAACAACTGTATCGCAAACTCCCAAGTCCGGTTCTCCGCCCTCTGCACCGGGTCAAGCCCATCAGCAATGATGAGGGGCTTGGTCAGGCCATCATTACAGTCGTTGATGAAAATATTCATCACCCCACCGCTATGCTCCTGAGTTGCTGGAATAATTGAATCTACTGGAATGTTCGGGAAACGAGTACCAATACTCTGCTCCAATACCCTAAAGGAAAAGTGGGCTATATACTCTTTCCGGTCAAATGTTTTCATCTTTATTTTGACCCGCTTATCGCCTCCGCTGCTGTACTGGGCGGAGATAACTTGCCCAAGGGAGGCCAACTGATAGCCATTGCCGTCATCCAGGTCAATGGATAAAGAAAGAAGTGTGCTGCCACCGGTGTTGCAATTAGAGAAAAAGAGATGAGATGGAAGGATAAAAGAAAGCGAAGTCCCTAATGCCTTGTCATATAATGCAGAAGCTGCAAAGAGGCGCTCTGATGCGTAAGGGCTTTCCGGTCGGTTGGCTACATCAGATAAGTTTTGCCCCCCCCCGCATTGGCAGTCCATGCCAAAAGGTTGGAATCTATTGCGTAAGGCTTAAACCGTTCGTAATCCATGAAGAGCATGCTAATGGGAAAAGTATCCGAACTTGCATTCAGATCATTCATAGCCAGAACGTAGGTACTGACGGGGTCCGGTAATGCAGGCCCATTCACCCCCATACCAGACAGCGTAGCATACAGCAGGCCAAATCCATTATGGTTAATCAGGTTGGTATCAGAAACGCTTTGCCCATGGAACAGCGATGGATCTGCCCATGGAATGGTCCGTTCCAGTAGCAAGCCCGTACTAAGTTCTGAAAAGTCCAGGTTGCCAACCACATCAGTGATCACAGCATCGGCATCATTCTGAAAAGAAAGCGTGCCTGTTGGCTGCTGAGCCCAGAGCAGGCTCGCCAACAATAGGAGCGTAAATAATCCAGTTATTTTTTTCATTTTGGTGTTTTTTAAGTGTTTTAGAACTTTAAGTCAAAGCGGCCGTCTCTTACTTCACGTACTTCATCTGTGCCGTAATCCTTAAAGTCAAAGCTAAAAGTGCCCGAAAGGATGCGCTCGTCAAGATCAAACTTGTGAATATCAACAACTCGGCTGGCGGTGGTATCAAGGCGGTATTGCCAATTGCCTGTGTTCCAATCGTTGAATGAGGCCGACCCAATAAATGAATCGTCAAACTTATTTGCCTCGTCAATATTTAGCCCAATGTGTATAACTTGATCAGTCGTATCACAATTCCCGTTTGGTCTTCTATCGACACGTAGGTAAAAGTGGTCTGCCTCTTCATGATGCACCACCGTAATCTCCCCAAAATCAAGCGGAGTTTGGATCAGCTGCCAGTTCACGTGGGGCACCCATACCTCCCCGTCAATCAGGCAGCCAAAGGTGTTAAGCCCTTCAGTAGTGAGTGGGGGGAGTTTGAGTTCCGGG
>JANSXW010000020.1 GCA_024742755.1 bacterium | reverse complement strand
TCCTTCTGCGCGCGGTACGTTTGAGAGAGCTTGATCAGCAACCAAAAGACGAAGGCTATCCCGATACAAGCAAGCAGGATAGCCCGGTCTTCTTTCAGTTGAAACTTGAATATTTGCTTATTTATCTTGATCATCGCCTTCAGATACGAAGGACTCCGTCATCTCTTTGGAAATCGCGCTCCGCGTGACCCGGATGAAGGTTTTGTTGGAGACTTCCAGGGTAGCTTCCGTTTCGCTCAGCTTATTGATACGGCCAATAATGCCGCTGGCGGTAACCACCTCGTCCCCTTTCTGCAGCCCTTCGTTAAATGTCTTTTGTTCTTTCTGCCGTTTCTGCTGCGGGCGGATCAGAAACAGGTAAAAAATTACAATCATCGCACCGATGAACACCAGGTTCATCATGCCTGCATTGCCCGTTTGTAGCAGTAAGATAGCGTTTTGAGTCATGTTTAAGATGAATTTCGTTTGTTTTTATTGTTCAGCGCCTTCTTCCTTTACGAAGCCGCGCATATAGACCTTGGTGGTTGCCGGATAGGAGTTGGCCGTAATGATGACGGGCTTTACCTGACGGGCACGCTTGTTTTTGGTGTCAAAGCGGACAAAAATCTCGCCCTCCTCTCCTACCGGTATCGGGTCTTTGGGCCATTCCGGCACGGTGCAGCCACAGGTGGAGCGGGCGCCCTGAATGACAAGCGGGGCCTTGCCCGTGTTTTTAAACTTAAAAGTGTGCTCAATGATTTCCCCTTCCATCACTTCGCCGAACTCGTAGTTTTGCTCCTCAAAGCTCATTTTAGCTACATTGACGGTATCAATGGGCGTATCAGCAGAAACCGGGTTTCGAATGATGTCCGCATTGCTAATGGCGCCATCCTTTTTAATCTCCTGAAGGGTCTTTTCTGAACTGCTTTCCGGCTGTTGGCTGTCGTTGCTGCAAGCGGCAAGCAGGAGCAGGGGTACAAACAAAAAGGCCGGCAGTGATTTCATCATAGCATTTCTTTTTTCAGCACAAAGGTAATGAACTCCTCGAATCCTTGACCAAATTATCAACTAATCCGGGAAAGGATTTGTTTTGACCCCTACAAAAACCAACCCTCAGGCATGCAGATTTACCTTATCGGATTTATGGGTTCGGGCAAATCCTATACCGGCCGGCGACTGGCTCAACTGCTCAACCGCCGCTTCATCGATCTTGACGACTGGATCGAACAGAAGGCCGGGCTTTCCATCCGTGAAATCTTTGAACAGCAGGGCGAAGCGCACTTCCGGGAGGCCGAAGCGGAAGCCATCCGCCAAATGGCAGGGCAACCGGCTGCGGTGGTAGCCACGGGTGGAGGCACCCCTTGTTTTCACCAGAATATGGACTGGATGAACAACCACGGGCTAACCGTCTACCTCGATACTTCCCAGGAGTTGTTATTCCAACGCCTGAAAGACGGACGGGACCACCGCCCACTGCTCCGCGCAACGCCAGACGAAGGCCTGCGGGCATACATCAGCCACAAACTACTGGAACGCACCCCCTACTATCAGCAGGCGAGCATCGTCTATGCCCAAGAGACTGGCAGGGAGGCTGTTGCAGAGGACCTGGCGCACCAATTTTCTAACATAATCGGGCATTAAATGAACTGGGCAGGTGTGGACTACGGAAGCAAAATGGCCGGCACAACGGTCATTGCATGGGCTGAAGGCCATGACATTCAATTGGTGCAGAGCGCTTCCAAAAAAGATGCTGACAAATGGGTAAAAAGCTGGGTGAAAGCGCATCAGCCGGAAGCCTTATACCTGGACGCCCCCCTGAGCCTGCCCGGCGTTTACCGCGCCCCCAATGCTTACGAAGATTTCTTCTACCGGTCTGCCGATAAAGAGGTGCAGGCCATGTCGCCTATGTTCCTCGGTGGGCTGACCGCGCGCGCCATGCGCTTAAGCCAGGAGTTGAAAGCCCTGCAATGCGCTACCCTGGAGGTCTACCCGGGACAGCTTTCCAAAATCCTCGGACTGGACCGGAAGCGGTACAAAAAAGATAAAACCTACCTGCGGGAAGCCACAGAGGCGGTCCTCGCTCATCTGCCCGATTATCAACTGACAGTGCCCCCGGCCAATTGGCATCAGGTAGATGCCCTGCTTGCATTCTGTAGCGGATACCGGCATCAGCAGGGGCTGGCAGCCATTTACGGCAGGGCGGCCGAAGGACAGATTATTGCTTAGACTATATTGGGAATTCGCTTTTGGAGCGAATGTAGTCAAATTTTATTCTGAACAAGGCGCGATGAAGGAGCCTAGCCTGAGCTAAGCGACTGACCTGCCCGCCGTACAAGACTTTGGCAGGCGGGAGAGCAACGAAGTTCAGGATAAAATTTGGCAAATGCAGCCCAAAGGGTGAAATCCCAATATAGTCTTAACTTTTCAGAACCGGAAAAAAGCGCTAGTTTTAAGCCTTACCAATTAAAGGGCTATTGCTAAGCCCGTAATGGTCAGGCCCTAATCCATCAACCCAATTGCCTGCATGGCTTTCGAACTCACTATCCCTTTCTACGCTTTTCGGCTCCACCTGCAGACCGGCGGCAGCCTGCTCGCCCCGCTCAACGACCGGGAAGTGCTCCGCATACGGGAAAAGCTCCCTATTCTTGCCGGGCAGTATGCGGAGGCGCTGCAAAACAAAGTGCTCAATCAGGGGCAGATTAGCGAACTGCTCAACGAGTATCAGCAGGGGCATTTTATCCCTGCCAAAGTCAAGGTGAGTTTTCCGGCTTCCAGAGATCAGTTCACTTATCCGGCCTTTGAACTTGAATTCACCTACTATTTCAATCAGTTGCAGCCCGGCGAAGGGATATGGGCCATTGTCCCCGCCCTGGATTTAGAAGCTTACTCGGCTGTCCCCGAAGAGTTGGAGCAAAAAGTAATTGAAGCCATTCAGCTGGACTTTGCCCGCCACCGCCGCCTGCAGGCCGTTCAAAACATCGTGAGCGCGATCTGGTTTGACCTCATCGAGCTGAAGCAGTACCCCATTACCCTTCAGGTGCCCAGCCCGAAGGAACTGGAGCAGATGGGCAATGAACAGCAGGACCGGCTGTTGCCCAAAGCAGCTACTGAGCTAAAGATTGAAACACCCGCCAGTTACGGCAGGGACAAGGAACTCAGGCAGCTGGCGCAAATCCTTACCGGCAATTTCCACCGCAACACCTTGCTTGTAGGCCCAACCGGCACCGGCAAAACCGCCCTCGTCTGGGAGCTTGCCCGCCGGCAATCCGAATTTGGGCTGCCCGGCAAAATCTGGGAAACCACGGCTTCAACCCTCATCAAAGAACTGATGAAGGATACCGGATGGCAGGAAAACCTGTCCTTGCTTTGCCGAGAGCTTTCCGGCCAGCCTGACTTCCTTTTCGTGCGCAACCTGATGGACCTGTTTGAAGTGGGCAAATACGAAGGCAACACCGTAAGCATTGCCGACTACCTGCTGCCCTACCTCAGCCGGGGGGAGGTAACGCTGATCTCAGAATGCACGGATGAAGAGCTCGCCCGTATTGAAATCAAGAGCCCCTCCTATCTTAACGTATTTCAGCGCATCGCCATCACGGAGCCTGAATCCGGGGAGTTGGAGCAGATCATTGAGCGGAAGGCTAACGACCTGGCCAGAGGGCAACGCATTCGCATTGACCCTTATGCGATTCAGGAGACGGTGCGGCTCAGCCGGCGGTTCACCCCCTACGATGGAATGCCCGGGCGGCCCGTCCGCTTTTTAGAGAACCTCCTCCTCAACCGAAGGGGGAAATCTCTGCCCGGAGCCCATACCAATACAGTTGCCATCCACCGTTCTGAAATCATTGCTCAGTTTAGCGAGGAGACCGGCATGCCGCGGTTTATGATCGATCCGGACCTGCCAATGGACCCGGAAGCCCTGCTCAGGCACTTCAACAGCCGCGTTTTCGGGCAGGAAGAGGCCGTTGACCGGATTGTGGGCATTCTTTCCACCGTCAAAACTGCTCTGGCCCGGACCGGAAAACCAATTGCCTCCATGCTCTTTGTGGGGCCTACCGGTGTTGGCAAGACTGAGCTGGCCAAGCAGCTTGCGGCGTTTATGTTTGGAACGGCAGAGCGCATGACCCGCTTTGACATGAGTGAATTCTCAACGCCTTACTCTGTGCAGCGGCTCATTGGGCAAAGTTACTTTTCTGAAGGCCTGCTGACTTCGGCGATCCGGAAAGCGCCCTTTGGAGTGCTGTTGTTTGACGAGATCGAAAAGGCGCATCCGGTATTTTTTGACCTGCTTTTGCAAATGCTTTCCGAAGGCCGGCTGACCGACAGTCAGGGCCGGCTGGTCAACTTCTGCAGCACCATCATCATCATGACGTCCAACGTGGGGGCGGGCAGTTTGCAGCTCAACCCTATCGGGTGGCAACAAGAGCAAACCATCAAGAGCGTGGAAGACCACTTTCTTAATGCCGTACAGAAGTATTTCCGGCCCGAGCTCTTCAACCGGATCGACCAGATTATCCCCTTCGCCCCACTGGATAACCTGACCATCCGTTATGTGCTCGACCGCGAAATTGAACAGCTCAAGCGCCGGGAGGGCATCCGCTTCCGCAAAATGAACTTTGTGCTGACCGAGCCTTTCCTGGAACACCTGGCCACACGGGGCTACGACAAGCAATACGGTGCCCGCCACCTGCAGCGGACACTCCGGCATGAGCTCATCCTTCCGCTGGCCTATGCCCTGAACCAGCAGGATGTTGACGATCAGGTTGAAATTGTGGTGGACCTTAAAGAAGGGCGGCCGCACCTGACCACTAAATCGGACCCGCTGGGGCTCGACCTGCTGTTGGAAGAATATACCAAAATCGCCTACGCCGACCATGCGAGCAACCTTCGCCGGTCGGTGGAAAAACTGATGGAAGGCAGTTCCTATGTGCACATGCTCTCCGAACTCGACCTGCTGACGGCTTCCCGCCGCCGCAAGGGGAAGCAGTTTTGGGAGCGAAAAGAAAATGCAGAACGCTACGGCATTCTTACCGACCAAAAGGCACGCTTTGAAGCGCTGCTGCAACGCACCGAACAACTGGAGCTGCAGTTAGCGTTGTCCTGCCTCGATGTTCAGCCCTATCAGCCCGAGTGGGTAGACAACCTTGATGAGGCCGAGCAGCAATTGCAACAGGAAAAACTAAATCTGTTTGAAATCCTGAACCCGGACAATAATGAATGCCCGCTTTATATTATAGGTGAGGACCCCGAACGGGCAATCCGGTTCTATGAGGAGCTGATCAGGGATTTGCCTTTTGAGCTAGCTGCCACAGAAGCTGTCTGGCTGCGGGGCACAGGGGCCAAAACCGCCGTTGTTTCGACGGAGCACAACTGGAGCAAGGGCAAAAAACCCGAGCCCCAAAATGCGCAAGACCAACTGATAGGAGCCTGCCTGCGCTTTACCGGGCAAGCCGTCCGCGTTTATTTTAAGCCGGAAACCGGTGTGCAGTGGTGGCAGGAAGGGCCCTCTGAGTATAAGGAATACTATGTGATTGCCGCGCCTCAGAACGCCAAACAGGCTCACGAGCTGGTACGCACGGCAGAGCGCCTGCCCTTCCCGGCACCGCACCGCGTAATCAACGAAGATACCATCCAGGATACCCAGTTTGACCTAAAACGGGAACACCACGGCAATCAACTGCTGGAGCTCATTCAGGATAAGCTGGACCAGGAGTTCCGATTCAATATTGACACGACAATTGGATAAAAAAACTATGAAAAAGACCATTTTCAGCAGCACTATCGCCTGTTTATTGTGCTTTGCCCTGCCAGCGTTGGGGCAGGAGACAACAGCAACCAACGAAAGCCAGCAATTTTACTGGGTCGCCTTCAAAGACAAAGCGAATACGCCCTACATGGTGGGCGCACCGGAGGCTTTTCTCTCTCCACGTGCCATTGCCAGAAGGCAAAAGCTGGGCATACCGGTGACTGCGGAAGACTTCCCGCCCAATCCAGATTACCTGAAAGGCATTGCCAAAGCCGGGGCCAAAGTGCACCATACTTCCCGCTGGCTTAATGCCGCTACCGTTTACGGAGAGGCCTCCATGCTGCCAGCTATCGAAGCTTTGCCCTTTGTGGATACCGTTTGGTATGCCGGGCCGTACCGGGAAAAAAAAGCCAGTGTGGAACGGGACGCGAAAATGGGCAAGCTCAAGAGCAAAGCGCTATCCGGGCAGCACTACGGCTACGGCACCAAACAAATCAAAGCCATCAACGGGGACAGCCTTCACCTGATGGGCTACCGGGGCAAGGGTATCCTGATTGCCGTTATGGATGGCGGATTCACCGGGGTGGACCGCAGCCCATTCTTTGACTCCCTCCGCGCTGACAACCGGTTGCTTACGTCCATGGACATGGTCGATAAAGACACGCTGGTTTGGGAATCCAGCAGCCACGGCACCAAGGTGCTCTCCACTATGGCTGCCAATCAGCCGGAAGTTTTGGTAGGCACGGCACCCGATGCCACCTACGTTTGCATTAAAACCGAAGATATACGGGGCGAACACCGGATAGAAGAATGCCACTGGGTGGCCGGGCTCGAGTACGCGGATAGCCTCGGAGCAGATGTCATGAACTCCTCCCTGGGCTATACCCAGTTTGATGAGGCCTCTATGAACTACACAGCGGAAGACCTGACAGGGAGCATTTCTGTAGCCAGCCAGGCAGCTGATATTGCGGCCCGGAAGGGCATGTTGGTGGTCACAAGCGCGGGCAATGAAGGAAGCAGCCCGTGGCGCCGGATCGGTATCCCTGCGGATGCGGCAGGCGCTTTTTCCATTGGGGCTACTGCGCTCAACGGTGACCTGGCAAGCTTCAGCTCCGTAGGGCCTACGGCTGACCGGCGCATCAAACCTGATATTGTGGCGCCCGGAGCGTGGGTTACATTGGCGGATGCCTATCAGTATCAGGTGACGATTGGGTCCGGGACTTCCTTTGCCAGCCCCATTGTGGCGGGCATGGTCGCCTGCCTGCGCGAGGCTTATCCTGATGCAAGCGTGGAGGAACTGCTGAATGCCATCCGCAATAGCAGCAGCCAGTCTGAATTGCCTGATGTTGCGGTGGGGTATGGAATGCCAGACTTTGTTAAAGCATACCTTGCGCTTCGCAAGCAGCCCTGATAAAAACCGGGCGCTGTCAGTGCATATGCCAGCGCCCGGTCCAAGTTTACTTTCTGAAGCTTGTGCTCTAGATCACCTGATGGTTGAAAGGCTGTATGACCATCTCAGACACCACGCCGGAGGTAGGTTGCTGGCACATAAACCATACCGCACGCCCTGCCTCCTGAGCTGTGATGAACTTATCCCGGTTTACAGGCATGTCAATGTCATCCCAGAATTCTGAATCCACACCGCCCAGGTAGAGGTTCGACAGCCGGATTTCCGTACGCTTCAACTCTTCGCGCAGTGACTTCACCATGCCATTTAACCCGTATTTGGAAGCGGCGTAGGCAGCGGCAGCGGCCATCGGCGCCCGCCCCAGCACGCCGGGGATATTGATGATCATCCCTTTTTTAGACGCCTTCATGGGGGGCAGGAAAGCCTGCATGACCAGGAAAGCGCCTTTGAGGTTGATGTCGATCATACGGCTCATTTGCTCGTATTCGATCTGCTCAAATTTTTTGAGGTAGCCTACTCCGGCAGCGTTCACCAGAATGTCAATCTGGTCCACTTTGCTGTGGATCTGGTCCGCTACTTTTTGTACGGATTCCGGATCTGTGACCTCCATCGTGAACACCTGATCGTCGGGGATTTTATTGGCCTGAGCTACCTTTTTCAGCTTCTCCTGATCTCTGCCCGTAATGAAGACATTGCCCTGAGAGTTTTTGATCATCTTGGTCGCCTCGGCGCCAATGCCACCGGTCGCGCCCACAATCAGTACTTTCTTGTTGGCTAATAATTCAACCGCCATAACTTATGTTTCGCTTTTTAGTCTTTGATAGTCTTTAGGAATTCTGCGCGTACATTCTCATTGAGGAAACGGCCGCCGTACTCTGTGGTAACGGTGCTGCACTGTGTGTGTTTAATGCCACGCATTTCCACGCACATGTGCTTCGCATCCATATACACAGCTACATCTTCGGTCTTAAGCACGCGCTTCAGCTCGTCTGCAATTTGCACGGTGAGCCGCTCCTGCACCTGCGGGCGGCGTGCGAAGTGCTCCACGATTCGGTTGAGCTTTGACAGCCCAATCACTTTGCCGTTCGCGATGTAGCCGATGTGGCACTTGCCGTAAATGGGCAGGAAGTGGTGCTCACAGAAGGACTGCACCTGAATGCCTTTTTCCACCAGCATCTGCCGGTATCCGAATTTGTTCTCGAATAAAGAAATGGCAGGCTTGGATTCCGGGTTCAGCCCGCCAAAGATTTCCTTGACAAACATTTTTGCCACCCGTCTCGGCGTGCCGTTCAGGGAATCATCATTCAGGTCAAGCCCCAGGGTTTCCATAATTTCCCGGAAATGCTGGCTGATGATTTCCATTTTTTCTTCGTCAGAACGGTCAAAGGCATCGGCACGCATAGGCGTGTCAACAGAGGTCGCAGCGTGCATGTCTCCCATTTCCTCCACGAGGTCTCCCCCATTCTTAGGGGCATAACCGTTTACCTTCCGGGCAATACCATTGCCGGAATATTTTGAATTCACCATAAAGGATGTATTTTGAAATTTTTCGGGTTATTTGAGTGGCAAATCGTTTACTATTGCCGTATGATCTTAAAACCGATAGCCTAACACCAATTGCTGATAATTGTTTAACCATCGATCAACCGAAATGAAGCGGACCCTGGCAGGTATCATTTTTTCCTTCGGGCTTTGGGCCCTGGCCGGGCTGGGTAGCTGTGCCTCTGATCCGCCGCAGCGCGAATCTTTTGAAGATTGTTTATATGGTGCTCCGGAGCCCATTTTTGATGCATCCCTACGGGGCGTTTCTGAGCATCAGTTTGAGCTGCAGCCTGGCAAGGGCGTGGAGCGTTTTGTCTTGAATCAGTCTATCGTTGTGCAAATTGAGCAGACTGGCTGTGATCAGATCAGGCAGGAATTTACTTTCTCCTGGGCAGCAGCAAACCGGCAGGAAGACTGGGCGCTACAGGCCATTCAAAAATACCGGGAACTGGGCGAACTGGGTGCGCCCTATCTATCTTTCAGCGCGATCAGCGAAGTGCTGCAGGCCAGGCAGGAACAATTGCGCCCCCGGGGCCAGGCCATCTCTTTGCAGCCCGGTTTAGCATTCCGGATTACGGAAGCCGAAACGGGTCAACGGTCGAAACTCGTCACTGTCCTCTACGAAACGGCCCCTGAGGAAGAATAAAAAACAGTATTTCATCTGACAGCCATTGCCCCTGATTTACAGGGAATAGCGGGAAGCCGCACCAACACATGGAACATTTTTTAAATACACAATCAAATCATCAACAAGCCTTTAAACAAATCATGAGCATCTTTCATCATTTTGTTGCTTGACAAATTGTCAGTGAGAATATTTTAGAAACCGCCCCCTTTGTTCTACTTTTATACCATCAAAAGAAAACGTCCAACTCCCTACAGACACAAAGATTAAGTATCAGCAAGTTAGAATGGACTCCGCTGCGGTGATAGCAGCGGAGTCCTTTTTTTGTGCCTTCCCGCCGTTCAAAATCGTACTATAGGCTCCTTTGTTGTGACAACCGCGTTTTGGTCAGTATATTTGCGCTAATTTTCCAGCAGTCTGAAAAGCTGGAGGCTTGAAAATTTTCGCCTACGCCTGCTGAGCGATTCGCAGGTTGACTCATAATTAAAACCAGAAACAAGAACATGGATAAGTTTGATCTGATTGTAGTTGGCAGTGGTCCCGGAGGATACGTTGCCGCCATCCGCGCTTCACAACTCGGTATGAAAGTTGGTGTAGTAGAGCGGGAATCACTGGGGGGCATTTGCCTGAACTGGGGCTGTATCCCCACCAAAGCCCTGTTGAAGAGTGCGCAGGTTTTTGAATACATCAACCACGCAGAAGACTATGGCATCAAAGTGGAAAAGGCCAGCGTTGACTTCACCGGCATGGTGAAACGCAGCCGTAACGTGGCAGATGGCATGAGCAAGGGGATTAACTTCCTGTTCCGCAAAAATAAAATCACCGTACTTGATGGCCACGGCAAATTGCTCCGCGGCAAGAAAGTAGAGGTCACAGACAAAGACGGCAAAAAGAAGGAATACAGCGCTGAGCACATCATCATCGCTACCGGCGGGCGGGCCAAGGAGCTGCCTACCGTCCCTATTGACGGGGAGAAGGTCATTGAGTACCGCAAAGCGATGAGCCTAGAAAAGCAGCCTAAGAAGATGGTCGTAGTAGGCGCCGGCGCAATCGGTACCGAATTTGCTTATTTCTACAGCTCCATCGGCACGGAAGTAACGGTGGTGGAATTCATGGAGCAAGGCCTGGTACCCCGCGAAGATGCGGACGTGAGCAAGGAAATGAATAAGATCTATAAGAAAAAGGGCATCAATATCCTGGGCAACACCTCTGTGGAGTCGGTTGACACCAAAGGCAAAGGATGCACGGTGACCGTTAAGAACCGCAAGACTGGCAAGACGGAAGAAATCAAGTGCGATGTCGTGCTTTCTGCAGCGGGCGTAGCACCAAATACGGAGAATATCGGTCTTGAAGCACTGGGCATCAAAACGGACCGCGGCCTGATTCAGGTCGATGAGTTTTACCGCACCAACGTAGCCGGCATTTACGCGATCGGCGATGTGACGCCCGGTGCTGCGCTGGCGCACGTTGCAAGTGCGGAGGGCATCATTTGCGTGGAGAAAATCGCGGGTGAAAATCCGCAGCCTATGGACTACAACAACATCCCGGCCTGTACTTACTGTGTGCCTGAGGTCGCTTCAGTAGGCTACACCGAGCAGGCGGCTAAGGATGCCGGTTACGAAATCAAGGTGGGCAAATTCCCATTCTCTGCTTCCGGAAAAGCCAGTGCAGCCGGTGCCAAGGAGGGCTTTGTGAAGGTTATCTTTGACGCGAAGTACGGCGAGTTCCTGGGCGCCCACATGGTTGGCATGAATGTGACAGAGATGATTGCTGAGGTAGTGGCTGCCCGCAAACTGGAAACCACTGGCCATGAGATCATCAAGACGGTGCACCCGCACCCTACGATGAGCGAGGCGGTAATGGAAGCAGCTGCGGCGGCTTACGACGAGGTGATCCACCTGTAGTGACTTAACAAACTACGGTGTGAGCTACCAATATCAGGGCTCATGCGTCCCCCGTTGGGGATGCATGAGCCCTTTTTTTCTTAACCCCTAAAATGCTCGAAAATCCGCTCAATAAACCGCTTATCCTTAATGATAATATTGGCTTCGCCCTTCATAGTCTGAGAAGCATCCAGTTCCCGCCCAAACTCAGTGACCAGGCCCCTGGGGAAATCAATGGTTAAGGCTACCTGCCCGTTGATGGGCACCTGGCTGATAGATTCGACCCGCCCGATGGTTGAGCCAAATTCCAGTACCGGGTAGACATCGAAACTAACAACTACTTTTTTACCCGGCTTTACGGGGCTGGCTTTGGCCACCGGCAACCAGATGGTGCCCTTGGCTTCCTGTTCCAGCTGGGGGACGACCACGCCAATTTCGAAGCCTTCTTCGACAAATTGCTGCTCCGTAATGTCTTCCATGTAAAGTGAGACCACTCCCGCTACCGGAGCCGTGATGACGTATTTGAACATCCATTCCTCCACGGCACGCTGCAGGTCGTTAAAACGCTCCCGCAGTTCAATGCCGGCCTGTTTTTTGCTTTCAACGGAGCCCTCGCGGACACCGGTTTTCTCCGCGCGGATACGCTCTTTTTCCAGTTCACGGTTTTTGATGGAAGACTCCACCCCCTCCCGCATGCGTTGCAGGCTAAGCAATGACTCTCTGGTTTTTTCAATGCGGGATTCGGCCAGCAGGTTATCCCGGACCAGCTTTTCCTCTCGTGCCAGCCGCTCCTGCACCAGCTCGATCTGACTGTCCAGGTTTTCAATTCTCCGCAGATCGGAGCGGATGATGCTCTGTATCTTTTGAAGCTCGCGCTCCAATTGGTCAATGCTGTACTTATCGTAAGGGTTCTCCTCATACTGCTGCCTCACCTTCTGCTGCCGGTAGAAATCATAGAGCGGCTCCTTGATAGACCCCAGGACGAAGGTATCGGGTACTGAAAAGGCGAGCAAAGCCGAATCGGTGGGCGCCTCCATCATCATCATTTTGGACTCCAGGGTAAGCATGTCCTCCAAACGGGCATTGCTTTTGAAAACGACGATCACATCATTTGCCTTGACGGCAGCTTCATTCTCCACCAGTATGGATTGTACCCGGCCGCTGATGTTGGACACCAGCCGCTTGGGCGGCTCTTTGGAAGACACCGTAATCCCGGCATCCACCACCACCGGGTATTCTATAAAATAGCTAATGTAGCCGAGCACCACCACGACAAGCAGGGCCAGCAGTGTGCCAAACCGGGCCATCCACGGTGGCGGGGTGCCAAGGATTTCCTGTACCTCTTCGCTTCGGATTTCTATGTTGTCGTGCTCTTGCATAGATGGTAGGGTTTATGCGCCCAGCTCCAGTTGATTGCGGACCAGTTGGTAATAAGCGCCCCGCAGATAGGTCAGTTCGTCGTGCGTGCCCTGTTCTACAATTTCTCCACCTTCGAGTACGATGATGTTGTCCGCGTTCATTACAGTGCTCAGGCGGTGCGCAACGGTGACGACTGTACGCCCCCGGAAGAAATCTTCCAGGTTTTCCATGATCAGCATTTCGTTGTAGGCATCCAGAGCGGTCGTCGCTTCGTCAAAGAAGATGTAATCCGGGTTTTTGTAGACCGCACGGGCAATGAGCATGCGTTGGCGCTGCCCCTGACTGAGCCCCAGGCCTTCCTGCCCGATTTTGGTATTGTACCCCAGCGGCAGAGATTCGATGAAGGTCTGAATATTAGCCACTTTCACGGCATTCAGCAGTTTTCGTTTATCGATGATCTCATCGCCTAATGCAATATTGCGGGCGATGGAATCAAAGAAAATGTACCCATCCTGCATGACCACCCCGCATTTATTCCGCCACAGCCGGTTGTTGACATTGGAGAGGTTAATATCGCCGAGGCGGATCGCGCCTTCCGTGGGCTGATAGATATTGAGAAGCAGTTTGAGAATGGTGGTCTTTCCGCTTCCGCTCGTGCCCACAATAGCGGTGGTCTGCCCTTTGGGTATGCGCAGGTTGACGTTGCGCAGGACCGTTGGGGAGTGCGGCCCGTTGTATTGAAAGCTGACGTTCTCTAAAATCAGGTCACCGTACTCCGGTAAGATGGTAATTTTCTCTTCCAGGTTCTCCTCGTTGTCGCGGACGTGGATTTCGTTGAGGCGCTCCAGGCTGATTTTGGCTTCCTGCCGGGCCCGCAAAAACTCAAACAGCTGATTGAGTGGCGAATTCATCTGCCCTATGATGTACTGAACGCCCAGGAGCATTCCCAGCGACATTTCATTGTCCATAACCGCTTTGGCGACTATGAAAATGATCAGCAGGTTTTTGGTCTCGTTGAAAAAGCCCGAACCGGCGCGCTGTATCTGCCCAATGCGCAAAGCACTGACACTTGTCCGGAACAACCGGGCCTGAATGCGTTCCCAAGCCCACCGCTTTTGTTTTTCGGCGTTGTGAAGTTTGATGTCCTGCATGCCACTGATGAGCTCCATCAGGTTGCTTTGGTTCTCCGCAGACTGATCAAAATGTTTATAGTCCAGCTCACGCCGCAGGTATTGGAAATAGAAAATCCAGCCGATTTGCGCTAAGGTGAAGATGGTAAAAATGCCGAAAATCACTGCATTCCAAACAAGCAGCACGCCTGCAAAAACCAGGATATTCGCAAAGGTGAAAATGGAAACCAGCGAAGTGGAGGTCAAAAACCGCTGTACCCGCTCATGGTCTGCAATCCGCTGCATCAGGTCGCCGGTCACCTTGGAATCAAAAAAGCTGATAGGCAGCTTAGTCAGCTTGATCAGGAAGTCAGAAATCAGGCTGATGTTGACGCGCACCGTCACATGCAGCAAAATCCAGCTTCGGAACTGCTCCACGGCCATCATCGTTGCGAACAGGAAAAACTGTGCCAGCAGAATGAGCTGTATGAAGTTAAGGTCATCGTTTTCAATCCCTGTATCAATGATGGACTTGATCAGGAAAGGAAAAATAAGCTGCAGCAAACTGCCCAATGCCAGCCCTACCCCCAGCTGAATGAGCAGAGGGCGGTAACGCTGAAAGTAACTTCTTACGTAGCCAAAGCCGGACTTGTTGATCTTTTCTCCTTCGCGGGCGTAAAACTCCGGTGTGGGTTCCAGCAAAAGGAGCACGCCGACATCTTCACCGTCCTCCACATCGCTTGCCCAATTTTCGAGGAATTCTTCCCGGGTCAGCTTGAATTTGCCAGCCGCCGGATCGGCAATCCATACATGCCGGGCGTTGGCTTTGTAGACCACCACGAAGTGCTCCTGCTTCCAGTGCGCCACAGCCGGGACCGGAATATCCCTTGCCAGGCGGTCAAAGGTTGTCTTCACCGCCAGGCTTTGCAGCCCAATGTGCTCTGCTGCGTCACTAATGCCCAGAAGGGTGACGCCCTGCTTGCCCATATAGGTCAGGTCACGGAGATACTCAAGCGAGTAATACCGCCCAAAATGACGAGACACCATGCGCAGACAGGTTGCCCCGCAGTCCATCGCGTCCAGTTGCTGGTAAAATGGAAATCTCCCTGACATTTTTTTAGCCTTAGTGGTCTGGCTGAAAACAAAAAAAGTCATTTTGCTCTCAGCCTGATCCCTACACCAGCTCCGTGTTATCATCGGAAGCCTGGCACAGAAATCTCTCTGATGCGGTTCTCCAAATATCAACGATAGCAGTGTTGCGTATTCAGAGAACGAATTTAAATACGAAATATAAGGCGTTCAGGTATCTTTTAAAACAAAGTCACCGCAATTTCTTTAAAAACCGGGCAAAAAGCAACTTATGTAATTGAAATAGTGATATTTTTGGGCAAATTTGGGCTGAATGTACAATAGTTTCATCACTGTGGTCTGTGTTTTGGAGCATACACATGAGCTCCGCTTGTTGCCGGAATACCTGCAAAACACCTTTGCCGTAGTGCGCCAACACTTCACGGATTTCGAGTTCATTGTGGTCAACAACAATCCGGAAGCTTCGGCTGATGATGCTATCGGGCAGCTGCCGGAGGACCTGAAACACAACGTGTACCTCCTCAACCTTTCCCGTGCCACCAACCGCAATCATGCCGTCCTGGCTGGCCTGGACCGGAGCAACGGTGACTATACGGTGATTTTTGAGTTCGACTTCTATCAGCAGCCCGAGTTGATCCTGCAGCTTTTTGAGCACAGCCGTAGCGAAGGGGCAGATATTGTTTATATGCGGGCCCGGCAACGGCAGGCAGGTGCCCATTTTCGCCCGTTTTACCGCCTTTTTTACTTTATCCTGCGCCGCTATTCAGCGCTGGAAGTGGATGAGATGGCGCACAACACCCGCGTTATTTCCCGCCGGGCGCTCAATTCCCTGCTCCGCCTGCGCGAGAATTTGCGGTACATGAAGGCGATCTACTCCATCGTGGGCTATAAAACCCGCTACCTGGAAACCGATGCGCCCCTGCACGGCAGAGATCAGGAGTCTTTCTCGGAACGCTTTCGGACCTCGCTTATCGCCATTACCTCTTTCACCACCTTTTTGCGCTCCCTGCTGTTGTGGATATTCCTGTTTTCGCTGGTCTTCCTTATCGGTGTTATCGCCAATGCGCTAAAGGTGAAGTTTACCGGGGTGGATCTGTTCGGTAGTGCCGGCGAGCCTTATCCGGGATGGACGTTTCTGGTCATCCTCATTGCCATTTTCTTCGCTACCACCTGCCTGAACTTGTACATCATGTCGATCTATCTGTCGAATATCTACAATGAGATCAAGCAGCGCCCGCTTTACATCCTGGAATCGATCAAACGATTCTAGCATTCAGCCATTCCAGCACGTATTGAAAATGGGCTTCTTTTTCCGGTTCGTTGTGGATTTCGTGGTACAGCTCAGGCCAGGGCTTGAAGGTCACATCCCCTTCCAATTGAGCTGCAAAGGCTTCGCTGGCTTCGGCAGAAGTGATGCCATCTGCCTCACCGTGGGCGATCAGCAGCGGTACAGGGAAACCGCCTTTTTGCTGCATCATCCAATCGCCTTCCTGCATCATATCAATGCCTACTGCCGCAGAGATTCTGTCGTGGACCAGCGGGTCGGCCTCGTAGGCTTGTACGACCTTGGCATCCCTGGATAGCAGGCGGGTTTCCAGGTTGTTCCCCTGCAGCAGCCCAGGGTAAATCCTGCGCATGAGCTTTCCCACTGCAACCAGCGCTGCGGGTGGAGTAAAAGAGAGTTGAATCCACGGAGCAGAAGCAATCAAACCACTGATTTTGGGGTTGCGGTGCAGGGTATAGGAAAGCGCCAGCCCACCGCCCTGACTGTGCCCATACAGGAATACCGGCAGGTCCTGATACGCCGTACGGGCTTCGACCAGCAGCTGAGCGATCTCGTCCAGCAGGGGCTCCAGCCCGGGGCTGTGCCCACGCTTGCCCCCGGATTGCCCATGCCCGCGGCGGTCGTACCCCAAAACCGCATAGCCACGGGCATTAAACCAGCGTGCCATGTGGTCATAGCGCTCGATGTGCTCCCCCAGGCCATGGGCAATCGCCAGGAGCGCTTTGGGGGCCGCTGCCGCCCATTCGCAGGCGTGTATTTTGATGCCGTCTTCTGTTGTCCAGGAAAATGTCCGTTTCTGCATTACTCTTCTTTTGGTGCTGCCTTAATTTGCCGCTGCCCTTCGATGTAGCCTACGACTTTGGAGTCCGGATAACGCCCTTCCAGGAAGGAAGCCCGGAACGTTTCCGCCTTGGCCTGCTCTTCGAAGTGCCCGATCAGGTAGGAAAATTCGCCCTCTCCCAATTCCTCCAGTGTGATATTGCCATGCTGAAAAAACAGGTCATGGTCCGGAGGGAGCGGCATAGCTGTTGCCATGAGCTCAATTTTAAAGCCTGTGTAGCCCTCCGGGATTTCCTGCAGGTTGCGGTAGGCCGTATCCGTTTCTATGGTCTCGATCGGAATGACTTTGCGGTCGGCATTCCGCTGCTGAGAAGCGGATTGGCGCGCTTTATCTTGCCGTACAGCTCCGCTCAGTGGCTCATCAAAACGCTCGGACAGCGGGATGGTGTCCGCTACCGGTGCCTGTACCCAAACGCCGGCTTGGCTGTTGCAGGCAAGCCCCTGCTCCGGCAAAAAGAAAATGACAAATACGCTATAAAATAAGGCTGATTTCATCATATTGTGCGATACAATTCTTAGAACTTGTCTGAAAATTAGATACAATAACGCAAAAATACCAACTTGTCTTCTATGAGTTTGAGAATAGTTTTTATGGGCACGCCTGATTTTGCGGTCCCTTCCCTCCAAATATTGGTACAAAACGGGTACAAAGTCGTGGGCGTAGTGACGGCTACCGATAAGTACGGCGGGCGTGGAAAAAAACAACTTCTGGAATCCCCTGTGAAGAAATATGCCGTGGAACAGGGCATCCCGGTCCTGCAGCCCAAAAACCTGAAATCTCCTGAATTCCAGGAAGAACTGCGGGCCTTGAATGCCAATCTTCAGGTCGTTGTTGCGTTCCGTATGCTGCCGGAGGCGGTTTGGGATATGCCCGAACACGGCACTTTCAACCTGCATGGCTCACTGCTGCCACGCTACCGGGGCGCTGCCCCCATCAACTGGGCGGTCATCAACGGTGATACCGAAACAGGTGTTACGACTTTCTTCATCCGGCACGAAATTGATACCGGCGATGTCCTCTTTCAGGAAAAAATGCCCATTGGCCCCAATGAGACCGCCGGAGAAGTCCACGACCGGATGATGCTGCTCGGTGCAGAAACAGTGCTAAAAACCGTTAAAGCCATTGCGTCCGGCGATTATCACCTGCAAAAACAAGACGATGCCCTGGCGACCAAGGCTCCTAAGCTTTTCCGGGAAACCTGCGAAATTGACTTCGATCAGCCAGTCGAAAAAGTGCACAACTTCGTGCGGGGGCTCAGCCCCTACCCTGCTGCCTGGACCACACTTGATGGCAAACAGTTGAAAGTCTTGCGTGCTCATTACGAAAAAGCCGATGCAGACGCTCAGCCCGGCACCTTCATATCCGACAATAAAAGCTGGATCAAAATCGCCGCAGCAGATGGCTGGCTGGTGGTGACCGAACTTCAGCTGCAAGGGCGCAAACGTATGAAAACCAGCGATTTCCTTAATGGCTTTTCGTTCTAATTTTTAGATTATTAATTTTGAAAAGTTAAGAAAATTATAACTGAGTAAAAGCAAAAATAAAATGATTAAAGTTCTGGATCTTCATTTTCTGGACAAAAGCGACACTATTGCTGCATTTCTGGCAGAGACCTCAGCCGGGCCCATCCTTTTTGAGACGGGTCCCTACTCCACTTTTGACCACCTGAAAGCCGGGCTGGCAGCACACGGCTATCAGCCGGAGGACATTGGTCATGTTTTCATCACGCACATCCACCTGGACCATGCCGGCGCTGCCTGGGCGATGGCAGAAGCAGGCGCGGTCATTTACCTGCACCCCTTTGGGCAGGCGCACATGCATGACCCTTCCAAGCTCGTGGCCTCCGCTACCCGCATCTACGGGGACGACATGGATCGGCTCTGGAGCACGATGAAGGGCATACCGGCAGCACAGCTAAAGACCGTGGAGCATGAGGATACCATCCAAATCGGAGATACCGAAATAACTGCCTTGCACACCCCCGGGCACGCGGTGCACCACATTGCGTGGCAGGTTGGCAGCGCATTGATTGCCGGCGATGTTGCCGGGGTGAAAATTGGCGAAGCTCCGGTCGTTCCGCCCTGTCCGCCACCGGATATCAATGTAGAAGACTGGCAGGTTTCTCTCAACCTCATCCGGCAACTGCCCCTTCAAGAGATTTACCTGACCCACTACGGGCGGATTGCAGGGGCTAATATCCCGGTCCATCTTGATGAGCTGGAACAAGAGCTTCTGGCCTGGGCTGAATGGATGAAACCACACTTTGAGGCAGGCAGTGACCCCAAATCAATCACACCGGAATTTATGGCATGGGTACAGGGGCGGCTTACCGAAAAAGGCGTTTCAGAACCTATGCTGGAAATCTACGAAAATGCCAACCCTTCCTGGATGAGCGTAGCCGGGCTGCTGCGTTACTGGAAGAAGCGGGCCACCCGGTAAATGCCGCTTCACGGGGAAGAATGCGCCATCCGTGAGGACCAATTCATTTCGGGTTCTACCTGCTTTATTTTAAACGACTGTAACGCTCAGGGAGCCTCTGCCCTTACCCCAAAACCAGGGGAGAAACCGGCAGAGGCTCCTTTTATCCCATCATACCGGCTATAGCACGGCCCGGAGATAACAGTACGGCATCAAGGTCCTCACCGGGTTGGGCTATCATTTGCTCCGTTGCCGCATCCCATTCCATCCTGCGCCCGAGTTTCCACGATAATCCTGCCATATGAGCGGACATCGCTTCCTCAAAACCTTCGTCAATACCACAGCTTACCGGTGTCCCGTTGCGGATGGCGCCCAGCCACTCCCGAAGGTGCAGCATAGCTGAATCCACCCGCTTGCCACCCCGGTAAGTCCAGAGGAGCCCTTTTTGCGCAAAGTATTTGGAAGTTGCGGAGGTCACCCCATCTGCATTGCCGGATGCCGGATCATAGGCATAAATCGGCACACTGGGGTCCATGACGCCGCTTTCAATCAGATGCTGGTATCGGGTGGAGTTGGGATCGGCATGCACCCGGAGTTGGTTGCCCAGTTCAAGCGTGCCGTCGTGCCCCATGAGCAGGGTCTCCCGCCAATGCTGATTGCCAAGGGTAGCGCTATAAACAAAGGTCATTCCTTTTTCCAGCCCGGCTTCCCGGCTGGAGCCTGTGGTAAAATCAGGATACTCCATGACCGCCTGAAAGACGTCCGGTACGTCCCGCCCATCCCGGTGGGTATAAATGCCGCCGGATGCCGTGACGAAGCGGGGCATCCCCATATCCAGGATACAGTTGACCCGGTCGTAATCGTGGGTCATCAGGTCACCGGACAAGCCAGAGCCATAGGCCCACCATTTGCGCCAGCGGAAAAAATGCTCTTTATTGAATGGGATCCGGGGCGCATTGCCCAGAAAGAGGTCCCAGTCGATGGTCTGCGGGCTGGCTTTTTCGTGAATGTGGTACTGCCAGGCCCCATTATCGCTGTTGCGGTTGGTATTGGCCTGCACCAGCGAGACATGCCCCAGTATCCGCTTCCGGATGATATCCTGAGCCGTGATAAAACTCTGAGTCTGCCGGTGTTGGTGCCCCACCTGAAAGACGGCCTTTGAACTTCGGGCCGCTTCACGGAGGGCGTAGGTTTCGGCGATTTTGTGCGTCATGGGTTTTTCCACATACACATGCTTCCCGGCCTGCAAGGCAGCAATGGCTACCGGCGCATGCCAGTGATCGGGGGTAGCGATGACGACGGCATCAATATCCGGGCTGTTGACCAGTTCTTCATAGTGGCGGTAGCGCTTACAGTCCGGTGAAGCAGACTGCGCCAGCTCAGCATTGACCTCGAAGACATCACATACGCCAGTCAGTTTGACATTAAGGTTTTCCTGGCTCTGGTAAGCTTCCAAAGCGCCGGTGTTGCCCTGTTCCTGCATCGCCTGCACCCAGGCCGGGGTAGCAAACCCCAGCACCCGGACCAGGTGCTGCCCGCGCCCGCCGTTGCCCACAATACCTATCCGGACAGGGTCGCCGGACATGTCGGAAGCGATATCCGGGCGCTCTGCTTCGATATTGAGCTCCCGGAGGATTTGATCTTTTTCCTGCTGTTTTTTCCGTACTTCCGCATAAGCGCCGGCAGCAATGCCGCCTATAAATGGCAATCCGATCAACCCCTTGAGGGCTTTCCGGCGCCCCTTTGAAGCCCCTTGCGCTGCATGATGCTTATCCATGTTGTACCTGATTTTGCGGATTAAAAAATACGCCCAGCCCCAGCAGATGCCCCGTGGGGAACCAGGCCAGGACACCGAGTGCAGCCAGCTCTACAAGGTTCTTGTTGACAATAAAGTAATTGCCTTCTGATGGGCCAGCAGCAGGTATGCCCGGCCAGGAAGGGTGCGCCAGGTAGAAAAAGGCCAGCATCGCGATACCGATGAAAGCCCCTGCTTTTTCCCATATTCCGAGTATAAGCGTCAGCCCTACTGCGGATAGGGCCACAGCCGTAAGGGTATCCGAAATACCGATCAGGGCATCGCTGCCCAGCCATTGAAAAAATGGTGCAAAAGGGCCTTGCGCACTAAGCAGGTACCCCTGAGCTGTCCAGCCGGGCGTCAAAAACTTGATGAATCCCTCAAACAGGAAGTGCCAGCCGGCAAACAAACGGAGCGCAGTTAAGAAGAAGAGCTGCGGTTTGGAATAGGTCATAGCAGTACCATTTTGGTGTACAGCTACTAAAGTCCACGATTACTTTCACTCCGAAAATGATAATTATCAGATCAAAAACTGATTATTGCCGGGCTGCTTCGATGGCTTTGCGCACACTGCCGTGCTCCAGCAAGAGAGCTTTAGCGTCATCGTAAGTGCCGCCTACGGTATTTTTGATAATCTTGGTGCCCCGGTCCACCAGCTTTTGGTTGCTCAGTTGCATGTCTACCATTTTGTTGTCCTCTACACGTCCCAGACCAATCATAACGGTAGTGGAGATCATATTGAGGACGAGCTTTTGTGCAGTCCCGGCTTTCATGCGGGTACTTCCGGTGACAAATTCAGGCCCGACAACCACTTCCAGCGGATAATCGGCATAAGCGCTGACCGGCGCGTCCGGATTGCAGGTAATACAGCCGGTAAGAATGCCGTGGTTTTGGCATTCTTTAAGCCCATGCACCACGTAAGGGGTGGTACCCGAAGCAGCAATCCCAATCACGGTATCCTGGTCATTAACGAAGTACTCCTGCAGGTCTTTCCAGGCCTGGGTTTCGCTGTCCTCAGCAAATTCGACGGCATTGCGGATGGCATGGTCTCCCCCTGCAATCAGCCCAATGACCCAATCGGGCGGCACACCATAAGTTGGCGGGCATTCAGAGGCATCCAAAATCCCCAGCCGGCCGCTGGTGCCTGCGCCGATATAGAATAAACGGCCGCCCTGCTTCATGCGCTGCAGGATGGCTTCGACCAGTTCGGTAAGCCTCGGGATGACTTCCTGTACGGCGAGGTGGACTTTGGCGTCCTCTTCATTGATGTGGGTGAGGATTTCCTTTACCGGCATCTTTTCCAGGTGCCGGTAAAGGGAAGGTTCTTCGGTTACTTTTCGCATGCGGATGCTTGATAATTTGCGCTAAAGTTAGAAAAACCATTGCATTCTCTGCGGATTAATCTTCCTTCTCTAACACCACATCAACGGAGCGGTAGGCGTCAATGACAGCCTGCTCGCCCTCCTTGCCCGGCTTGGAATTGCCATGCTCCATGCCCAGGATGCCTTCGAAACCGCGGTTGTGGATGTATTGAAAAATATTCTTGTAGTTGATTTCCCCCGTGGTTGGCTCCTTGCGCCCGGGATTATCGCCAATCTGGAAATAAGCGATCTCGTCCCAGCACTTTTCGATATTCGGCAAAAGGTTGCCCTCCTGAATCTGCTGATGATAAATATCGAACAGGATTTTGCAGGCCGGGCTGTCTACCGCCTTACAGATTTGGAAAGCCTGGGCTGCCTTGCTCAGGAATAGCCCCGGATGGTTGTAGAAATTGAGTGGCTCCAGCACCATCACCAGACCGTGGGGCTCTAAAATTGCAGAGGCTTGCTTTAAGCTTTCAATCACGTTGGCGGTTTGGTAGCCCATGTCCTGCCGCATATCGACCAGGCCAGGCACTACCGTCATCCAGGTAGCGTTGACCCGTTTGGCCACTTCCACGCTTTCCCCGATCTCTTTGAGAAAAGCCTGCCGTTTTTCCTCGTCCCCACCAGCCAGGTTGGCATCACTCCAGGCAATACTGTGGGCTACAAAAACGCCCATTTCCATGCCCCGGCTTTCCATTGCCTTTGCCATAGCTTTTTGAAGTTCCACCGGCTTATTCTTCATGCCGTTGTCCTCGAAGGCGGTGAAGCCCTGATCAGCCATAAAGTGCAGTTGCGCCACCGGGTCTTTTCCAGCTGTCTCGGCGAACATCCCCAGGTGAGGGGCATATTTGAGGTTGAATGGTTGATTCTCCTGCCGGGCCGTTTCTGCATAACTATGAGTGCCTACAGCCATAGCGCCAGCGGCAAGCCCGGCCTTCTGTATGAATCCTCTTCTGTCCATCATGGTTTTGTCTTCCGTTTTTGTTATGATTGACGAAAATTAAGCAACTTGGCTTAATTCTACTGTATAGGAGGAGGATTTATCCAATAGGTTCGTAATCGCCCGGCAACTGTAGTTTACTCTACCGTAAACTGCTGCCGCACCGGCTCCGACCATGCCCCGTCATTATCCTTCACGCGCACCCGGACGGCATAGGTGCCCGGTCCAGGGTAGATGTAATCCAGCTCAGACCGTTCGGTTTCAACGGTGTAGATGCCTTCCAGGGTAAACTCGTATGCCATGATCTCGCCACCCCAGTTTCCATCCTGGTCAAAGCTTTGTTTGGCATCAAAGCGCATGTGGTAAGGTGCGACCTCGTCCACCTGTTCCGCAACCAGGGCAGCTACCGGCTTGTAATTGCCAATGGCCAGAATTTCCACCAGTGCGGTCCCGGAGGCCCCAAACGGATCTTCTGCCGACAGGACGAAGGAATGGGTCCCCTCCTCCAGGGCTTGCAAAGTTAAGGTGCCCGTCTTTGGGGCTTCTTCAATACGGGCATTATTGAGTATGAAGTCCCCGGACCTGACCAATGCGCCGTTGAGTTTGGACATACTGAGGGTGTGGCTGCTTTGGTCATCCTCGATGCTGTAGGGCAATTCCATCAACTGCCCGGCGCTGACCTTTAGGGTGTCCTCGTACACATCGGTGCCGTTCACCAGCAGGATGGGCGGCTGTCCGTCGCCATTGTTGTCTTTTTTGCATCCAACAAAAATAAGAGCTGCCGAACAGCAGGTAATCGCTATTATAGTTTTAAAGTTTCCGGGCATGATTTATTGCTTTACGATTTTAGTAATGGTTTGCTGGCCATGCCCCTGTATACGCAGGTAGTACATGCCTGAGGGCAGGGCATCAAGGTTATTGAGCTGCCAGCTCCGGGGCTCGGGCCCGATTTCCAGCTGCTCAGTTGTTAACGTCCTGCCGAGGGCATCTGCCAGGCTGATGGCATACTGCCCTTTATGCTGCGCCGTCAGCACTGCAGTGAGGGTGGAACGGAACGGGACCGGGAATACGGTGCCGCGCACTTCGCTGCTCCCCTGCATTTGACTGGAGCGTTCGTCCAGGCCTGGGCCAAAGCCCTGATAGGGCAATACTTCCACCAGGTCTGGCATCATTTCGTTGTTGGCACACCCATCCGGGTCTGTTACTTCCAGGGACACATCAAACATACCTGGCAGATTGTAAAAATAGAAAGGCTCCATAGCGGTGCTCCATCCGCCATCGCCAAACTGCCAGTAATACGTATGCCCGTTGGCAGGAGCCGCAGGCAGGAATTGTACCAGGTCCCCTTCTTCAAGGGTGCCCTCCGGTGTAACCGTGAATGCCGCCTCCGGGGCTTGTACCTCCACCGTATATTGCAAAATATCAGAAAGGCAGCCTTCCACGACTGCTTCCGTGTACAACACTGCATTCGCAGCGTAGCCCGGGCTTACAAACACACCACCCTGAGCAACAGGATCGGGCTGAGACAGGCTTTCATACCAGCTGATGGTGGCATCCGGGTAGCCGGGTACGGTGGCGGAGAAAAAGGCAGGCTCATTTTTACAAACGACTGCCCCGCCATTAGCCATGATCACTGGCTGCGGGATATTGGCTTCCAGGTTGGCTACCTCGACGGTGCCTTCAGTGGCAAGCCCCATAGCGTCGGTGACGGTTACACTGTAGGTGCCTGCTTCCAGGTCCGTGAGTGCCGCGCCGGCCTGCCCGTTGCTCCAGGTGAAGTTGTACGGGGGCATACCGCCCTGAACAGTCACAGCCGTTGCACCTGCCGTACTGACTGCACAAAGCACATCCTTCGTGTCGAAAAGCAACAATAGTTGTTCTTCTGCTTCTACGTCCAGGTCCTGAGCCGTTACCGAACTACAGCCTGACTGAGTCGCCACTTCCAGCGACGCTCCGAAAGCTCCGGAGGCAGCGTAGGTGTGCTGAACACTCTGGCCCACAGCCGTATTTCCATCACCAAAGTCCCAGTTATAATTGGCATAACCGGCGGTATTGGCCTGGAAGGATAAGCTCTCGCCAACCTGAGCATTCCCTGCCACTTCAAAGGAAGCATCTACCGTTTCTACCTCGAAGGCAGCGGATGCCAGGGCAGAGAAACAGCTTCCCCGCTGAGCCTGCACCTGCAGCTTCAGGGAGTCCCCTCCAGCTACCGCCAGGTAACTGTTGCCTGCCCCCAGGAGGGCACCGGACTCATTGTACCAAAAATACTGGTCCACCACCTGTCCGGAAAAAGCTGTTGCCAGCACATTCGAACCGTCACAAAGTGGCAGGCTCGCAGACAGGTTGATCTCAGGTATATTAGGCGTTGGGAAAAGTGAATTGAGGCTAAAGGATTTCTGGGCGCTATTGCCTTCGCTATCGGTAATGGTCACCGTGTATTGGCCTGCCGGTACTTGTTCAAGGACCGGTGCCGTACTGCCCGTGCTCCAGGCATAGGTAAACGGTGGTGTACCATTCAGCAGCGTGGCTTCCACTACGCCGGTGGCTTCCCCCGCACAAGCAGGCTGCTCCATTTCCAGGCTTACGGACAAAGCACCCTGAGCAATGACTTCTATAAATGCGGGCTCCTGCACGGTCTGACTACAGCCTGACGGGCTTTCCGCCTGAAGGCTTACCGTGTATTGCCCGGGAGCGTTATAAGTATGCACCGGGCTCATTTGGGTGGAAACCGTACCGTCTCCAAAGGACCATAAGTAATCGTATGCTGCATCCCCGTTGATAGGAGAAAAGCTGACCGTATTGCCGGCCGTAACTGTATTTGCAGAAGCCGTGAAGCCCTCATTGGGGGATTCAGATGCTATGGTAATTGGTGTGCGCGTGCCGCTGCGGCAGGTACCAGCAGCAGCTTCCACAAAGAAAGTCTGTGCAGCGCCTGCCAGCCCCTGTTGGCTGTAAGTCGGGCCACTGCCCAAAAGGTCGTTCCCGGAAGCACTGTTGTACCAGAAGAAAGTATTCGCAGCGCCCGTATTGTCGTAAGCGTAAAGCAACAGGAAGCCATCGCCGCAAATGACATCATTGTTTGAGGCCGCCTGTGGTGCAGGCAGAGGGGGCACATTGCTTCCTACGGTTGCCTGTGCCACCGCTGTGGTGCCTTCCACATCAGTAACCGTTACGCTGTAGGTGCCCTCGCCCACGCCCTGCAAGGCTGGCCCGGTGGCGCCATTGCTCCACTCAAAAGTATAAGGGCCGGCTCCGTTGAAGACCTGAGCCGCGACCGCGCCATCTGTCCCTCCGCTGCACTGCGTATTTACCGCTTCCAGAAGCAGCCCGAGTGCCTGGCCGAAGCCAACGGGGACCGCTTGTGTATTGGATACTGTACATCCTGACTCGTCTGTCACTGTCAGGGTGGCAAGGAAGGTGTTTTCTGTGGTGTAGGTATGTACGGGCGTTTCGTTGGCGGAAGTTGCGCCATCGCCAAAAGCCCATTCGTAGGTGTAATCCGGGTTGATTGCTTCCGGAGTGAAGGTTACCTCGTCACCGGTCAGGATATCAGCCGGGCTAAAGGTAAAACCAGCATCAGGGCCGCTTGCCGGGACTTCCACCATCAAGCGGCTGCTGTTGCAGTTGCCCAGTTTTGCCGCTACGTATACCGTGTCTGTATCAGCGATAGGGCCAAATGGGAAAGTAGCGCCTGCGTAGATGAGGTTGCCACCGGTTGGGGCATCATACCAAAGGTAATCAGCCTGCGAAGGGTTATTGCCTGCGATCAGGTTAACCACAGTGCCCGGGCATGCCCCTCCGGCAATGGTCACTTCAGGCGTAACCAATGCCCCGGCAGGGCTATTCAATTCAACTTCGGCAGAGGCTGTATTGCCTAATCCGTCCGTAACGGTCACTTCATAGGTGCCCATAGACAGCCCATCCCGGTCTTCCGTGGTGGCTCCATCTGCCCAGGCGATGGTATATGGCCAGGCACCGCCCTCTACTGATAAGGCTAATGTGCCATCGTCCGCATCCGGGCAGGTAGGGCCCTCGGCTTCTATGGCAAGCTGCAGCCCGCCACCGGGCAGAATCTGTACGGTTTGCGCCTCTGTTGCCTGACAGCCGTTCTCTGTAGTGGCTTCCAACATTACAGTGAAAAAGCCGGGGCTGTTGTAGGCATGCATGGCACTAAACCCGGTAGCTCCATTGCCGTCGCCAAAGGACCAGGCATAGGTTTGATTGCCCGGGCCGCTTTGTGCGACGAAGGTTATGGATTCGCCTGCTGCCGTTACGGCCGGTGAGGTAGAGAATGCCGCGTCTGCTGTTTCCACTTCTACAAAGACAGGCGTACGGGTACCGGAAGTACAGCCCTGGTATCGTGTTTCCACAAAATAGGCCTGAGCTTCGTTGAGTGCATTGAGTTCCAGGTAGCTGCCCGTAAAGACCGTTGTGCCGCCAACCGGTGCATCGTACCAATGGTATGTCGCACCGGGCACCTGTGCGGTAGCTGCAAGCCAGGCGGTACCCTCAGCACATACCGGGCCCGCCTGTGCCTGCCCGACCTCGGGTGCCGGCAGTTCATCAATTAATGCAGGCAGTGTAGTGGTGGCGACTGCTGTAGCCCCATTCACATCTGTCACGGTAACTTCGTAAGTGCCGGTGGGCAATCCGGTACGGACATTGCCGTTTGCACCATCCTGCCATTCAAAAGTGTAGGGAGGCTGGCCGCCAAAGACCAGTGTATTGACCGCCCCGGTTTCATCTTCAGGGCAGAATGGGTATTCCAGGGCAAACGCTGCAGACAACTGCCCGTTTGGCGCTTCGTAAACATTGACAAAACGGCGCTCGGCAGCAGTGCAACCGGACTCGGCCTGCACTTCAAGGTTTACTTCATATAGCCCTTCCTGTGCATAGCTGTGGGTGGCCAAGGCACCATCGGCATCTGTACCATCCCCAAAGGACCATGCGTAAGTAGCGCCCGGCACAGTAGTCTGAGCGGCGAAGGTGATTTCCTGGTCAACCGATGCAGTCGGTGCACTGACATTGAAGTTCGCTGCTATGGATTCGTATTGAATGGTCACTGGGGTAAGGTCAGAAACACAACCTTCATCCTGTGCTTGCAGGTAGAGGGTATCCAGCAGGTCACTGCCCTGCGCCTGGACAGAAGCCCCTGCATAGCGTACTTCCTGACCAAGGGAATCTGCATACCAGAAATAAGACAGCCCTTCGCTTTGATTAGCGGCAGCCACCCATATTGCAGCTCCCGGACAAGCCGGTTGGCCACCATTGACCACCGCCACAGGAGGGTCTAACTCATCCAACGCACCAACCGTGGCACTGCCTACGGTACTGTTGCCTTCGCTATCGGTAACGGTCAGGAAGTAGGCACCGCTACTTACACCATTTTGGTAAGCCGCTGTGCTGCCATTGCTCCACTCATAGCTATACGGAGGCGTGCCGCCGATGGCATGGGCGGAAAGTGTGCCCGAAGGGCTGCCCTGACACCGCGCAGGCTCAGATAATGGCAGCGCTAAAAGGGGGGCTTCTCCACTACCGCCGCCTGAACCGCCATCCGGTGCCTGTACGATTTGAATCCTTAGGGTTTCCCTGGCGACACAGCCTGATTGTACGGCAAGAACCGTAAGCATTACTTCGTAAATCCCCGGTTCTGAGTAGGTATGCTGCATATCCGGAAACTGCCCGTTGGGCGTATTGTCACCCCAGTCCCAGGACAAGACGGTGCCCAGGTTGGTGTTCAGTGCAGAAAACTGAATGGGGGTGCCCGGGTAAGCGACTTCCAGGGTTGAGGTGAAGCGCGCATCCGGATTATTCACCTGAATGTTTACCGGAGTCCGGTCTGACACGCAGCCGCCTCTCCGGGCTTCCACGTAGTAGGTATCGCTTTCCTCTATGCCGAAGAGCAGGAAGGTATTGCCTACAAAAACCGGGTTATTGCCTACAAAAGTGGGGTACCAGTAATACGTCACCCCTTCATCATCTGAATAAGCCGTAGCCCAGGCATCGCCACCGGCACAAATGGCATTGCCGCCATTCACGATTACGGATGGTGGTGCAGGGCCGTCAATTTCTGCTCCAACTATGACTTGTATGCTGGCTCCCAGGCCGTTGGCATCCGTGACGGTAGCGCTGTAAATACCGGGCGTCAGCCCATCAAGGACTGGCTGTGCGCTGCCATTGCTCCAGGCATAGGTATACGGGCTCTGACCGCCCTGTATCTGTAATTGGATGGCCCCGCTATCGTCACCAGTACAGGTGGCGTTGGAAACTACAGGCAGTAGTTGCATCGCTCCGCCCCAGACATTGACAAATTGTGAAGAGCTTGCTACGCAGCCTTCCGGGCTCTCTACCTGAAGCGTTACTTCAAAGGTACCAGACAGCAGGTAGGTATGATCGTGTGGGCCGGGCCCTGAAGCGCTGCCACCGTCGCCAAAAGACCAGGTATAGGTATAGCCAGCCTGCTGAGCGGCAGCCTGGAAAGTCGTGGATTCTCCCAGTGGCAGAGCTGATGTGCTGATGCTAAAATCTGATTCAATGGCAGGCACTTCAATACTGACCGAAGTCAGTGCAGAAGCACAACCGCCAATCCGGGCCTCCGCCCAAAGCTGCTGGCTGCTGCTCAAACCAAAAAGGGTAAGCTGGCTGCCTGTGTAGAGCAACTGCGCACCGGCAGCGTCTCCGTACCAGCGTATCTCAGCGCCCGGGCGGTCAGAGAAAGCTGCAACGGTTACGTCATCTCCTGCGCACGCCTGACCGTTGCCGTTGGCGATCACAGTTGGGGGTTGAAGGGTGCCGCTGGCTAACAAGTCAAAAACGGCTTCCCGCTCATTGCCCTGTGCATCGGTTACAGTCAGCCCGTAGCTGCCCGGCAACAAGCCGGATACAGTGGCCGTTGTTTCGCCATTTCCCCAGGCGTAGGTGTATGGCGGCGCTCCGTTGATGGCCTGCGCGGTGATGCTTCCTGAGGGGTCATCATCGCAGGCAGGGGCTTGCTGGGTAAACAGCACGTCAATACCAGTCGCACCAACGCTGAGGTATTGCTCCGTCCGGTTGATGCAGCCATCCGGCGTGGCCATTTCCAGCGATACCACGTAATTGCCAGCAATGGTGTAGGCGTGGCTGGGCATGGGCGCTGTACTCGTAGCCCCATCTCCAAAATTCCAGGCGTACGCGTACTGTCCATCGTTTACTTCGGGGGTGAAGATTACAGTATCCTGGATGGAAGGGGCGTTATTGTTCAGTGTGAAAGCTGCACTGGGCACCGGCAGCACTTCCACATCGATTTCGGTAGGATCAGACAGGCAATTACGGACATTTGTAAATACTTCCAGCTCCCTGGAAAAAGCAATTTCGGGCAAGTACAATGCATTGCCTTCCTGAATAAAGTTGCCAAAATTGTCGTACCATTCGTAGGCCGGCATCTCCGTTTCTGCGCTAAAACTGAACAGGTATACGTCCTGGCCCGCACAAAGGGTATCCTCCGGGGCTACGGCTAGTACGGGCGGCAGAATGGCTCTGTTGAGGTTCAGGATGTCTACGCTATCGACTTTCGCAAAACCATTATCATCCGTAATGGTCAGGTAGTAACGGCCCTGGCCGATGTTGCCGATCCGGTCCGTGGTTGCCCCGGTGCTCCAGAGGTAGTCATAGGGTGGCAGCCCGCCGGTTACGTTAGCTTGTGCAAAGCCGAAAGTATCGGCAGCACAGAGCACATCGTCTTTAGTAAAATTGGCCTGAATGCGGACCGTGAAGATCGTATCCGGCTGTGCGAAACTGCCCACCGTTTTATTGGTGCTAAAGAGCTCCGTAGTGGTACAGGGCAGAACCACATCTGTGCTGGCATCGTATACCTGGAAGGTGATATCGTCCTGCGCACCGCTTACGGAGTATACGAACAAGCTGACAATATAGCGGTCAAGCGCAGCTACATAGGCCGGGCTTGATACACCGCGAATACCGTTGGAGTTGCCCACGAATGCCGCAACCCGGTCATTAGGGTCAACGGACTCCTCCCCTTCTATATCGATCACGGCTGTGATGACCATGCTATTGGGGTAGTTGGCCGGGTCTACAGACCAGGTGGACTCGTCGAAGCGGTCGGCGGTATCCTGGGCCTGCAACAGGCTAACGGAACATAGCATTAAGGCCAGAAGAACGGGGTATATTTTACTTTCCATGAGAATATGGATTATGCGTTGAAGTTTGACGGAGTGGCGCGGGCCTGGCCTTTAACACAAGCCCGCGCTGTTTGCCTTTTATATTAGGGCCGTGGCGTTTGTTTCACCACCGGCAATGCCAGTTGGTGCCCTTTAGCGCTTTCCAGCCGTATCAGATAGGTTCCGTCCGCCAGGTCAGGCAGCAGGCGGATACTTTGCTCACCAGCCTGCCAGACTTCCTGCCGCCGCTCAAGGGCCTGCCCGGAGATGGATAGGAGCTCAAGTGTATACCGGCCAGCATAGGGCAGGTGGAACTGTACATCGATGTACTGCCCGAATGGGTTAGGCGTGGCCTGCAGGCGCAGTTCGCCCTCTGGTAGTTCGAGCACTTGTGTAGCCGCATTTACCCATAGGTCATAGAGCCCCTGACCGGTACAGCCTGCAAGATCGGTACGGGAAAGAATGGCCTGGTAATGCCCTGGCAAGTCATATTGATGGGCCGGGTTAACCAGGCTGCTCGTCTGCCCGTCCCCAAAGTCCCAGGCGAAAGCACCTGTGGCTTCAGCCGGGCTAAATTGTACTTCCGTTTCTGTAGTGACTTCAGATGCAGGATCCACGGTAAAGCCTGCATCGGGCTGATAGACCTGAACCGTAGCTTCCAAAGGCTCAGATTCACAACCCCTGTAGACCGTTTTTGCGTAAGCGGTATAGGCAGATTGAATGCCCTCTATCATCAGTGCGGGAGCCTCCTGCAACAGCGATCCGTCTGCTGTTTCCCAGCGCACGGAAGCTTCCTGATTGGGAGCCTGCGCGTAAAGCACGACATCAGAGCCCCGGCAGGCCGGATTGTCGGCGGACCATTCCACTTCCGGAGCAGGGATTTCCACCTCAAGGTTCTCAAGAGTCACCGTATCCGTAAAGGACAAGCCGTTTGCACCGGTGATGGTCACGGTATAATCGCCGGCGGTTAAGCCTTCCAGAGCAGCAGTCTGCGCGCCGGTATTCCACTCATAGCTGTAGGGCGGCTGCAAACCACTGACCATCGTGACATCAAGTGTGCCATTGGCATCCGCTGCACAGTAAGTGCTGCTTTGTGCATAGGTAGCGCTCATGGACTGTGCCTCGAAAACGAAGGGTTCCACAAAGCTGCCTTCGATCCCATTGGGCTGGAAAGATAGTTGCTGTGCGGCCAGGTGCACCCGGTCCGTGCTGGCATCGTACATCAGGAATTCGACCGTTTCGCCAGCCTGTGCGCCGTAGACAAACAACGGGGCACGGTAAGTATCGAGTGCCTGCACATAACTTACCGGAGCGACCCCGCGACATTCACCATTCACATAGGCAGCCACTTTGTCTCCTTCGTCCAGGCTCATCTCTCCGTCAAAATGCAATGTAGAAGTGACCACCATACTAGTGGGGTACTCTGAAGGATCGACAATCCATGTTGACGGTTCAGCAGGAGTAAAGCCCGGAGAGTTAAAGCCTGTGCCATCACTTACAGGCTCAGGGCCGAAGGGCGCCTCGTAACCATTGTAAAGCATGGTTGCAGCAGGATTGCCCACAAAAACCTGGTAGGCAAAATTTGGCCTCATCACCTCCATGCCCGGCGCAAACAACCATTGCATCAGCATTTCATTATACTCCGCAATCATATTTGGTGGCAGGTTGAGCGCAGCAGGATCCTGCGGAACAGTTTGCATGCGGTCACCATCTTCTACATTTAACAGCGTGAACGCATCGTTTATGCCCACTGTATCCTGAAGCGGATAGCCAATCAGGTTCCAACCCTGCTCCAGGACTATTGGGCCGAAGGTTGCATCCCGGCCGGTTACCCGGATGGTATCATCCAGATTGCCCAGGAACAGGATATACCCCTCTTCCACATCGATACTATCCAGCCCGTTGGTACTGATCCAGCCAACACCCTCAACATAGCCCGCTGAGGTTTCTTCCGTTTTAATAATATCTCCGTTTTGCAGGAACTTCAGCTCCCGGAGCTGTTCCCCAACCGTCATATCCGTTTCCCGATTATTGAAGGAGAGCCAGGTCAGGCCACCGCCACCATCGCCCTCGCCATTGACAGGAATGTAGCGGGCCCGGTCACGGTCGCGGTTCACTGACAGTAGTTCAGGATCACTAAAGGATCCAATCAACATGGCCTCATCAAAGAATAAGCTGTCGATTGGGTAAGCATTATATTCCTCCCCGGGATCAGCATCCCACGCCCGGAATTCAAGAGGCTTACCAATATCCTCCGGGTTGCCGTAAACCAGCATAAAAGCCGCGTATTGCCCGGTCTGAGTGCTGGCGATCCGGGCCACGCCTCGGATTTCATTGCCAATCCAGGCGCTGATAATATCCATGGTGTCACGGGAGGGGGCATTTCCCGGAGGTTGGGTATATTGGTAATTCACGACCACCTGCATGGAGTTGGAGTACTGCGACGGATCTACCTCCCAATAAGGCGGACGGGCCAGGACATTTACTTTGATTCGAATGTTATCAACGCCTGCGTTGGCCAGGTTGGAATTGGATACCACGCTCAGCACTACCGTGGTATCCCCTACCGGCAGCAAGCTTCCATCAATATTGAATTGAACAGGCAGCCCATCAGAGGTGGAAATGATACCATTAGGTGGAGTAGCCTGCAGCCATGGCAACCCTGCCAGCTCAGGGATAGAAAAGCCGATGGTCGCGCCTGCACCTTGATTCGTATTAAACAGAACCGTGCTAAGTATACCTTCGCGGTCCTGATAAATCGTCGTTTCCAGGAAGGTATCCTGCACGAGAATATCTCTGGCAACCACCCGGAAGTCCCACTTGAAGGTATCTCTGGCGGGTACGGTATTGCCGTTCGCATCAAGTGCTTCCTGCACGATACCCTGGGCGTTTCTCAATAGCGGGAATGGGTTTCCAAATTCGTCCCGCAGCCCGGAAACTTTAATAGTCAGGAGCTGATCATCGAACGGTTCCATCGTCTCGAACAAAGTGGCTGGTGCAAGGGGGAGGAATACCAGCTTGTTTTCGGTTGGGTCACATCCAAAGGTGCCCGGAACAGTATCCTGAGTTGCTTCATTGACTACCAGGAAGGAGGCCTCATTTAGAGTTGCGCAATCCAGCTCCCGGTTAACTTTAATGCTGATTTCATCTCCGGTTTGCCATACCCGGTCTGAAGGTTCAAAAAGGGCGAAAGCTTCTCCTGTCTGACGACGAATTTGACCGCGGATGATGTTGGATTGGACCACGCCATCGGTGCCACAGGCTGCAACTGCCCTGACTTCATAGATGCCATCCGGATATTTCTGGTACAATTCCGTGATGTCCCAACTGAAGAAAAAGCGGGGGGATTCACCGGGCCCAAAGTTCTCCATGTCGTACTTTATGAGTGAATCCTGATTGACGATGTAGCGGGGATCCAGTTCTGTAAACGGTATGATTTCCCAACCAGATCCGTCACCAATACGCCGGTATTCCAGGTAGATTTCCTCCAGGTTGGGGTTCTCGGAATCATAATCGCCCACTTCCACCACGATGGCCTCGCGGCTGTCGGCCTGGAAGGGGTTGCGGCGGGTAATCAGCCAGTCGTTGCCCGGCGAGGCGATGCTGATATCGCTGCAAGGTGTCTGGAAGAATGCGCTAATTGTAACCGTATCCCTTTCCCCGAGCAGGAATAAGTCTCCATCGGTACAACTTGGCCGGAGCACAACGAAGATGCTGTCAAACTGATAGTTGGTTATAGACCGGGTCAAGGTCAGCGGAAGGATTATCGGCTGGTTTGGATTGATGAAAGTCAGAGTTTGCCCCGTTTCATTACCTCCGCCAAGCGGGGCTCCATTTAGTCTTAGTGCAGCACCGTTTTCATTGCTTTCGCCTTCGTGGTATACGAAGAAGTCCCGCTGCTCTCCAAACGGATTGAGATTTGTTAGCTGAACAAAGAAGGTGGCCGGTTCTTCTGGATTTAACTCCCGGAGTTCCTGGAAATCAAAGGTAGACTGAGTTTCCGGATCGTAAAGCGAAATATCAAAGCGATCCCGCTGAATGGCACCGGTTTCCGGCGGGCAACTGGAACGGCCGCCCAATAACTGGAAGTAAGGAGTATGCCCCGGATCTCTCCCCTGAATTGCAGTCACACTGAACTGATCACCGGGGTCATCATCGGAGTAAGTATAGGAGATCGTGGATTCGATTTCACTGCTGTTGTAAAAGTCTTTCCCCCACTCAAATTCGAGGTCTACTCCAACTCCTAACTTGTTCTCCACATCTACGCTTTCTACAACAAGCCCAAAGCCGACGTTGGCTTCTGTGCCTAAGATAGCGCCGATACTGAGCTCCAGCGTAAAGAAGCCCCGCTGAGAAAACTTACTGCTTGTCGTGCGGGAAATCGAGGTGCTCTTCTCAATGTCAACCCCAGCAGAGAAGGTCGTGTTTTCTACTTTAGGGATAAAAGACTGCGTTGGCGTTTGCTCAATAAATGTACTTAAGAAGGGAGTCGGTATATAAAGAGAATCCAGATAGTAATCGACTGCCCTAACCGCATTTTCGTATTTGGCAGCCAGGTCGGTGGTAAAGATAACATCCTGAATATTTTGAGCCAGAATAAAGCTGTCCTGGGCATTATAGGAACCCACTGCCGGGTCAGAACAGAATACTCTTCTTGCCTCATCAGCCAAAGTCACCCGATCTTCGAAGTCGCTTGGAGCATCAGCGTCTGAGAGTTCCACCTCCTGACCGAAAACACCCAGCCCTTGCCGGTATTCATCATCCAGATTGTAAAACTGCGCCTCTTCCCACAATTGATCCGCGTCATATTCCTTTGCGCAGAACTGGTAGAATGGCACGGATTCCACTGCGTGATAATTTAGGATACGGTCCCAGTTATCAGCTTCTGTAGTCAAACGTTTTACTGCCTCCATTTCGGATAAGACTTCTCCACCTACCTGAATCTCGAGGGTTCCTGCACGGACTGAATCAGCCTGAGCCCTCCTTTCATTAGCAATTTGTTTGATTTGCCCTACAGTATAATTCCAGTCGGTCTTTATTTCATTAGGAGAAACATTGAAACTTTGCACTTTCCTAAAAGTGCAGGCAGCATCATCAAAACGGATTTCATCAATCAAACCGTACTGAATGGCGACTCCAATGCCAACTAATACATCAGCATCCGGACCTACGAAATCAGCGGTCGAAGAAGTTGAAATACTTTGCTTGGCCGTAAACTCTAGCTCATAAGTGCCTTCTGTTGCCACGCCACCACCGATTCGCTGCTCAATATCCAGGTATGCTCCAACACCGAAAAGAGCAAGAGTAAGTTCTGTTTCCACCCCTAAACCGCCCCGGAAAGAGAATAGATCTGTCAAAGATTTGGTGAAAGTTTGCCCTTCTTCGATAGAACTGGAACTGCCATCGCCCGGAGGGTCACGCAGGATATAAATGGGCATTTTCACCTGCCCGTTTTCATCTCTTACATCAACGATGATGTCACTGCCCGGAAGCGGAGAAGCTCCAAGAACAACTACGGGTATGGTACGTTCAGCCAGAAGGTCCCCTACATTTGAAAAGTATTGGATATTTATGCCTTTCCGGTATGGGAAAACAAGGTTTGGTGCCCCACCCAGGAATGCGTGTTCCTCAAAATCTAAAGTTTCGGGCCGATAGAATAAAGTATCCCGGCTGTTCTGCTTCGCGGCGGCGTTGTTAACAATAATGTACCCTTCAGTAACATCACACTGTACACCTTGATGCACTTCGGTTACATCGAAGCGGATGCCATACTGCTGGTTTTGGGTCAAAATCCTGGGCTGGTCCGGGTCACAGCTTGGGCGCATCCCAAATTCATTGGCTACGGAGATATTGGCCGGTTTATGGTAGACCAAAGTTCTTTCTAAGACGGTATCTGTCACAATCTGAGACAGCCCGCCGCCATCTGAAGAAGTATTTTCGATATGGAAGGATTCAAGGTCAAGCCCTGCGGGCCTGTACTCCAGATAATTGACAACTAAGTTGTTCTCCAAAGACAGAGGTGCTGCGTCCACAACTCTGGCCACCAAGCCGTCTAAAGGAGGAAGTTGGAGGGTCACCCTGCCGTTCAATTCTGTTTGTTCCACTCTTTTGAAGCAGCCGTCCCGGGTACTGACCTCTATATCAAAACGCCCGTTTGAAGAAGCAGCAAATCCACAGACGTTTCGAACAGCAATGTCCACTTCGTAGGTAAGGATATCTTCAAAGTTAATCTCAGTAGTTTGTGCTAAAGGTAGCGGCAATTCTTGCACACGATTAGCAAACCGGTGAAGAATCTCCACCTGATCTGGCATACCTTCATTGCGGATGAACACAGTATCAACAGCTATTTGTACCCGCTCAAGGCCATCAAGGTATGGATTAAGGATCAAGCCATAATTGCCATCCATGTCTGTAGTTGTGGTTTCTTCCACCACTTCGCCGGAAACCAAAATATGACGTGCCCGGACGGTTATACTGTCGATCGGGCAATTGGCATTCGCATAGGAGACCTGCCCTGTTACCGAATAAGCCGTTGCATCGAAGAAGAAAATATTGGACCGGGTACTATTCTGAGGAGACAAGGTAAAAACCTGCTCATCTTCTATAAAGGTGTGGTCGCGGAAGCTAATGCTTAGAGCATAGTCCACAGGAGCTTCGCCTACGTAGATTCCCGGAATGATAAATTGCCCGTTTTCATTTGTAGTAGCTTCATAATCATACCGTTCGCCTTCAACTACTCCGGTCGCAAAAAGACTTGCCCCCTCCACAGGAGCGTTGCCCTGAAGGGTAACGACTTCTCCTTCCAATTGCCCGGAGCCACGCGTGAAGCCTATGTCTGCCAGACCAGCATCCGCATTGCCATTCACAACAGCTACGACAATATAAACATAAGGTTTGCCAGGAGTCCCGTCACTATCGTTATAGAAATCGTCCTCGCTGCTTAGGGTTGCAATTGGTTCCTCATCCCGGTACACAACAAAGTTATCCACGCTACTAAGGTTGCCGCCATAAATCCAGGAAATCCGGGTCCGGTTTGCAAAAGTGCCTTTTGATGCAACTACCTGATCTAATTGTGTATTCGCTCCAGCATTTGCCACTCTGCCGTTCGTTATTCTGGGCACAGAAAAGAAAGTAGTAGCTACAGAATTGCGGAAGGCCCGAATTTCATATTGCATATTGTTGGTTGGCAAGCTTGGGAATGGAAAAAACACATCCCTGTAGGATCGCTGTCCGGCACTAAAGACGGTAAATGTATCTCGATAAGTGGTGCCTCCTGATACATAAGTCCGGTCAATTCGATAGCCATCAATATTAGCTTGCAAATTCTGCAACCAGTCCAAATCCACCCAATTGGTTTGTTCTGTAGTAGCCGTAAATTGTTCTACCGGAGGTACCGCCGGGAAACTTATAGCATTACTATTTCCCGGGGCAGATTCAAATACAACACCGTCCCTTCTGCTATAAGCAACGATTTGGTATTGATAACTTACACCAACCATACCACTGGTATCTGAGAACTCGAAAACCTGTTCTGAACCATCATAGGTGTAGGGAATAGACCCTAATTCGGTTGAAGTTCCGCCAAAATTCCTAAATACTCTAAACTGGTCTACTCCCTGTGCCCTGTATCGGAACTCCAAATCTATAAGCCCCTCCAATGCATCTGCTGTAGCTACAACAGCATAAGGAGGATACAGCGCCGGGAATGTGGTATTTACTTCCGAGGCCCTCGACTGGAACTGCATGCCTTCCCGGTCCAACAGTGCCACAATACTATACGTTGGTTCTGAAAAAGGTAAGCCTTCATAATCGAGATACTCCCGGCTATCAGCCGGTACATCAGCAATCGGAACATCATTTCTAAAAATCCGGAATGCGGCAACCGCATCTCCATTATATGCCCAGTTAAGTTGAACCGCATTGGAATCAGGAATTGGAGTAGCCGTGAAAGGCTTTGGCCGCGCAACAGTTGGGAAAACGACTTCCACCGACCGGAATTCTGAATTTGAAATACCGGCGCTATTGACCCTAACTCCCCTTACCTGGTAATTATAGGTTTGATCTGGTTTGCCCTGGATGTCAACATACCAGAGCGAATCACCTGAGTTGACCGTCCCTATTGGCAAGCCATTGCGCAAAATTTCGTAAAAAGTCACTTTATCATTGAAATGGCTCCACTGAAGCGTCACGCTATTATCAAGATAGTTGAGATTAGGCAAAGCAGAGAGGCACTCCACTGCTGGCAATTCCGGATAATCGGTATTGCGAAATACGGTACGGACTTCTGCTTCATCTGTACGGGTGCCCTCTTCGAGCACATAAGGCCCGGCCAAATAAGGGTAGGTAGTTGCTCCAACCCCGAGGGTATCCATAAAAAATTGCCGGCCATTCGTTGGGATAGCGACGATCTCGGAAAGCCCCCGATCCATTTTACCTCCTGAAGCAATGCCTTCGGTGAAGGACCAGGAACCCACAACAGCCTGTTCCTCCGGGAACGGGTGTAACTGAAAGGCAGTGACAAAGGCAATGCTATCCACAAAAGGCAAAGGCGGGGTTGGGGAAACCATGAAATCATCACGGAACAATATCGTCCGGTTGGTAGCGGCAAGGTCGGTTTGACTGTTGGTTGTTAAGTTGTGCCCGCCTCCGGTATCATCCACTTGCAACGCCCAGGTCCCACTTCCAATTCCGCTGTGCAATGAGGAGAAACGGAAATATCCTGAACTATCCGTAACTGTACTTAGCAACAAACCACCGTTGGCGGCATCAACCAGTTTCACATTTACACCGTTTCTGTCCGTGGTGTAACGGTTGGAAAGGATTTGCCCCTGCATGAATGCTGTCCCACGCCGCATACCTGCTATAGCATAGACCGAGGAATTCGTCCCTTCATATTCAGCGGTCATTGTATACAAATGCAGTTGCCCGGGAGTTGCCCCATAATCATAGTAATTTCTTGCCGTGTAGGGTAAGGTATCCAGCAAAACGCCATCCCGGTAAACATAAAAAGTAGCGAAGATGTAATCTGGAAATTCCCACTTCAACCCAACGTGCATCGGAATATGGGAAGAGGCAGTAAATTGCCGTACGGAATCCAGTGGGCTACCTGCCTGAGCAGGGATATTTGCGTTTTCACTGTCGATATCGCTAAGGAATGCAGTCCCCTCAACTGTACGGAAGGCTGCGGCTTGCATGTTGAGACCCATAAGTCCGGCAGCTACGTTTGGTGTGAAATAGCTTACTGTTTCGTAAGACCTTAGGGTATCAAACGGTATGTTGTTGACGCTTAATATAAAACCATCAAAATTATTGTATTGCTGGAGGTAGGCATCATTCAACTCTACTTTAACGACTCCGGCCTCTGGGTTAGTCACAGCTGATATTTCGGGCATTGCTACCGCAGGGTAATTAGCAGAAGCCATGCTCTCTGTCCCAACAAATGAAGTGTCTGGTGTGTACAGGAATGCACCTACGGCGTAACTATGCGTTGTTTCTGATGCTCCGGAATAATCTCTAAAAGTGTAGTTCTGCCCTGCTTTCAACACTCGCTTAATCGGAACCCCATCGCGGCTTATAATAAAACCTGTGGTATTATCATATACATCTGCTACGTCAGGCAGTGACCAATTCAGTTCAACAGCATTTTGATCCGGCAAGGGCGTAGCAGTAAGCCCGGATACCAGAGGCAAGGCAGGAATCAATAAAGGACCAGACGTTGCTGGAACGGACTCGAGAATATCCGGGGACTCTGCTGCCTTTCTGAAAGCGGTCAGTTCATAATTGAAAGTTTCCCCTGGATCGGCATAATAATCATAATAAAAGCGCGTAGCAGTATCAATCACGGCAATGAGCATATTATCGCGGTATAAACGGAACCCGTCAAAGTTTTCCGAATCATGATCCCACCTCAGCGTCATTACATTATCGCTATTGGTATCAAAATCTACTTCTCCTACCAAATTATAGGGAGGTTCTACCACGGGCATGGTATCCAGAATTATTCTGCTATCAGATACCAACGAGTCTCCTTTAAACCCGTAAGCAACGATTCTGTATTGGTAAATATAACCGCCACTTCCCGTCTCGTCCATTAATTGCCGGGGAGCGGGTTGTTGGTCATCAGTGATATCTATTAACTGGCCTTCCCGGAATAACTGAAAATGGATCGTGTCCCTTAAATTTCCAGATGTCTGGTATTCCCATTCAAAGGTAAGCTCATCAATACCAACAGTGGTAGTGACGGTATCTAAAGCAATGGAACCTGCCAGGCTAACGGGATATCTTTCTCTGGAAGTAAAGTTTAACAGGCGGCTTACTGGCTCTGCATTTGTCAGGGTATCTCTCAAGCTCGCAGCTGGAAAAGTGAATTGCTCAGTATCTCTGGCAGAGACTCGAAAGACCCCTCTGCGCCCAAAGAATACTTCGTCGAAGACATAGTACCCTCTGTAGTCTGTGTAAACGGTATCGCGAAGGGTATCTGCTTCTACTCTGACCGTATAGGTAACGGGAATATCTGCTATCCCGACAGATAATGGAGTGCGCACAAAACCGGATATCTGCCCGATGGCAGTCAGATCGATGGTTGCTATATCTCTGGCTATGGTTTGCCCTTCAGCGTTTAAAATGTCCAATTGATAAGTACTGGGGATACCAAAAGTTGGAGTTTGGTCAACGTAGGTTATGGTTGTGCTATCCAGCGTAGCAATAATGATTCCATCTCTACGGATATTCAGCTTACTGGCAAAGCCACTTAGGTCGTTCCAATCAAGCGTAATATTGCTTTGGGGGTCGACCGTGGCCACCAATCCCATATCCGTTGTACTGCCCAATGTACACACTGACCCGGGCAATACCTGGTCTAGCTGGTCATTAAAGGTTCGGAGGCAATACTCATAGGATTGACCATTCACCAGGTTATCAGGGTTTCCAAGTGCAAAGTCATCCGAGAAGGTAAAGGAAGTATCCACCGTTTCAGTACCCGGCACTGCGCCTACAAGTACACTATCAGCACCCAGTTTACGAAAAACCAAAATGCTGCTGGTCAGCTGTGAATTATTCACCCAGCTGAGCGTAACCTCCCCCGGCAGCAATCCATTCGATGCGATCAGGTTGGTGGGCGGCTGGAATGGGAGGGTTGACCCTGTTGCGCTGATGCTCGTACATGCCATTTGACCACTTCCCCGTATAAACAAATTCAAAGTGTAATCAACGGTACTGTCAGGTCCAATGAAATGCCGAAAGTTATCTGTCAGTAAACCATTGGCATTAAAAATAATATCAGAATAGATACGCTCTCCTTCGGCCATAAGCTCGAGAAGGACTCCATCGGGATAGGGCATGCAACGATTGCTGACATCCTTGAAACACTCCTCTAATAAACTCCAGGAAATCGTCACAAAAGCATCGGAGGTATCAGTAGCTTCCAGCTTACTTTCCCGGTTTAAAACCGGAAACGCAGGCTGTTGGACGCCAGGCTGGGCAGTGCCACCGCATTCGTCCAGCGTGATGTGAAATACCTGACCAAAGGTGCTGCTGACACTCCCGCTGACACCACTTGCTTCAATGTGGGCTGGAGAAGCTCCAGATTGGGCCTCCAGGGAAAGTGAAAGGCTAAAGGTGCAAACCAAAACCAGCATGTATATTAAATTACGCATAATCTTCTTTTTTCTCTGGGGTACTTGTACATAAGGTATTTTATTTACACTTCCAGCCTCTTTGTTTTTTTAAAGGGACAGGGTACAAACCTTTGTTAATTGGCTTTTATGATGTAATTCAGGGTCAGGTAAGGCATCAAATTATTGTGTGGGCTATTACCGCCTTCCACAGAAATCGAATGAGTGTGATCCCCTGCTGATTGGGTTGTAGCGTCTTGATCATCCCCCGAACCATCCATACCGTTAGCAGAGGAAGTACTTCCGGTTACGCTAACCAGAAAGCCCCGGATTCCGTATGGGTGCTGGTGACTTCCTGCACTTCCGGTTGCCCCTCCGTGATTATGTGCAGGCATTTCATTTTCAGTGAGCGTATGGGTTTTAGCACCGCCAGTTTTTCCAAGTGCATCAAATTCGGTCTGACTTGGATCCCTGCCGACAGGACTGCGCCCCCGAAAATCAGGCACCCTGAAGCGGTTGGGGGCAGAGCCATACGCAGTCCCGATAAGTGCAAATAGTTCAGGATAGAGATTTACATCATAAGAGGTGCCATCACAAAGGAGCCAACCACTTGGGATATTGCTGACCGAACCTGAAAAAGGCACGATCAACCCCAACGGAGCACCGGATTGCCCGGAAGCAGCGATGCTTGCAGCCACATCAGCAACTGAAGCGCTATTAGCTCTGCCTGCATTTTTTGCATGCAAAGCGTAGGGGACACTGAAGAATTCACTAATCTGGCTAATAGAATATGCTGTACCCCCTGAAGGGTCTATCTCAATTTGAATAAAATAAGGGCCAGCATTCCAGTTGATCGCGGAAAAACTCCCATTCTGCACCGTGCCGGCGCCTATGTCGAGACTCAGGAGCCCATCTGTATTGGTAACAGGCGAGTGCAATTCACGGTAAACGTTTGCACCACTGGAAGAACCTTGTAAAATAGTGGCTCGCACTCCTACCGCTTGTTCTGAGACTGCCGAGTTTGACATATCCCGAACAACCAATTGGTAACCTACCCGTTCCGGAGCCTGCCCAATGACCACCCCGCAAAACCCAAAAGCCAACAGGCTCAGAATTATCTTTCGCCAGCTAAAAACCAAGCTTTGGGCAGGTTGGCAGAATGCAGGAAAAGCTTTTAAGCCATTGCCTGTCAGGCTGTCTTTTGTTGTTCTATTATTCATGAAGCATTCGGATTGTTGCGTTAAATCAACCTGATACATTAGGAACCTTTTTATCAATAGCTGGTATCAATTCGCTTTAATAATGAAGTTCACAACAGCGTAGGGTTGAATATTATTATGAGCCTGCCCTCCTCCTTGCGAATTGATAGGATGGGTGTGTTCACCATCAAATTGCGTGAATTGATCAGGAAGGTCAGCAGAACCGTCGGCTCCATCTCTGAGGACTTCATTTGTGCCAGCTACATCTATCAAGAAATCTCTGGTGCCATAGCCATGAATATGTGTGCCCGCAAACCCTGTAAAACCACTATGGTTATGGCTAGGCATCTGAGCAACGGTTAAAGTATGAGTCTTTGCCCCGCCCGTTTGACCAAGGGAAGCGAATTCTGTTTGACCAGGGTCCGCACCCATAGGTGTACGCCCTCTCAAGTCGGGTACTAAAAACCGATTGTTAGGCTCAGCACCGTAAGTAGTTCCAATTACGGCAAAGAGTGCTGGATAAAATGTGGCATCGTAGGAGGCGCCGTCACAGAGCAACCATCCATTCGGCACATTACCCGCTGCAGCAGGAAAGGGTGCTATGGCTCCGACCGGAGCCTCGAATTGATCAGCATTAAGGATAGTAGATGCCTCCTCTGCCAGTGCAGCTGAGTTGGCCCTTCCCGCAGTATTGGCATAAAGGGCAAACGGCACACTTAGTAACTGAGTCGTTTGATTTATGGTATAGTTGATGCCTCCGGCAGGGTCAATTGCCTGCTCCACGAAAAAAGGGCCAGCTGCCCAGTCAATAGCTGACAAACTACCATTCAGAACAGTACCAGTACCGATTTCAAGGCTTAGCAAACCAATTGCGTTTGTGCTTAAGGAGTGCGTTTCCCTGTACATATTGGCTCCATTTGCCTCCCCTTGCAAAATGGTAATCTGCACACCAACAGACTGATTGGCGATCGGGCTATTGTCCAAATCTCTAAGGACAGATTGATGACCAATCCTTTCAGGTGCCTGAGCTATTAGAGCCCCGAAGGCAAGCATCAGGATGAAAATTGTGACAAAATACCTGTAAAGCTTTTTGCTTCCTCCTGTTACTGTTAAAAACCGGTAAAAGGGGAGTAGAAAACTGCTTACAATTGAGATTTTATTATCCATGTAGCAACTGGCGTTTAATCACCTAAACTTCTAATTGAACTACTAGAAGAAGCAGAATCAGCTAATTCGCTTTGATGATATAGTTAATCGTGTAATATGGTTGGAGATTGTTGTGGGCAGCCCCCCCACCTTGTGAGGAGATCGAATGTCTATGATTACCTGCCGATTTGGTAAACTGGAAGCCACTATTTGACCCATTCCCCCCGGGGGCAAAGGTTTTCCCGGCAAGCACCGCATCACTTAGAAACCCTCTGGTGCCAACATCGTGGTCATGGCTGCCATCCAACTGAGCACCGCCGTGGTTATGGGAAGGCATTTCGTTGATGGTGAGGGTATGGGCTTTACTTCCACCTGTTTGCCCCAATGAAGCAAACTCCGTTTGGCTGCCATCAAACCCCATAGGGCCTCGGCCTCTCAAGTCAGGCACCCGGAATTCTCCAGCCGGTGCGGGCCCGTAGTTGGTTCCAACCAGATTAAATAAGGCAGCATAAGTATTTTGGTTATAAGAAGCGCCATCACACAGCAGCCAGCCAGTTGGAACAGTAGAACCATCCCCTGCAAATAGCATAACGGTCCCTATAGATAAGCCTAGCAGCCCGGCATTACTTACACCAATAGCAGTATCGGCAACAGCTACCTGTGCAGCGCGGTCTACGGTCCTTGCGTACAGGGCATAGGGTACACTTAGTAGTTCAGTTGTACTATTCAGATTGTAGTTATTGCCTCCTGAAAGATCGATGGATTGCTCGATAAAGAATGGCCCCATTTCCCAATTGATAGCTGAAAGGCTTCCATTTACAGTTTGCCCTGTGCCAATCTCAATAGCAAATAACCCGGCACCGTTGGTTACTGTACTGTGGGTTTCTCTAAAAACATTTGCGCCGGTTACAGTGCCCTGCCGAATGGTGATTTGAATGCCAATCGTTGTGTTTGCGATCAGGTTGTCACCTGGATCCCTTACAACCCCCTGACAGCTGAACTTTTGAGGTGCCTGAGCTGCTGCCGATATAACTATAAGAAGTAAAAAGAGAAGGGTTAAGATGCCTCTGATGCCTTCCACAGAAATTGGAATTGCTTTAAAGAGGTATAACAGGCAAGGCTTTTGCAGGCTAACGTTATCCATGAGATCGTAGTTATTATAATTTGCTGATGTAAAACTAAGCTTAATCTGTTTGCTCAAATAGAAGTTATCATTCAAATATTCGCACAATCTGCGCACTTAAAGATTTATCTTTCCGATACTGACCGGGAGTCACTCCATAAAATTGCTTGAAGACTCTGGTAAAGTAAGTAGCGCTTGAAAAGCCGCAGGTATAGGCAATCTGGCTAATATTCAGGCTCTCTTCTTTTAGTAATTCCAGCGCGCATTCCATCCTGAATACTGTAATCAAGCGGTTGGGAGATTCGTGGAAGGCTTCTTTGACCTTCCTGTATAGCGTAGAGGAGCTCAATTGCATTTGTTTGCACAGGTCCTCTACCCTTAAACCAGGATTTTGTGCGTATAAAGTTTTTAGCACGCTAATTATTTCTTTTTCGAAGGCTGTTCGCTCTGCATTTATACGGCTGATGCCAAATTTTATAGTATTCCTTATCGTTGCATAAAGCTCTCCTTCCTTTTCAGAAGGGTCAACCATGCTAATCACCCCAAGCTCCCTCGCTCTGACTCTGTCGATCGGGGACAATTGGCTACCGTAAAGAATTACAGGCCTTTGAATCTGATTCTGATGCCGCAGGGCAGATAGAACCTCAAGCCCCTTATCGCCTGCGATGATAACTAAATCGTACGCTGTTTCAGAGTCCCGAGATAGTTGTGAAAAAGTACATACCTCTACATGGGAGATGGTTGATAAAATCTTTACAGTTTTTTCAACTGTTGTAACCTGCTCACTCATCAGTAAGATTTTCAATCTGCCCCTTTGCATAGGATTTATATCCATCTCGTCTTTTTTATTATTTTTCTTCATTCTATCTCTTAAAGTTGGACAGAATAAGCGCGAGTCAACCTACTGACAATAAAGCTCTTATCTTGCTAAAAGACCCCAGAAGGAAAAATTAGCAAAGTAAACTTGATACTATATTTTGTTTGGATAGGAAAGGTTACCACCTTGAGTGGATTCCAGAAAAATCAGCACAGAGAGAAAAACACGGCTTAACAATCAATTCTTTTGTAAGATTACAACAAATACTTAATTAATCTTACAAAAACCATAAATGAAAAAATAAAAATCAAGACAAGTTTTCTTATAATTAAGGAATGGGACAATAATATCGATTGATGGAGTGCTCTCTGTAAACTTTGTTTTCTTCATAACAGCTTAGCCTATGTTTGGAGGTGATTTACTTTTAAAAATCAGTGATTTATGGTTCTGGCTAACGGTTTTGAAGGGAGTTTAGCGGGCTAAGTGACCGAAAAAACCGGACGCCATGGTTCACAAAGCGCTGATTTGCAACATAAAGGTCCTCCAAACATAGTCTTAAAGTTAGTGAATTTTTAAACTGTCTTATTTTTCGCAAGTCTACAGGGAGCGAAGAAGGTCTCCCAGTCTGTCCATTTGCTGCACAGCCAACGTTTGGCTTGCTTGACCCGGCTTTCAGCTTGCCTGCTATCTGAACGGCAAGCAGTGCTTATGCCCAAAAGGCTGTAGCTCGTGGACCTTCTACATGAGTTGACCATGCTCGCCAAGACCTTCAGCCGGCGCAGGTGGTTGCCTTTAACTTCTAATGCAGAGCGCCTGCGAAGGAAATTCAGTGTATCTTTGTAAAGGCTTCAGCTCATAAGGAGGAGGGATTGTGATCTGGGAAACCACTAATTTCCTCTTCCTTATTCATTTTCTCAATATGTCAAAGAACTTACCCGGATTTCTTTCTTGCAGCTAGCTGCAAAAAGGGTACGGTTATCAAAAATCCGAATAAGTCCTTAATCTTGACTATGGTAGACCTTGACAATATTACTGTATTCATTACAGTCTGCTCCCATACATTTTCCTTTAAGGTCGACTTTAAAGGTTTTGTAATCCTGGTATTTAAGCAAGAAACCATTCTTTATCCTTATTACTTCATCAAAATTAAGAATGACGATTTCAGCTCCGTACTGGTCTATGACACCATATTTTTTATTTGAATTCCCGACAATGGCAGTATTACTGACATCAAACGGCTCGGCAAATTCGAAACGTTCATTGGTGATTCTCTGTCCATTCTTATCCAGATAATCCATGGTAGAATAAGATTTCCCTTTGCCAGAAACATACCATCTATTTTCTACCAGGTACATTCCGTTAGGACATGGATGAATTTCACCATAAGCCCCTTCTGTGATTTTTTCAAGCTTTGCATTGAGTACAAAATTACTATATCCGGAGCGGTATTCTTCTCTGGCACCATTGATAATAATATTTCGATTTTTGTCCACTTTAATGTTCTCAGGTCTTATGTCATGGTAAGCTTTACTGATTGTTGAGTCAAAGAGTATTATTCCGTTATTGCCATAGTCATATAAATAATAGACACCTACATCTAATTGCTTCAAAAGCTTATAGTTGAATGCAATATCTGTTCCGACAAGAATGAATCTCGCTTCTTTATTCTTCAGTAAATATATCTGCGAATCATAACCTTTTTGGAGAGTTAAAAAATAGAAATCGTTCTGATTCCTCCTAAAATACGTGTCACCAAATCGATGTATTCTCCCTTGATCCGGAGAAGCAATGAATAATTCAGGAGCACCCTCCTGATTAGATAGTAATTCCTCACCTGACAGATTGTAAAAAAAGTATTTTTGGTCTAAACGGGCTTTGATCAAAAAATCCATCATTTCAATATCAGAGAATTGGACCGGTACAATAATTTTTCCTTCCGAAGAAATTATTCCTGCTTCCCCACTTTTTTCCCGAACTCTATAATTCTTGATATAAAATTTTTCTATATAAGTATATTTGAATGGTATGATGATGTTTCCTTGAGTATCGAGTACTCCGTAGTGCCCCTTTGCCTCTGCTATAAACTGCTTTGGGTAGCTTTCATACACAATAGATGCGTACTCGCATGGAAGTACCTGTTCTCCCTGCAAATCTAACACCCCATAATTTCCCTTGCGATTAACTCTAATAAAGTCATCGAGCAATTGATAAGAAGAGTATTCCCCATGAGAAATGATCAACTTCCCAGTTGCACTGTATACGTCCCAGGTGTACCGCTCGATTTCAGCTTCTATTATTCCATGTTCTTCGAATTTCGAATACCTGTCTATTTTTTGGTATTTTACCGGAACGATAATAACTCCCTTCTCATTTACCACCCCGTATTTTGTATTTTCCTGGATGGTATATAATCCCTCTTGATAAGGATGAATTTTATCATACGTAGCAGGTAGCACTATACGTCCCTGGTCATTGAGAATACCGTATTTACTTCTATAGTTTTCTAGGACAGTAAACCTGGAAATACCAGAATCTGACAACTCCCTTATATCTTCAATCTTCAAAAACTGATCGCCATCGTTGAGATGGAGGTAAAAAGTTTTTCCTGAAGAGGTGCATTTGTAAACTTTGGGAAAGATACGCTCTATTCCATCGACATACTGGAACTTTTTGGGTAGTTCAAGTATGTTTTCACCCTTAGAATTAATGAAAAACCATTTGCCTAGGTTTTTTACTATTGCCTTGCCTTCACCAAATGATCCAGCATAATCATATTTAAACGGTATAATCAGCTTTCCTTCAGCATTATAAAATCCGAACTTATTATTACGCTTGACCCTTGCAAAACCCTCTGAATAATCATCTATAAATACATAATTGGGGTCGTTTTTTATCGCTTCCAGTGAAAAAGCATAAACAATTTCTCCTGTTTCTATATCCTTAATAGAGACGGGTTCAAAATCATTAAGCAAGCAATTTTCAGTCGAAGTAATGATTTGATTAGTTTGAGTTTCCAGCTCAGTTAGCTTCTCTTTTAGTACTGTAGATAAAGGTTGGTTCCTTGCTTGATCTACCATGTTGGCCAGTTCCTCCTTCTGTTTGGACAACTTATTGCGCAACTCTTTTTCTGCATTTTTCAACTCTTCTCTGGCGAGTGCAATCCCCTTTTTTTCTCTATTTAGGATATCCTGCCGGTCACTAAATGCTTTCATTTTCCGTAAGATATATTCCTCTTTTTCCTGATCCGTAAGCTTCACAAAATTTGCATCCTTATTAATCCCCAATAAATAGGCGAAGGTTTCCATTTTGTATTTTACGTCTTCTGTTGGAGAAACATATTCTACGTGAATATTAATGGGCCCCTTGGGGTCAATAATAACAGTACCATTGAAATTAGAATTACTAATTTCAACTGCTTCGTGATAAACAGAACATATATCTTGGTTGAACCCTTTTATGACAAAATTCACCAAAATAAAAGAAGTAAAAAAGTACTTATTCATTATTGATAGTATCAGGTCTAGTGTTAATGGTACTATTAATTTCTATTGGACCGGTCGGATTGTTGATTACAGCCCCATTAAAGGTGTTTTCTTTAAATTCTACATTAGATCCTTCTTTCTCCTTCGATGAATAAGAAGCTGGTTCCTTTTTTTTATTCTCTTTAGGTATTGAAACTTTGGAAAGATAAAGCCTTCCGAGGTTCACTTCAGAGTCTGAAAAGGTCTCTATTTTTTGAATAAGCGATTGATAATGCTTCTTAGAAACCATCAACTCAAGCTCGCCTCTATTTTCTGAGTATGTAGAATGAAGTAGGAAGTTTCCACTGGCATCGGTGAAATCATCTTCGCCTGTAAGGCCAACGACCTCTACTTTAGCATTCGAAACAGGATTATTTTTATCGTCCAGTACCTTACCAACTAATTGTATGGTTTGAACTGATTCTTTCGTAGATAAATCGTCTATTTCTGTGATTATTTCAGTTTTCGGAGATTGAGATAAATCTTTTACAGAATTCCTGATATCACTAGTAGACTTTAAAATTTTAGCCACAGTAAAATACACGATCAATATGATAGCAAGGACCACGATGATCTTTTTATTCTCAAACCATGCCAACGTTTTTTTTAATCTGGTTTTTTCTTCCATAAGTAGCCTGATAGTTATTCGTAAATGAATAATATGGTGCGAATAATACGATGCTCACTATACAATTTCACCAAACAAATCATAATCCGTAGCCTCCGTAATACGTACCTGGGCAAAATCGCCCACCCGGGCGTAGTGCTCGGCGGCTTTCACCAGCACCTCGTTGTCCACCTCTGGGCTGTCGCCCTCGGTACGGCCCACGAAAAACTCGCCTTCCTTGCGATCAAATAGGACCTTGAGGGTCTGCCCTACCTTTTCCTGGTTTTTGGCTTCGGAAATGGATTGTTGGATTTCCATTATCCGGCTGGCACGCTCGGCTTTGACCTCGGCAGACACATCGTCTTCATAGTCGTAGGCGATGGTGCTTTCTTCGTGGGAATATTGGAATACGCCTAAACGGTCGAATTGCATTTCCTCCACGAAGTTGCAGAGGTCCTTGAATTCTTCTTCTGTCTCGCCGGGGAAGCCTACGAGCAAGGTCGTTCGAAGGGTCAGGTTGGGCACTTTCGCGCGGGCGGTGCGGACCAGCTCCACCGTTTCTTCCCGGGTGATTTGCCGGCGCATGCGGTCGAGTACGGCGTTGTTGGCGTGCTGCAACGGCATATCGAGGTAGTTGCAGATTTCGGGGCGCTCCGCCATGACATCGAAAATTTCCGTAGGGAACTTGCTGGGATAGGCGTAGTGCAGACGGATCCACTCAATGCCTTCCACATCAGCCAGGGCGTGCAGCAAGCGGGGCAGCTCGCGTTTTTTGTAGATATCCAGCCCGTAGTAGGTCAGTTCCTGGGCAATGAGCATCAGCTCTTTAACTCCGAAACGGGCAAGGTTTTTGGCTTCTTCCACCAGTGCCTCGATAGGCCGGGACACGTGCTTGCCCCGCATCAGGGGGATGGCGCAGAAAGCGCAGGTGCGGTTGCAGCCTTCAGATATTTTCAGGTAAGCATAGTGCTGAGGCGTGGTGGTGATGCGCTCCCCAATCAGCTCGTGCTTGTAGTCGGCATTCAGCTTGGCCAGCAGGCCCGGCAGCTCCAGGGTGCCAAAGTAGGCATCCACTTCGGGAATTTCCTGCTCCAGGTCGTCCTTGTAGCGCTGAGAAAGGCAGCCCGTAACGTAGAGCTTGTCGATACCGCCCTGCTTTTTGATCTCCGCATAGTCCAGAATGGTATTAACCGACTCCTCTTTGGCCAGATCGATAAAGCCACAGGTATTCACGATGATCACATTCGCGTCCTCGTCATTGCTGTCGTGCACCACCTCGTAGTCATTGCCCCGCAATTGAGTGATGATATTCTCAGAATCCACCAGGTTTTTGGAGCAGCCCAGGGTGATGACGTTGACTTTATCTTGCTTTAAGGTCTTGGTTTTCATGTTATTCCCGTTTCGAGCCCGCAAAGATACGTCCCGAACTCCACAACATCAAACCCTTAGGCCCGGTTGAGCTGAACATTTCAACTTTTACCCCTTTTCTATAGAAAACCCAAATGAAAACTTCTGCTTTCCTTCTTTTCTTTTCGATAATGGCAATGATGGGCTGTTCATCAACCAGCCAAAGCCCGCAGGCTGCAACCACCGCGGGCAGAGGGGACACCACCTACGTCGACAATCCGCAAACACTCGCTGATGTCCTCATCCGGGAACCCGGCGTCAGCTTTCAGAGTGGGCAGATTACCCTGCGCGGGCAAGCCTATCCGTTGTTCATTGTGGATGGTGTGCCAGTTGGCCGGACTTACGGCGATGCGGTCAGCACCGTTAGCATTGAGGACGTCCGTTCCGTAGAAGTGCTCAAGAGTGCTTCCGAAACGGCGATCTACGGCCGGCGCGGTGCCAATGGCGTTATCCTTATCAATACCCGGTGATCGGCTACAAATCGCTGCGGGTCACCCGCCAGTAGGCCAGGTAGAGAAACAACCCACTGTAAACCAGCACCGTAATCGAAGCTTCAAGGGGCTGCAGATAGATGCTAAAGCCATACTTAGAGGTGAACTCATCGGCCATTTCCATGAAGGGCAGGGAGACCAAATCCTCTACCGCATTCATCGGATAAAAGTGCATGCTGCGGTGCTCTGCGATTTGCAGGTGCACGCCCCACCTGAGGATAAGCTCAATGAACATAATGTAAGCCAGGTAAAGGAACAGGGCAATCCCGGTTCGCCGGATCATAAAGCCCAGAAAGAGCCCGAAGGCCATATACCCAAAGCACATCAGGAAGTACCGGGGAATGTAATCGGCATGCTGCCAGACTTTATGCCAGTAAATGGCTTCCGTGTTCAGGTACCCGATGGTAAAACCGCACAAAGCGTAGTACAGCGCGGCCAGCAGGCTCACCACGACAATCAAATAAAACTTGCTGAGGAAGTACTGCTGCCGGCTCAGCCCGGTGATGATATTTTGCCGCATGGTGCGGTAGCTGTGTTCCGTGGTCACCACCACAATAGACAGGAAGCCAAAGAAAAAGAAGCACAGCCAGTTGCCGATGTAGCCCAGGTACTGCCATACGGTAGGGAACATAAAAAACACCTCATTGGAGTTAATGGGCGGCGGCAGTTCATCAAACCGCAATCCCGTCAGTAAAATAGCGGGCAGCAAAATGAGGTAACAAACCGAAAAGAGCCGGAAAGAGGCCAGCTTCCGGATTTTCTTCCATTCCAGTCGGAGTAAATACAACATGAGGTTTATTGATTGGCGGTGATTTCCAAAAATTCAGCTTCCAGGCTCTTCTTCACGATGCGCAGGTGGGAAAGGGTATGCCCCTTGCTGAAGGCCCATTCGTTGATCGCGGCAGCCGGCGTTTCATTCTCCAGGTGTAAAAGCAGGGTTCCATCTTCCTGCAGTTCTGCTTTTTTGATGCGGCTGTCTGTTTGGAAAGCGGCCTGCAACCCGGGCATGTCTTCGGCAGCAACTTCCACCAGAAAGTCATCGCTGATGATCGCGCCTACCGTACCGGAAGCGAGCAGGTGCCCGTTTTTGATGATGGCTACATGGGAACAAACCTTCTCCACCTCATCCAGAATGTGGCTGGCCATAATGATGGTTTTGCCGGTTTCAGCTATCCGTTGCAGGGTGTTGCGGATTTCGGCGATGCCCTGCGGGTCCAGCCCGTTGGTCGGCTCATCAAAAATGAGGACTTCCGGGTCACCAACCATGGCAGAGGCGATCGCAAGGCGCTGCTTCATACCCAGTGAGTAGGTCCGAAACCTGGAGGAACGCCGCTCGTAAAGGTTAACCAATTTGAGCAGCTCATCAAACCGGGGCGCTTTTACCTGTTTGATGTGGGCTACGATCCCAAGATTGTCGACGGCGTTGAGGTAGGGGTAGAAGTTGGGCGTTTCCAGCAGCGCGCCTACGTGGCGGCGGGCATCAGAGCCATACTGCCCTTCAAACCATTCAAAGGAGCCGCTGTCCGGGTGCGTAATGTCGAGGACCATGCCCAGGGTAGTGGTTTTCCCGCTCCCGTTCGGCCCGAGGATGCCGTAAGCCATCCCCTGCTCCACTTCCAGGCTGAGCTCGTCCACCGCTGTGATGCGGCCGTACCTTTTTGTCAACCCGTTGATTCGTAATACATTCATTTGAGGTCGTTTTTCCAATAGTGAAACTAATAAACGGAATTCACCGGAGCGAATGGCTTTTTTAGGCTAAACGGCCCGATTTTTTAGATGAACCAAGTGCCCGGATTCACGTTTCATCCCCGAACACCATCAACTGAATATGTCAAAATCTTACCGCACGCTCCGGCTTGTATTGGGTGATCAGCTCAATCACAAACACTCCTGGTACAAAGATAAAGATGCCGGTACCCTCTACTTTTTGGCAGAAATGAAAAACGAGACGGGCTATGTCCGCCATCACATCCAAAAAGTCGTCGGGTTTTTCCTGGCTATGCGCCACTTCGCAGAGAACCTGAGGGAGAACGGTCACGAAGTATTGTACTATACATTAGATGACGAGAACAATGAGCATTCGGTTACAGCCAACATCAAAGCGCTGGTCAAAAAGTACCAAATTCAGCGTTTTGAGTACCAGCTGCCAGACGAATACCGCCTTGACCACGAGCTCAAAAGCCTGTGCGGGCAGTTGGACATCGAGACCGGAGCGGTGGATACCGAACATTTCCTGACCGCCCGGGACGACGTGGAATCCTTCTTTGCCGGCAAGAAAACGTACCTCCTCGAAACCTTCTACCGGGATATGCGCAAACGGTACAACATCCTGATGGAAGAAGATGGCAAAACGCCACTGACTGGCCAATGGAACTACGATCAGGACAACCGCAAAAAGCTGCCTAAAAAGCAGGACATCCCCAAACCCCTGCACTTCAAACGCGATGTCACCGAAATCGTGGAGCTGATCAAAGCTGCTGATGTGGAAACGATTGGCAGAATTGACCCGGCGTACTACTACTGGCCGGTTACCCGAAAAGAGAGCCTGGAACTCTTAGAGCATTTCACTAAAATCCGCCTCCACCTGTTCGGCACCTATCAGGATGCGATGACTGACCGGGACTACCTGCTGTTCCATTCCAAATTGTCCTTCGCCATGAACGCCAAGCTGCTTTCGCCCCTGGAGGTTGTGGAAGCCTGCGTCGAGTACTGGGAAGGCCATCAGGAGCAGATCGACATCTCGCAAATTGAAGGTTTTGTGCGGCAGATCATCGGCTGGCGGGAATTCATGCGGGGCATCTACTGGGCCAAAATGCCGGAGTACGCAAAGTTGAACTACTTCGGACACAAGGCCCCCCTACCCGACTGGTACTGGACTGGCGATACGAAGATGAAATGCCTGCATACGGCTGTCAATCAGTCGCTGGACCACGCCTACGCCCATCACATTCAACGCCTCATGGTCACTGGCAACTTCGCCCTCCTCCTTGGGGTCGACCCCGACGAGCTTGATCAGTGGTACCTAGGCATTTATATGGACGCCATTGAATGGGTGGAAATCACCAACACCCGGGGCATGAGCCAGTTTGCGGACGGCGGCATCGTTGGCACCAAGCCCTACGTCTCCAGCGCCAATTACATGCACAAAATGAGCGACCATTGCACCAACTGCCCCTACGACCGTAAGAAGAAAGTAGGCAGGGACGCCTGCCCTTTCAACAGCCTCTACTGGGATTTTTACGACCGCCACACTGACAAATTAGGCAATAACCCCCGTATCGGCATGATGTACCGGATTTGGAATAAAATGGACAGTGAACAGCAGGAGGCAATCCTCAAGCGGGCCGAGTATATAAAGGCTAATATCGACGAATTTTAACGCGGCCAAAGCTCAATCCGGTCATCATGCAGCCGCACATCCATTTCCTTGGCGGTAGCCAGCCACTCGGTAAAGTAGGCGCCGAGCATCTCCTTGCGCCAGCCGTCACCTATAGCCTCCCGGGCGGTTTCCTCCCCGCTCCGGATGGACTTCAGGATCTGACGGGGCACCACCATATTGATGGAAATCTCCTCCTGAATGCAGCGGTACTTGATCACATGGTAGAGCAGCTCCATGAGCACATCTTCTTCCGGAGAAGTGTCAGATTCGTAGGGTAGCCCCTTCAAAATATCCAGCTCTTCGGGCGTCGCCTCTTTTTTGTACAGCCTTTCAAACTCATCGCCGTACTTTTTGGCCAGTTTGTCCGGGATGCGGCGGTTTTGCTTCAGGGCGTTGGCACCGGAGGCAATGCCGCGCACGATGTGGCTGATGTACTTGGCAGGCAGCACCATTTCCTTGGAGTGATCGCGCCGCTCAGCGGTGGCATTGCGCCAGGCAAAAAGCCGTAGCAGGAATACCCGGTCTTTCTTTTTCAGGCTGCGCATGATGTTGCTGTTCAGCGCATCGTGGTGGGGGTCCTTGTAGTAGTAGGATTCTTTTTCCAGGTGGGCGAACTCTTCCGCTGCCCAGTGCGTGCGCCCCCGTTTTTCCAGCTTGCGCTTTAGGGCTTCGTGCAGCTCCGGCAGGGGGATGACATCATCGAGGGCATACTTCAGGGCTTTGGTGTCGAAGGGCCGCTTTTCCCAGTCGGCTACCGCATAGCCCTTTTTCAGGTGGCGGCCGGTCTCTCCCTCCACCAGCTTGCGAAAGGAAGTGGGATAGTTGTACCCGGCAAACCCGGCAGCGATCTGCGTGTCGAAAACATTCTTCGGCAGGGTGCCATACAGATTGTAAAGGAGCCGGTAGTCATTGTCGCCGGCGTGGGTGATTTTCTCAATCCCTTCATCCTTAATGAGCCTGAGGAAGGGCCACAAGTCATCCTGCAGCTTAATGGAATCGATCAGGTAGAGCCCTGCATCGGAAATGGTCTGAATCAGGCAGAGCGTGGTCCGAAAGCGCTTCTCGCCCACAAATTCAGTATCGAAGCCCATCCATTTCAGGTCCCGGTGGGCCTGATAGAAGTCTTCCAGTGCCTCAGGGGTTTCAATGAGAGTATACGGTGGTAGACTGTGCGACATCTTATAGTGCTAAATAACAAATAGTGGTTGCCATATCAAAACTGCCGGGCGGCCTCAAATCCTCCCGGCAGTTAGCAAATGTATCAAAAAGTTCTTACAGCTGGCTTAGAGTGGGATATTACCGTGCTTCTTAGCAGGGATTTTTGCCACTTTGTTCTCCAGCATCGTAAAGGCTTTAATCAGTTTGCGGCGGGTGTAGATCGGGTCAATGACCTCATCGATAAACCCGCGGCTTGCTGCCCGGTACGGGTGGGCAAACTTTTCCTGGTATTCTTTTTCTTTTTCCAGCAGCATCGCTTCCGGGTCTTCTGCCTCCATGATTTCCCGGCGGAAGATGATCTCGGAAGCGCCTTTTGCCCCCATCACGGCAATCTCAGAAGACGGCCAGGCGAAGTTCATATCCGCACCAATGTGCTTGGAGTTCATCACGTCGTAGGCACCACCGTAGGCCTTGCGGGTAATCAGGGTCACTCGTGGCACAGTGGCTTCGCTAAAGGCATACAGCAGCTTCGCACCATTGACGATGATTCCATTCCATTCCTGATCGGTGCCAGGCAGGAAGCCCGGTACATCCACCAGTACCAGCAGCGGGATGTTGAAGCAATCGCAGGTACGCACGAAGCGGGCGCCTTTCTTGGAACTCTCCACGTCCAGCACACCCGCCAGGCTCATCGGCTGATTGCCGACCACGCCTATGCTGCGCCCACCGATTCGGGCATAGCCCACCACGATGTTGTCTGCGTAGTTGGGATGGATTTCCATAAAGCTGCCTTCGTCTACCACGCCCTTCACGACGTCGCGGATATCATAGGGCTGATTCGTATTTTCGGGTACAATATCCCGAAGCTGAGGCCGCAGCTCATCGCCCAGCTCGTAGGGCAATTTGGCTGGCTTATCTTCGCAGTTTTGAGGCATGTAGCTCAACAGCCGCTTGATCTTTGCGATGCAGTCAATGTCGTTGGCGGCGGTCAGGTGCGTGACCCCGGACTTGGTAGAGTGTGCAGAGGCACCGCCCAGTTCTTCAGCCGTCACCTCTTCATTGGTTACGGTCTTGACCACGTTAGGCCCGGTCACGAACATATAGGAGGTGTTTTCCACCATTATCGTAAAGTCGGTCATGGCCGGAGAGTACACGGCACCACCGGCGCATGGGCCCATAATGGCGGAAATCTGAGGCACCACACCGGAAGCCATCACATTGCGGTAGAAAATGTCGGCATAGCCGCCCAGAGAGCGCACGCCCTCCTGAATACGGGCACCGCCGGAGTCGTTCAGCCCGATGACGGGCGCGCCGTTCTTCATGGCCATATCCATAATCTTGCAAATCTTCTCTGCGTGGGTTTCAGAGAGGGAGCCTCCAAAAACGGTGAAGTCCTGGGAGAACACATACACCAAGCGGCCGTCGATAGTGCCGTAACCCGTAACGACGCCATCACCCGGCACCCGTTGCTTGTCCATGCCAAAATCCGTACAACGATGCTTGACAAAGGCACCAATTTCTTCAAAGGAGCCCTCATCCAGGAGAAAATGTACGCGCTCCCGGGCGGTGAGTTTGCCCTTTTCGTGCTGTTTGTCAATGCGCTTTTGCCCACCGCCCAATTCGGCTTTTGCCAGGCGGTCTTTTAACTCTACGAGTCGGTCTTTCATATTCGTAATAGGTTTACTTTTTTATAATGAAGCCTTTGCCGACAGAGTGTGCAGCACTGCGGAAAAGGGCATGGTCAATGGCGAT